>NZ_JBHXRM010000031.1:19547-103099 GCF_042716895.1 Streptomyces sp. NPDC058653 | reverse complement strand
GCCCCCTTCTTCGTCGGGTCGTGCGTCGGAGCTTCTGCCGGGCGCCGGCCGTTACTGGTTGGGCGTGTGTACGGGGGGCCTGCCGTTCCACGGCTGGTTCGCCGGCCCGGGCGGGGCGGGAGGCATCTTGACACGGCGCAGCATCAGCGTGTCCTCGGATCCCGGCTGACCCGTCGGTCCGGACGGGGTGGTCGGAGTCTTGACACCGCGCAGGAGCAGGGCCGCGGCCAGGGCGCCGAGCAGCATGACGGCGCCGCCCACCACGGCACTGATGTTCATGCCGCGGGTGAAGGCCTCGCCGGCGGCCTGGACGAGGGAGTCGCCCGCGTCGGCGGGCAGATGCGCGGCCACTTCCGTCGCGCCGCCGAGCGAGCCCTCCGCCGCCTCCGCGGCCTCGGCGGGCAGTCCCTTCGTCGCGTCGTCGATGTCCCGGGTGTAGACGGCGGCACCGATACTGCCCAGAATCGCCACGCCCAGGGCTCCGCCGAGCTGGTTGGCGGTCTCGGGCAGCGCCGCGGCGGCGCCCACCCGGTCCTCCGGAGCCGCGGAGACGATCAGGTCGGCGGTCAGCGGGATCGCCATGCCGATACCGGCCGACACCACGCTGGCGCCGACCACGGCGATGGCCAGCTCCGAGTCGGCGCGCAGCTGGGTCATGATGGCGAAGCCACCCGCCGCGACGATCATGCCGACGGCCATGATGAAGCCGGGGCGGATCTTCTTGGCCAGGACGACGGCGACCGAGGTGGTGACCGCCACCGCCAGCGGCGCGGGCAGTGTCCACAGGCCCGCCTCCAACGGGTCCAGCCCGTACACCAGTTGGATCCACTGGGTCGCGAAGAGCAGGAAGCCGATCATCGCGAACAGGGCCACCAGGTTGACGCCGATCGACGCGGTGAACCCCCGGTTCTTGAAGAGGCTCAGGTCGATCAGCGGGTTGGGGGTGGAGCGTTGGCGCAGGACGAAGAGCACGGCCATCACGACACCGGCGGCGGTGATGGCGACCGGCTCCCAGGCGAAGCCGTCGTCGGCGAGCTCCTTGATGCCGTAGATCACGGGAATCATGGCCGCCAGCGACAGCACGGCACCGAGGAAGTCGAACCGGCCCGGATTGGGGTCGCGGTGCTCAGGCAGGAGGATCGGGCCCAGCACGACGATCAGGATCGTCACCGGGATGTTGATCAGGAAGACCGAGCCCCACCAGTAGTGCTCCAGCAGCAGGCCGGAGACGATCGGCCCCAGGGCGGCGCCGCCGGAGAGGCCGGCCGTCCACACCGCGATGGCGGTACGGCGCTGGCCGGGATCGTGGAACATGTTGCGGATCAGGGAGAGCGTGGACGGCGCGAGGACGGCGCCGGACATGCCGAGGACCGCGCGGGCGAGGATCAGAAGCTCCGCGCTGGTCGCGTAGGCGGACGCGAGCGACGACGCGCCGAAGACGACGGCGCCGATGATGAGCAGCCGCCGGCGCCCGATGTGGTCGCCGAGCGTGCCCATCGCGATGAGCAGCCCGGCGAGCATGAACGCGTAGATGTCGACGATCCACAGCTGCTCGGTGGCGCTCGGTTCCAGGGTCGCGCTGAGGAACGGCAGCGCGAAGTACAGCACCGTCATGTCCATCGACATCATGAGGACAGGGACGACAAGGACGGCAAGGCCGACCCAGTCCTTCAAGGTTGCACGTTGCGGACTCATGGCCTCGACTCTAGATCTGTATAAGAGATTCGTCTAATTCAGATTCTGTTTAGGACATCTGTTTAAGACAGATCACTGAGGGAATGGCTAGACTCTCGACATGGGACACCGAGAGGACCTGCTGGCAGGGGCGAAGCGCTGCCTCTACGAGAAGGGGTACGCACGTACCACCGCGCGCGACATCGTCGAGGCGTCGGGCACGAATCTGGCCTCGATCGGCTATCACTACGGCACCAAGGAAGCACTGCTCAACGCCGCCATCATGGAGGCGCTGGAGGAGTGGGCCGAGGAGCTGAAGGGGGCGCTCGCCGATGTGGGGGACCTGCCCGAGGATCCGATCGAGCGCTTCGAGGTGGCCTGGACGCGGGTGATCGAGCTGTTCGAACGGCACCGCCCGGTGTGGGGGGCGCAGTTCGACGCGATCTCCCAGCGCGACCATGTGCCCGAGGTGCGTACCTTCTTCATCGAGGCACAGCAGCAGGCGCAGAACGGCCTGGTCCAACTCCTCTGGGGCGGCGACGAGTTGTCGCCGCCCACAGCGACCGCGGTCGGGCAGTTCTACCACGCGCTGCTCAGCGGCGTGATGATGCAGTGGGTCGTGGACCCGGAGCACGCCTCGACGGGCGTATCGCTCGCCGAGGCGTTGCGGACGGTCGTGGAGAACGCCCATCACTTCAGGTCAGGAACGACCGTCTGACATCGCGGCGGCCTCCCGGGCCAGCTGAGCCCGGTCGACCTTGCGGTTGGAGTTCAGCGGGAACTCCGCCACGTGCCGGAACGTCTTGGGCACCATCGGGTCGGGCAGGTGCTCGGCCAGCTGGCGGCGCAGCGTCGCCGACGGGACACGCTCACCGGTGTAGTACAGGACGAGCTCCAGACCACCGTTCGGCGCGGGCCGGGTGACGGTGGCCGCGTTCTGGACACCGGGGCACTGCTGCCGTACGACATGGTCGACCTCGGCCAGCTCGACCCGGAAGCCCTGGATCTGCACCTGGGCGTCCATACGGCCGAGGTAGATCAGCTCCTCGTCGTCCAGCCGGCGCACCCGGTCCCCGGTCCGGTACCAGCGGAGGCCGTCGCGCTCCAGGAACCGGCCCTGGTTGTCGTCGGCGTTCAGATAACCGGGGGTCATCTGCGGTCCGCTGATGACCAGTTCGCCCTCCACCGACGGCTTTCCGTCGTCGTCCAGCAGCAGGTGCTCGTGGCCCGGGTGCACCTTTCCGATCGGGACGCCGCCGTTCACGCTCTGCCGCTCGGAGGCGTCGGGCGACCAGCGGTGCCCGGTGATCGTCACGGTCAGCTCGGTCGGCCCGTACAGGTTCTCGATCTTCGACTGCGGCGCGGCGACGTGCCAGTCGGCGGCGTCCTCGTGCAGCAGCGCCTCACCCGCGAAGAAGGTCCACCGCAGCGTGGGCATCGAGCCGGGGGTCAGACCGCCCATCCGCCGGATGAAGGTGATGCCGCTCGGGGTGGAGAACCACACCGTCATCCGCCGCTCGGCGAAGAACGCCGGCAGGTCGCGGTGGGCCGCCGGGGGAATGGCGTGCACCTGGGACCCGTTGCCCCAGGCGCAGAACATCTCGAACATGGCGCAGTCGAAGTTGAGCCCGACGTTCTGGCAGAACACGTCGTCGGGGCTGAAGTCGTAGCGCTCGTCGAGCAGGTTGAAGTAGTGGTGGTTGGCCTCGTGGCTGATCGGCACCCCCTTGGGGCGGCCCGTCGAGCCCGACGTGAACAGGACGTAGGCGATGTCCGACGGGTCGACCGGCACCGGCGCGTCCAGCGACGGCGTCGTCGGTGACTCGTCCAGGACCGGCAGATCCAGCTCGGTCTCCAGGAGCGAGGCCCGGCCGATCGGGTCGGCGATGACCGTCGAGACGTTGGCGGCGGTGAGCATGGACCGGGTGCGCTCGGCGGGGAACCGCGGATTGAGCGGCACGACGGTGGCGCCCGCGTACAGCGCCGCGATGATCCCGACGTAGGCGGTCAGGCTCTTGTCCGCCAGAACGGCGACGTTGTGCGGCCCCTCGGGGGCCATCGCCCGCAGTGCCCCGGCCCGGCGCATCGCCAGTTCGTGCATCTCCTCGTACGTCAGGCTCTCGGCGGCGTCCACGCGGATCGCGGTCCGGCCGGGCGACAGTGCCAGGCCGCTCAGGAACCGCTCGTGCAGACCTTGGCCGGGGACGGGTGTCTGATTCATTGTCCTTGCTCCGAAGAGGGAAAGGGGTGGATAGGGGTGCCGACCCCTGGGGTGCGGGGCTTAGGTTGGCGGCGACGCCGACTATTCGGTAAACGTCGGGAAAACACGGGAGCCCGTATGTGGGACGAATCTTTCGAGCAACTTCTCCGTAAACAGATTCCTTTGCTGGAACCGGACGAGGAGTTGACCGCCGAGCTGAGCCTGCGCGATTTCGGCCTCGACTCCATGGGAATGGTCTCGCTGCTGTCCTCGGTGGAGGACACGTATGGCGTCCGTTTCGTCGACGATGCGCTCAACATGGACAACTTCGCCACTCCCGGGACTCTGTGGAAAACCCTGGAAGCCATGCGCTGACCGGATTCTCCTCATGCTCGCTATGCGATCGCGCTACGACGGCGCGGTCGCATAGCTGTGTCGGGACGGACCGCCACCACCTGGAACGCGTCGGTCATGGCCTCCACCCGGCCCCACAGGGCGTCCTGCCCGGTGACATACACGCGGTCGACGCCAAGACCCTTGATCGTCTCGACCACGGCCGGCCACCGCACGGTGCGCGTCACGGCGTTCAGCAGCAATTCCTCCACCCCGGCGCCCGTCCGTACCAGCGAACCGTCATGGTCGGACATGACGGGAATGGCGGGGTCGGAGAAATCGATGTCCGCGGTGATCTCCGCCGCGATCTCCTCCCGCAGCGCGGTGAAGAGAGCCGAGTGCATCGGCGGCCGCATGACGTAGAGCGGCAGGCCACCGGCGGCGCGGAGCCGCTTCTGCAGCCACTCCACGACGTCCTCGCGCACCGACAGCATGTGGAAGTCGTGGTCGACCTGGCAGGCCACCTCGTTCCAGTCGCCACGCGTGTCCAACTCGGCCTGGATCTCGGCGAGCCGGTCGGCCGGGACACGGGCGAACGACTGGGTGACGATGTCGCGGTGCTCGCTCGCGAAGTGGTCGTCCACACGACGGCCCCACGCGGCGGTCATCTTCACGGCCTCGGGGAACGACAGCGCGCCGGAGTGCACCGCCGCCGCCGTACCGCCGAAGCTGGCGCCCGCGCAGACGGCCGGCTCCAGACCGTGCTCCTTGACCGCCCACTCGGCCAGCGCCAGGCACTGCACCAGGAACGCGATCCGGGCCGGCTCGGGGAACGCGCCCTGGTCGCCCCGGTCCTCGGCTTCCCGGTAGCTGTCGAGCAGCGAATAACCAAGCACCCGGTCGGTCTCGGCGACGAGCCGGCGGGCTATGGGATGCGTCACCATGAACCGCGCCGAGTCGGCGAGCCGGACCGGGCCGATTCCGGGAAAGATAATCGCCGACATATTCTCGCTCTCCCTATTTGTCGGGCTCACCGGATGCGATCCGAAAGACCCGCCACTTCGATCCCACTGTTGTACGGTCAGTGTTGTTGGCCCCTACTGGTCGCATAACCCCTAGGGCCCCCTAGTTCTACGGACGGTGGCCAGGGGTTCTTGCGAGCCGAAAAGCCCACCTGTTAGAAATGGGCTGGCATTAGTCGGAAACGCTGAATCGAGAAGGTGGCGCATGAGCCCGAATGGAGCTCGTCCGGTCCGGGCGCACGCGTCGGTCGACAACCTGCGGACTTATCTGCTGGCGGCGGCCCGGAGGGATCCCGACCGGCCGGCCGTGATCCAGGCGGCGGCGGACGGCGGTCTGGAGACCGTCACCTACGGCGAGCTGGAGAGCCGTGTCGACCGACTCGTCGAGGCACTCGACGCGCTCGGCCTCGACGTCGGCGACCGCGTCATCCTGGAGTCCGACACCAACGCGGACGCCGTGGCGACCCTTCTCGCCTGCGCCACGCTGGGCCTCCCGTTCACCCCGACCAGCCCCGAGGTCCCGGACGAGCGGCTGCTGACGATCATCGACAGCGCGGAGCCGTCGCTGTACCTCCAGTCCGACCACGGAAAGCGGACCGGCATACCCGAGGCGGTCGGCACCGCACGGTTCGGCCCCGACGGTCTCACCGTCGAGCGGCCGCCCGTACCGCGCGTACGCCGCCGCCGGGTGGTGACGCCCATCGACACCGCGTACATCACCTTCACGTCGGGCACGACCGGCCGCCCCAAGGGCGTGGTCATGAGCCACCGCGGCGTCATCGCGTTCCTGCGCGGCGCCGAGGCCGCCGAACTCATCACGTCCGAGGACCGGGTGGCGAACACCTCCCCGCTCCAGTTCGACTTCGCGCTGTTCGACATCGGCCTCGCCCTCGGCCACGGCGCCACCCTGGTGCCCGTACCGCGCGCCCGTCTCAACTGGCCCCGCCGCTTCCTGTCGTTCCTGCGCGACGCCGGCGTCACACAGGTCGACGGTGTCCCCTCGGTCTGGCGCCCCGTGCTGCGCCACGAGTCCGAACTGCTCGCCGAGATGGGCCAGGAGGGCGTCCTCGGGCGCATCACCTTCTCCGGGGAGGACTTCCCCCTCGACGAACTGCGCCGCCTCCAGGACCTGCTGCCCAAGGCCCGCTTCACCAACGGCTACGGCGCCACCGAGACGATGGCCGCGTCCATCACCGAGGTGCCCAACCCGCTGCCGCCCGGCACCGAGCGCCTGTCGATCGGCTACGCCGTCGCCGGCGCCGAGATGATGCTCCTGGGATCCGACGGCACCCCCGTGGACGAGCCCGGCGCGATCGGCGAGATCTACCTCCGCAGCCCCTCGCTGTTCTCCGGCTACTGGCGCGACCCGGAGGCCACCCGCTCCGTCGTCCTCCCCGACCCGCTGCACCCCGGATCGGGCCAGGTCGTGTTCAAGACCGGCGACCTCGCCTCCATGGGGCCCGAGGGCGAGATGTACTTCCGCGGCCGTGTCGACTCCCAGGTCCAGATCCGCGGCAACCGCGTCGAGCTGGGCGAGGTCGAGCGCCGTGTCGGCCAGTTCACCGGAATCACCGGCGCCGTCGCCATGGTCCTGCCCCGCGAGGACGGCGACCCGCTGCTGCACGCCTTCGTCACCTGCGCCCCCGCGGGCCCCGCGCCGGACACCAAGGAAGTCCTCGCCTTCTGCCGCTCCGCGCTGCCCGCCTACATGGTCCCGCACGGTCTGACCGTCGTGGACGAGTTCCCGGTGACCGTGAACGGCAAGGTCGACCGCGCCGCCCTGGCCGCCCGCGTGACGTCCTGACACCCACTCGATCGACTCCACGCGTCCTCTACGTTTCCATGCCTCTTCTTCGTTGCGGAGTATGCACATGACCGAGCAGTCAAGGGCCGCGATGCTGGAACTGGTGCTGGCGCAAGCCGCAGCGGTGCTGCTGGCCGCCGATCCCGACGCCTACGGGGACGGGGCCGTCGACCTGGCGGCCGACCGCCCGTTCCTGGCGGGTGGCCTGGACTCGCTGGGCCTGGTCCAGTTGCAGCGGCGCCTCGCCGCCGAGGTGGGGGTGGAGCTGCCTGTCACGCTCGCCTTCGACCACCCGACACCGCTGGCCCTGGCCGGGCACCTCGCGGACCTGGTGCAGGGCACCGCCGCGCCCGAGGCCCTCGACGAGTCGACGGCGCCCGACCTGCCGTCGGTGTTCGGCGAGCCGATCGCGATCGTCGGCATCGGCTGCCGCTTCCCCGGTGGCGTGAGCACGCCCGAGGACCTGTGGCGGATCGTCTCCGACGACACCCACGTGCTCACCGACTTCCCCGCCGACCGCGGCTGGGACCTCGACCGCATCTACAACCCCGACCCCTCGGTCACCGGCGCCAGTTACGTACGGCGCGGCGGATTCCTGCCGGACGCGGCCGACTTCGACGCCGACTTCTTCCAGATCAATCCCAAGGAAGCGCTGGCCATGGACCCCCAGCAGCGGCTGCTGCTGGAGACGTCCTGGGAGGCACTGGAACACGCGGGCATCGACCCCGGCCGGCTGCGCGGCACCTCCTCCGGTGTCTTCATCGGCGTCGAGCCGCACGAGTACGGGCCCCGGACCCACGAGGCGCCCGACGGCCTCGACGGTTACGTCCTGGGCGGCAACCTGCCCAGCGTCGTCTCCGGCCGCGTCGCCTACACCCTCGGTTTCGAAGGCCCCACCCTCACCGTCGACACCGCCTGCTCGGGCTCCCTCACCGCCCTCCACCTCGCCGTGCGCTCGCTCCAGGGCGGCGAGTGCGGCCTGGCGCTGGCCGGCGGCGTCACCGTGATCTCCAGCCCCGGAACGTTCACCACGTTCAGCCGCCAGCGCGGACTGGCCCCCGACGGACGGATCAAGGCGTTCGCCGCCGCGGCGGACGGCACCTCCTTCGCCGAGGGCGTCGGCGTCTTCGTCCTCGCCCGGCTGTCCGACGCCCTGCGCGACGGACACCCCGTGCTCGCCGTGATCCGCGGCACCGCCATCAACCAGGACGGCGCCACCAACGGCCTGTCCGCGCCCAACGGCCTCGCGCAGCAGCGCGTCATCCGCCGGGCGCTCGCCGACGCGCGTCTGCTGCCCGAGGAGATCGACGCGGTCGAGGCGCACGGCACCGGCACCACACTCGGCGACCCCATCGAGGGCACGGCCCTGGTCGCCGCCTACGGACGCGGACGCTCCCCCGAGAAGCCCCTCTGGCTCGGCTCGGTGAAGTCCAACATCGGGCACACCGGAGCGGCGGCCGGCGCCGCCGGCATCATCAAGATGGTCCAGGCGATGCGGAACCGCACGCTGCCCCGCACCCTGCACGTCGACGAGCCGACCGGCCATGTCGACTGGTCGGACGGCACCGTACAGCTGCTGACCGAGCCCGTCCCGTGGGAGGCCACCGAGACGCCCCGCCGCGCCGGTATCTCCTCGTTCGGCGCGAGCGGCACCAACGCCCACGTCATCATCGAGGAGCCGCCCGCCGCCCTCGTCACCGACGACGGGTCCGACGAGAAGCCGGTGGCCGAGCGCCCCGTGCCGGTCGTCCTGTCGGCCCAGGGCCACGACGCCCTGCGCGGCCAGGCCGAACGACTGCTGGCGAAGGTCGACACCGCCTCGCCGCTCGACCTCGCCTACTCCACCGCCACCACCCGCGCCGCGCTCCGCGACCGCGCCACCGTCGTGGCCGGCGACCGTGAGGAACTGCGCCGCGCCCTGACCGCCCTCGCCACCGGCGAGAGCGCGCCCGGACTGGTCACCGGCACGACGCTGGCCACCGGCCGTACCGCGTTCCTCTTCACCGGCCAGGGCAGCCAGCGTCTGGGCATGGGCCGTGAACTGGTGCGCGCCTTCCCGGTGTTCGCGCGGGCGCTCCAGGACGCCGCCGACCATCTCGACCTCCACCTCGACGAGCCCCTGGGCGAGGTGCTGTTCGCCGAGCCCGACTCGCCGCAGGCCGAGCTGCTCCAGCAGACCCGCTACGCGCAGGCCGCGCTCTTCGCCGTCGAGACCGCCATGTTCCGGCTGCTCGAATCGTGGGGCGTGACGCCCGCGCTCGTCACCGGACACTCCATCGGCGAGATCGCCGCCGCCCACGCCGCCGGCGTGATGACCCTCGCCGACGCGGCGCTGCTGGTCGGCGCGCGCGGCTCGCTGATGCAGGAACTCCCCTCCGGCGGCGCCATGGTGGCCGTCCAGGCGACGGAGGAAGAGGTCGCCCCGTACCTCACCGACAAGGTCGGCATCGCGGCCGTCAACGGCCCGAAGGCCGTCGTTCTCTCGGGCGAGACCGACGCCGTCCTGGCCGTCGCCGCCCGCTTCAAGGAGGAGGGACGCAAGACGCGCCGGCTGCGCGTCTCCCACGCGTTCCACTCGCCGCTGATGGAGCCGATGCTCGACGGCTTCCGCCGTGTCGCCGAGACCCTGACCTACTCCGCCCCGCGCGTCCCCGTGGTCTCCAACCTGACCGGGGAGCCCGTCGAGGCGTTCGACGCCGACTACTGGGTGCGGCACGTCCGCGAGCCCGTCCGGTTCGCCGGCGCGATGAGCTGGCTGGAGTCCCAGGGCGTCACCACCTATCTGGAACTGGGACCCGACGCCGTCCTGTCGGCCATGGGCCGTGAGTGCCTCGCCGACGGCGGCGCCGACGCCGCGTTCGCCGCGCTGCTGCGCGACGGCCACGACGAGGAGCGCCAGACCCTCACCGCGCTCGGCCTGGCACACGCCCACGGTGTCGCCGTCGACTGGGAGCGGTTCTTCGACGGCCGCGGCGCCCGCCGCACCGCGCTGCCCACCTACTCCTTCCAGCGCAGGCGCTACTGGCTGGACGGCGGCAGCAGCAACCCCGGCACCCTCGGCCACCCGCTGCTGGACACCGCCGTCAGCCTCGCCGGCGCCGACGGACTGATCCTGACCGGCCGGATGTCCACCCGGTCGCAGCCGTGGCTGGCCGACCACGTCATCGCGGGTGTCGTCCTCGTCCCCGGCACCGGACTCGTCGAACTGGCCGTACGCGCCGGTGACGAGGCGGGCTGCGCCGCCGTCGAGGAACTCACCCTGGAGACGCCGCTGGCCGTGACCACGGACGCCGGGGTCGAGATCCAGGTCGTCGTCGGCGCGCTCGACACCTCCGGCCGCCGCTCCGTCGAGATCTACTCGCGCCCCGCCGGGAGCGAGGAGAACTGGACCCGCCACGCCAGTGGCGTACTGACCGAGCACAGCGAGGGCCCCACCGGCGACCCCGAGGTCTTCGCCCAGTGGCCCCCGGCCGACGCCGAGCCGCTCGACGTCGAGGGCCTCTACAGCCGCCAGGCCGCCCAGGGGTACGGCTACGGCCCCGCGTTCCAGTGCGTGCGCGCCGCCTGGCGCCGTGGCGACCACGTCTTCGCCGAGGTCGCCCTCGACGAGGCCGGCGGCGAGCGCTTCGGACTCCACCCCGCGCTGCTGGACTCCTCGCTGCACGCCTCCGAGGGGCCCGAGGACGACGGCCAGGTACGGCTCCCGTTCGCCTGGCGCGGTGTCGAACTGCACGCAGGCGGCGCCACCGCCGTACGCGTCCATGTCGTCCAGACCGCGCCCGACGAGGTCACGGTCGAACTGGCCGACGTCAACGGCGCGCCGGTCGCCACCGTCCGGTCCCTCGTCCAGCGGCCCGTGCCGATGGACGGCGTACGGTCCACCGGCACCGGCGGCGGCTCGCTGCTGAACGTCGAATGGACCGAGATCCAGGCCCCGTCGGAACCGGACGCCGCCGCCCAGGAGTTCGAGCTGGCGTACGTCCCCGAGACCTTCCCCGGCGAGCCCGCCGACGCGGCGCGCGCCGCCACGCTGCACGTCCTGACGCTGATCCAGGACGCGCTGCGCGACGACACCCGCCTCGCGATCGTCACCCGCGGCGCGCCGTACGACTTCGCCGTCGCCTCCCCGTGGGCGCTGGTGCGCTCCGCGCAGGCCGAGAACCCCGGCCGCTTCGTCCTCGTCGGCACCGACCGCGACGTGCCCGAACACGAGCTGCGCGCCGCCCTCGCCTCCACCGAACCGCAACTCGCCCTGCGCGAGGGCAAGGTGCTCGTGCCCCGCCTGGCCCGCACCCCCGTACCCGAGGACCCGCGCCCCCTCGCGTGGAACCCCGACGGCACCGTGCTGATCACCGGCGGCACCGGCGGTCTGGGCGGCGTGGTCGCCCGTCACCTCGTACGACAGCACGGTGTCAAGCACCTGCTGCTCACCGGCCGGCGCGGCCCCGACAGCCCCGGCGCCACCGAACTCGTCGCCGAACTGGCCGAGTTGGGCGCCCTGGCGACCGTGGCCGCCTGCGATGTCGCCGACCGCGCCGCCGTGGCCGCGCTGCTGGCGACGATCCCGGGGGAGCACCCGCTGACCGGCGTCGTCCACAGCGCCGGAGTCGTCGACGACGGACTCGCCGGATCGCTCACGCCCGAGCAGGTCGGCACCGTCTTCCACGGCAAGGCCGACGGCGCCTGGCATCTGCACGACCTGACCCGTGAACTCCCGCTCGCCGCCTTCGTGCTGTTCTCCTCCGCGGCCGGCACCATGGAGGCGGCCGGACAGGGCAACTACGCCGCCGCCAACGCCTTCCTGGACGCGCTCGCCGCGCACCGTACCGCCCAGGGCCTGCCCGCGACGTCCCTCGCCTGGAACCTCTGGGCGGGCGACGCGGGAATGGGCGCCCGTCTCGACGAGGTGACGCTGCGCCGCGCCGAGCGCTCCGGGCTCCCCGCCCTGGACTCCGAGGAGAACCTCGCCCTTCTCGACCAGGCCCTGCTCACCGGCGCCCCGGCGCTGGTCCCGCTGCGCATCGACGCACCCGTGCTGCGGGCCCGTTCCGAGGGCATCCCGCACATGCTGCGCGGTCTGGTCCGCCCGCCCGCCCGTCGGCACACCGCCGCCGCGGCGGCCGCGAGCGGCCCCGGCGGAGCGCTGGCCGACCGGCTTGCCGGGAAGCCGGACGCCGAACGCGAGCGGATCGTCCTCGACCTGGTCCGTACGCAGATCGCCGCCGTACTCGGCCACGACAGCGGCACCGCGATCGACCCCCGCCGCGCCTTCACCGAGCTGGGCTTCGACTCCCTGGCCGCCATCGAGCTGCGCAACGCGCTCGGTACGGCCACCGGGCTGCGGCTGACCTCCACGCTCATCTTCGACCACCCGACGCCCCGCGCCCTGGTCGACCACGTCCTCGAAACCGTGCGCGGCGCCGCGCCCGTCGTCGCGGCGCCCCGGGCCGCCGTACGCACCGCGACCGACGAGCCGATCGCGATCGTGGCGATGGGCTGCCGCTACCCGGGCGGAGTGACCTCTCCCGCCGACCTGTGGAAGCTGGTCGCCGGCGGCACCGACGCCATCACCCACTTCCCCGAGGACCGGGACTGGCACACCGAGGACATCTACGACCCCGAGCCCGGCAAGCACGGCACCACGTACACACGTGAGGGCGGCTTCCTGCACGACGCCGCCGAGTTCGACCCCGCCTTCTTCGGTATCAGCCCGAAGGAGGCCCAGGCGATGGACCCCCAGCACCGCATGCTGCTGGAGGTCGCCTGGGAGGCCCTGGAGCGCGGCGGTATCGACCCGCTGTCGCTGAAGGGCACCGCCGCCGGTGTGTTCGCCGGTGTCATGAACCACGACTGGACGACGCGCTCGGGCGACGTGCCGGAGGACCTCGCGGGCTTCACCGCCGGCGGCGGCCTCGGCAGCATCGCCTCCGGGCGCATCGCCTACACCCTCGGACTCCAGGGCCCCGCGGTCACCATCGACACCGCCTGCTCCTCCTCCCTGGTCGCCATGCACTGGGCGATGCAGTCGCTGCGGCAGGGCGAGTGCTCGCTCGCGCTGGCCGGCGGCGTCACCGTCATGGCCACGCCCGAGACCTTCGTGGGAATGAGCCTCCAGAGCGGTCTCGCCCCCGACGGACGCTGCAAGGCGTACGGCGCGGACGCCGACGGCACCGGCTGGGGCGAGGGCGCGGGACTCCTCGTGCTCGAACGCCTCTCCGACGCCCGGCGCAACGGCCACCCGGTGGTCGCGATCGTCCGCGGCTCGGCCATCAACCAGGACGGCGCGTCCAACGGCATCGCGGCGCCCAACGGCCCCGCCCAGCAGCGGGTGATCCGGCAGGCCGTGGCCTCCGCGGGCCTCACGCTCGCCGACATCGACGCGGTCGAGGGCCACGGCACCGGCACCACCCTGGGTGACCCGATCGAGGCACAGGCGCTCATGGCCACCTACGGCCAGGAGCGGCGGGAGGACCCGCTGTGGCTCGGCTCGGTCAAGTCCAACCTCGGCCACACCCAGGCGGCCGCCGGAGTCGCCGGCGTCATCAAGATGGTGATGGCGATGCGCCACGGGGTGCTGCCCCGCACCCTGCACGCCGAGACCCCGTCGCCGCACATCGACTGGACCGAAGGCGCCGTCGAACTCCTCACCGAGCCCAGGGACTGGTCGTCCGACGGCCGCCCGCGCCGCGCGGCCGTCTCCTCCTTCGGCGTCAGCGGCACCAACGCCCACGTGATCATCGAGCAGGCACCGCCGGCCGGAGCGGGCGAACAGCGCGGCCCGCGCCCGCCGATCGTCCCGCTCACCGTGTCCGGATCGTCCCCCGAGGCGCTCCGCGCCCAGGCGGCGCAGATGGCCGCCTTCCTGCGCGACAACGACGACGTCGACGAGGTGGACGCCGCCGCGTCGCTCGCCCGCGGGCGCGCCGCCCTGGAACACCGGGCCGTGATCGTGGACGCCGACCGCGACGGTCTGCTCGCCGGACTCGACGCGCTGGCCGCCGGGAACCCGTCCCCCGCCGTCGTGCAGGGACTCCAGCGCGGCGACTCGCGCGCCGTGCTGGTCTTCCCCGGCCAGGGCTCCCAGTGGCAGGGCATGGGCGTCGAACTGCTGGAGCACTCACCGGCGTTCGCGACCCGCCTCGGTGAATGCGCCAAGGCCCTCGAACCGTACGTCGAGTGGAACCTCCTCGACGTCGTCCACGGCGCGCCCGGCGCACCGGCCCTGGACGCCGTCGACGTCGTCCAGCCCACCCTGTGGGCGCTGATGGTCTCGCTCGCCGAGGCCTGGCGCGCCGCCGGTGTCGAACCGGCCGCCGTCGTCGGCCACTCCCAGGGCGAGATCGCCGCCGCGTGCGTCGCCGGCGCCCTGTCGCTGGAGGACGGCGCCCGCGTCGTCGCCCTGCGCAGCCGCGTCATCCGGCAGGACCTGGCGGGCCGGGGCGGCATGATGTCGGTCGCCCTCTCCGCCGACCGGGCCGGTGAGTACCTGGCCGACTGGGACGGCCGCCTCCAGCTCGCCGTCGTCAACGGCCCGAGCTCCGTGGTCGTCTGCGGCAGCCCCGAGGCGCTCGACGAGCTGCGCGCCCGCCTGGACACCGACGAGGTCCAGTCCCGCCGTATCCCCGTGGACTACGCCTCCCACTCGATGTTCGTGGAGGAGATCCGCGACCGGCTGCTCACCGAGCTGAGCGGCCTGACCCCCCGGACCTCGTCCGTGCCGTTCTACTCCACCGTCACCGCCGGAACACTCGACACCGAGAGTCTCGACGCCGAGTACTGGTACACCAACCTCCGCCAGACCGTCCGGTTCGAGGAGACGACGCGGGCCCTGCTCGCCGACGGCTTCGAGATCTTCGTCGAGGCCAGCCCGCACCCGGGCCTGCTGACCGGTCTCGACGAGACCGCCGAGTCGGCCGGGGTGTCCGCCACGCTCGTCGGCAGCCTGCGCCGCGACTCCGGCAGCCCGCGCCAGTTCGTCACCTCGCTGGCCGAGGCGTACGTACGGGGCGCGACCGTCGACTGGGACACCCAGTTCGTCGGGGCCGGGGCCCAGCAGGTCGAACTGCCCACGTACCCGTTCCAGCGCAAGCGGTACTGGCTGCACATGACCGAGCACACCGGCGACGCGGTGGGCATCGGACAGCTGCCCACCGACCACCCGCTGCTCGGCGCGGCCGTGCCGGTCGCCGCCGGGGGAGTGCTGCTCACCGGACGCCTGTCGCTCTCCGGCCAGCCCTGGCTCGCCGACCATGTCGTCGGCGGCACCGTCCTCTTCCCCGGATCGGGCTTCGTCGAACTGGCCGTCCGGGCCGGCGACGAGGTCGGCCGGGGCCGCGTCGAGGAGCTGACCCTGGAGGCGCCGCTGGCGCTTCCGGAGCACGGCGGCGTGGCCATCCAGGTCGTCGTCGACGCCGACCTGCGCACCGTGTCGATCCACTCCCGGCCCGACAACGCCTCCGCCGACACCGTCTGGACCCGGCACGCCCAGGGCACGCTCGCCGACACCGGACCCGAACCGGCCCAGGAGACGGGTGCCTGGCCCCCGGCCGACGCCGAACCGGTCGACCTCACCGGCTTCTACGAGCCCGTCTCCGACGACGGACTCGCGTACGGCGAGGTGTTCCAGGGCATGCGTGCCGCCTGGCGCTCCGGCGACGACGTGTACGCGGACATCGCCCTGCCCGAGCAGGCCGCCGCCGAGGCCCAGCGGTTCGGGATCCACCCCGCCGCGCTCGACGCCGCCCTGCACGCCACCGCGCTGCTCGCCACCGACGCCGAACGCGTCACCCTCCCGTTCGCCTGGACCCGGGTCGACCTGCACGCCTCGGGAGCCGCCGCACTGCGGCTGCGGATGACCAGCCTCGGCGAGGACGAGGTCGCGCTGCGCCTGACCGACACGGCGGGCCGCCCCGTCGCCTCGGTCGAGTCCCTCGTCCTGCGGCCGGTGGCCACAGGCGCGCTGACCCGGACAACCGCGTACGACGACTCGCTGTTCGAGCTCGTCTGGGCGCCCGCCGCCCCCGCCGCGGACAGCGCCCCCCGGACGGTCGCGCACCGCTGCACCGGCGGCACCACGGCCGAATCGGCCCACGCCGAGACCGCGTCGGCGCTGACCGTCCTCAAGTCCTGGCTCGACGAGGGCCCCACCGACGCCGTGCTGACGGTCGTCACCCGCGGCGCCGTGTCCGTGGGCGGCGAGGACGTCACCGATCTCGCCGGAGCGGCCGTCTGGGGTCTCGTCCGCAGCGCCCAGACGGAGAACCCGGGACGCGTCGTCCTGGTCGACCTGGACGCCGACGCCGACGACACCGTCATCGACGCGGCGGTCGCCACGGGCGAGGCACAGATAGCCGTACGGGGCGGCACCCTCCTCCGCCCGCGCCTGGCCCGGGTCACCGCGGACCTCGGCGGCGATGCCGCCACCGTCTTCGGCGACCGCCCCGGCGCCGTACTGATCACCGGCGGCACCGGCACCCTGGGCAGCCTGGTCGCCCGGCACCTGGTCACCGACCACGGCGTCACCGACCTGCTGCTCACCAGCCGGCGCGGCCCCGACGCACCGGGCGCCGCCGACCTGGCGACCGAACTCACCGGGCTCGGCGCACGCGTGGAGGTCGTCGCCTGCGACACCTCGGACCGGGTCGCGCTGGCGACCGTCCTGGCGGGCCGCACCCTCTCGGGAGTCGTCCACACCGCGGGCATCCTGGACGACGGCATCATCTCCTCGCTGACACCGGAGAAGATGGCGGCGGTGATGCGCCCCAAGATCGACGCGGCGCTGCACCTGCACGAACTCACCGCGGACCAGGACCTCTCGGCGTTCGTCCTCTTCTCGTCCGCCGCCGGCGTGACCGGAGGAGCCGGACAGGGCAACTACGCCGCCGCGAACACCTTCCTCGACGGCCTCGCCGCACACCGGAGGGCGCACGGGCTGCCCGCCCAGTCGCTCGCCTGGGGACTCTGGCAGGAAGCCAGCGGCATGACCGGCGAACTGGCCGAGGCCGACGTGGCCGGCATGGTGCGCGACGGCGTCGTGCCCATCGCCTCCCAGGAGGGCCTGGCGATGATGGACGCCGCCGGGGCGCTCGACCGGGCGTTCCTCGCCCCCGTACGGCTCGACCTGAGCGGCCAGAGCCGCGCCGACGTGCCGTATCTGATGCGCGATCTGGTACGCGGCCCCGCCCGTCGCGTCGTCGACACCGCCGCGCCGACGGCCGAACCCGCCGAGAGCCTGCGCGACCGGCTGGCCCGGCTCACCCCGGCCCGGCGCGAGCAGACCCTGCTCGACATCGTGCGGGCCCAGACCGCGACCATTCTCGGCTTCGGCGACGCCGAAGAGGTCGACCCCGAACGGTCGTTCCGCGACATGGGCTTCGACTCCCTCGCCGCCGTGCGGTTCCGCAACGGCCTCGGTGAGGTCATCGGGGAACGCCTGCCCGCGACGCTCGTCTTCGACCACCCGACCTCGCTGGTCCTCACCCGGCACCTGCTCGAGGAAATGGCGATCAACGAACCGGACAACGAACCGGAGACGGAGCCGGCCGAGGCGGCCGAGGACCGCACCGCCGCGATCCAGAACATGAGCCTGGCCGACCTTCTCCGCACCGCGCGACGATCAGGAGACCCCACATGACCCAGCTACTCGACGCCACCGACCGGCGCGTCATCCCCACCGACGAGGAACTGCTGCACCGGGTGCTGACCCCGTACCGGGCCAAGCGGTGCGAGTACCTCACCTCGGCCACGGTCACCTCCGAGGGCGACCCCCGCGAGGGCGGGCGACTCGTCGCCACGTGCACCTTCGAGATCCCCGAGTCCTGCTACATCGACGACACCGGCCACTTCAACTCGGTCGAGTTCAACATCTGCTTCAACCAGATGGCCTACTACCTGCTGGCCATGTCGGTGCGCGAGAAGCTGGTGGAGCCGTTCTCCGGCTGGACGATCGAGCAGTTCTGGACCCGTCAGCTCGCCGACGTGTTCATCACCGACTTCAAGTCCAGCTTCCGCAGCGCCATGCAGGGCCGTCGTTTCACCGGCGAGATCGAGATCATCGACATCGCCGAGTGGGACGCCAACGACCTGCGTGAAGCCCTCGTGATCCTGCGGACCCGGTGCCACTACGCGGACGAGCAGGGTGGCGAGAGCCACGGCGAGATCACCGCCGCCGTCACCAACCCGCCCGTGGTCTGACCCCCGCCCGGACTTCGCGAAGGAAGCGACAATGAGCAAAGCAGAACGGCCCGGGCTTCCTGACGGAGTCCACGAGGTCGACATCGAGCACCTCTACAGCCGCTTCGCCGACCGCGGGCTCCAGTACGGTCCGGCCTTCCGCGGTCTGCGTGCGGTCTGGTCGCACGGCGAGGAGGTCTACGCCGACTCCGCGCTCGACGCCACGGCCGGCACCGGCGACTACCTCCTGCACCCGGCCCTGCTGGACACCGCGCTGCAGGCGGCGCTGGTGCCGGGCATCGACAGCGAGGACAGGACGTTCCTGCCGTTCGCGCTGCGCGGGATACGCGTGCACAAGACCGGCGCCCGCGCCGTGCGCATCCACACCGTGCCCGGTGAGGACGGCTTCTCCCTGGCGCTCACCGGCGAGGACGGCGAGTCGATCGCCACCATCGGCACCGTCGTGAGCCGGCCCGTCACCGCCGACCAGCTCGACGCCGCCGCGCAGCGCACCCAACTGCTGCGCGTCGTCTGGAAGTCCGTCGTGCAGCAGTCGGACACCGCCGAGCAGCAGCACTGGGGATTCCTCGGAACCGACCGCATCGGTCTCACCGGCGCGCTCAAGGCCACCCGCCGCTCGTTCGACTCCTACCCCACCCTGCGCGAGCTCGACGCGACACTCCGCAAGGGCACGTCCGTGCCGGACGTGGTCGTCGTCTCCTGCACCGACGAGGACTCGCCGGTGCGCTCGGCCGCCCAGCGCGCCCTCATGCTCGTCCAGGAGTTCCTGGACGACGCCCGCCTCGCCAAGTCCCGGCTCGTCCTGGTCAGCAGCGGAGCGGTGGCCGCCCGCGCCGAGGAGGACCTCTCCGACGTCTCCGGCGCCGCCGTCTGGGGACTGCTCCGCAGCGCCCAGTCCGAACACCCCGGCCGCTTCGTCCTCGTCGACGTCGACGACCCCGGCAACTCCGGCCGCGCCCTCGCCACCGCCGTGGCCTCCGGTGAACCCCAGCTCGCCGTACGGGGCGGCGCCCTGCTCCGGCCGCGCCTCGTCCGCACCCCTCCGCCGCCGCGGCGCAAGAGCCTCGCCGGCACCGTCGTGATCACCGGCGGCACCGGAGAGCTGGGCCGTCTCTTCGCCCGGCACCTGGTCACCCGCTACGACGTACGGCATCTCGTCCTGCTCAGCCGGCGCGGTCCCGACTCGCCCGGCGCCAAGGAACTGGACGCCGAACTCACCGCGCTCGGCGCCCGTGTCGATGTCGTCGCCTGCGACGTCACCGACCGCCCGTCGCTGGAGAGCGCCCTCGCGGACATCCCCGCCCCGTCCGCCGTCATCCACACCGCCGGTGTGCTCTCCGACGGCGCGATCGGCACCCTCACCCCGCGCGGACTCGACAAGGTCCTGCGCCCCAAGGTCGACGCGGCGCTCCATCTGCACGACCTGATCCAGGACCCCGACACCGCGTTCGTGATGTTCTCGTCCGTCGCGGGACTCGTCGGCAACGCGGGACAGGGCAACTACGCCGCCGCCAACGCCGTCCTCGACGCCCTCGCCCACCACCGCGTCAGCCGCGGACTGCGGGGCCTCTCCCTCGCTTGGGGCCTGTGGGAGAGCGAGAGCGGCATGGGCTCGGAGCTGTCCGCCGCCGACCACAACCGCATCAAGCGCTCCGGCTTCGCCCCCCTGGGGCACGAGCAGGGCCTGGCCCTCTTCGACGCGGCACTCGCCGGCGACGAGGCGGTCCTCTCTCCCGTACGGCTGAACGAGGCAGGCCTCACCGGGGAGATCCCGCCCGTGCTCGCCGAGCTGGCACCCGCCCGCTCCGGCAAGCCCGCCGTGACCGACACCCTGGTCAGCCGGCTCGCCGACCTGCCGGAGGCCGAACGCGACGCCGCCGCCCTGGAGTTCGTCCGCTCGGTGTCCGCCGGAGTCCTCGGCTACGAGAGCGGCGACGAAATCGACCCCGAGCGTGAGTTCAGCGCCGCCGGGCTCGACTCCATCGGCAACCTCGAACTCAGCCGCCACCTGGCGGCCGCCACCGGACTGCGGCTCCCGGCGACCCTCGTCTTCGACCATCCGACTCCCGCAGGTCTGGCCTCACACCTGCGGCGACTTCTCCAGGAGAGCAACTCATGAGAACTGTTGTCGTCGGCGGTGGCGTCATCGGTCTGGCCACCGCCTGGCGGGCCGCCCGCGAAGGCGTCTCCGTCACGGTGATCGACCCGGCCCCGGGCAGCAAGGCGTCCCACGCCTCGGCGGGTCTCCTCCCCGCGATCAACGAGCAGCTGTACGACCAGGAGGACCTCCTCCGTCTCTGCCTGACCTCGCGTGAGCTGTACCCGTCCTTCATCGAGGAGCTGGAGGAGTTCGCCCCGGCCGGCTTCCGGCGCGACGGTGTCCTCGACGCCGCCTTCGACGAGCTGGGCCTGCCCATGCTCGACCGCCAGCTGGCCTTCCAGGAGTCGATCGGTGTCCGCACCGAACGGCTGACGCCCGAGGAGTGCGCCAAGCTCCAGCCCGCCTTCGCCCCCGTCGTCGGCGGTCTGCTGTCGCCGGACGACGGTGCCATCGACCCGCGCGTCCTCGACGCCGCGCTGATCACGGCCATCGAGGCGCTGGGCGGCAGCGTCGTACAGAGGGCCGCCACCCACGTCGAGGACCACACCGTCGTCCTCGACAACGGCGACAAGGTGCCCTTCGACCGTCTGGTCCTGGCCGCCGGCTGCTGGACGCACCAGATCAAGGGGCTGCCCGAGGGCGCGATCCCGGAGATCCGTCCCGTCAAGGGCCAGATCCTCCGGCTGCGCTCCGACGTGCCGCTGCTCAACGTGACGGCCCGTGCCATCTCCCAGGGCAAGTCCCTCTACCTGGCGCCCCGTCTCGACGGGGAGCTCGTCGTCGGCGCCACCTACGAGGACCGCGGCTACGACGAGACCGTCACCGCCGAGGGGACCGGCAGCCTGCTGCGCCGTGTCGCCGAGGTCATCCCCGAGGCCGGCTCCCTGCGCTTCGCCGAGATCACCGCGGGTCTGCGCCCGGCCTCGCCCGACGACCTCCCCGTCATCGGACCGACCACGGTCCCGGACGTGTACCTGGCCACCGGTCACTTCCGGATGGGAGTCCAGCTGGCCCCGGTCACGGCCGTGGCCATGGCTGCCTACCTCACCGACATGGCCCCGCACGCCGCGACGGCGCCGTTCACCCCGCTCCGCTTCTCCTGACCGGTCGCACCTGACCGGTCCCACGAGTCCCCCTTCCCGCCGGCGCTGGCGGGGAGGGGGACTTCGTGCGTCGCCCGAGAGCGTCGTACCAGGGCCGTCCACTGCCTCCCGGCCGGGGGAGTGGACGGCCCTCGCCGTTCCCGGCGCCGACGGGGACACCGCGCGCTCCCCAAGACGCCCGACCAAGGCCCCTGAGCGCGCGCCCAGCGGCCCGTGACATAGCCCGGCCCCCTGGGGGCACCCGGCCTCCGGCGGAGGCCCGCGGAGACGGCCCTGTCCCCGAGCACCCAAGGACGCGGAACACCGACGGCGGGCCCCGCACACCGGCGAACACGGAACATGGACGAACACGGAATACCGGCGACCACCGAAGAACGCGCAACGCCGACGGCCGGGGTCAGGAGACCCCCACCAGGGCGCTCAGCGTGCCGGTCGCGTTCTCGGTCCAGGACTGGTCCTCCTCCGAGCGGGACCTGATGGTGAGCGTACGGCCGGCCGACGCGTCCTCGGGCCCGACGATGACCTGGAGAAGCGCCGCGGACTGGGACCCGAAGGTGACGGGCGCGTGCAGGACCAGTTCCGCGATCTCGTCGAGACCCACCGTCTGCGCGGCGTGGAGCGAGAGCTCCACGAACGCCGTGCCCGGGAGGATGACCGTCCCCATGACCGTGTGGTCGCTCAGCCACGGGTGGTCGGCCAGCGTCACCCGACCAGTGAACAGGTTGGTTCCGTCCGGGAGTTCGGTGGTCGTGGCCAGCAGCGGGTGCGTGGCGGACTCCAGGCCGAGACCGGCCGCGGTGCCGACGGGGTCGCCGACCTCCAGCCAGTGGCGACGGCGCTGGAAGGCGTACGTGGGAAGTTCGACGCTCCGGCCGCCGCGTCGGGCGAGGAACCCTTCCCAGTCGACCGCGGCACCGGCCACATGGGCCTGGACAAGACCGTCGAGCAGCGTGTTCGGCTCGGCGAGCTTGGCCCGGAGCAGCGGTACGGCGGTGGCCCCCGGCAGCGCCTCACGGGTGAGCGCGGTGAGGACGGCGTCGGGGCCGATCTCGATGAACGTGCTCACGCCCTGCTCCTGGAGGGTGTTGAGGCCGTCCAGGAAGCGGGTGGTGTTACGGGCGTGATCGGTCCAGTGGCCCGCGTTGGTGATGTCGGAGCCGGCGAGCTTGCCGGTGACGGTGGAGACGAGCGGGATACGCGGCACGTGGTAGGTGAGCGACTCGGCGACCGCCCGGAACTCGCCCAGCATCGGGTCCATGTGGTGCGAGTGGAAGGCGTGGCTGACGGCGAGACGGCGGGTGCGTCGTCCCTGGCCGGTGAACTCCTCCCCGAGGGCCAGGACATCGGCCTCGTCGCCGGAGACGACCACGGCCCGGGGGCCGTTGACGGCGGCGATCCCGACACGCTCGCTGAGGTGCGGGAGCACCTCCTCCTCGGTCGCCTCGACGGCCATCATGATGCCGTCGGCGGGCAGGGCCTGCATGAGCGGGCCGCGGGCCGCGACGAGCCGGCAGGCGTCGTCGAGCGTGAGGATCCCCGCCGTGTGGGCCGCCGCGATCTCGCCGATCGAGTGGCCGATGAGATGCGAGGGGGAGACCCCGAACTCCTCGACCACCAGCCGGGTGAGGGCCACCTGGAGGGCGAACATCGCGGGCTGCGTGTAGCGGGTCTGGTTGAGCAGGTCCGGGTCGTCGCCGAAGACGACGTCCTTGACGGGCAGTTCCGCCCGCAGGTGCTCGTCCAGGGTGGCGCACACCTCGTCGAACGCGTCCCGGAAGACCTGGTGCGTGTCGTACAGCTCACGGCCCATGCCCGGGTGCTGCGCGCCCTGACCGGTGAAGAGGAGGGCCACCTTCTTGGAGCGGGACTGCCCGTGGAGGAAGGCCGTGCCCGGGTCCTGGGTGAGCGCCCGGAGCTGGCCGACGAGTTCGTCGTGGGTGGCCCCGATCGCGACCGCCTGGTGGTCGAAGGTGGTGCGCGCGGTCACCAGCGAGTACGCGACGTCGGCCGGCCGGAGTTCGGTGTTCGCGGTCACGTGGTCGAGAAGGCGCTGGGCCTGGTCCCGTACGGCCTGCTGGCTCTTGCCCGAGAGGATCCACGGGACGGTGCCGGCCGGCTGTGCCGACTCCGGTGCCGGCACCGGGTGGGTGGGAGTGGGCGCCTCTTCCAGGATCAGGTGGGCGTTGGTGCCGCTGATACCGAAGGAGGAGACGGCCGAACGGCGCGGGTGGTCGGTCTCCGGCCAGGCCCGGGCCTCGGTCAGGAGCTGGACGTTGCCCGACTCCCAGTCGATGTTCGGGCTGGGCTCGTCGACGTGGAGCGTCCGGGGGAGCGTGCCGTGGCGCATGGCCTGGATCATTTTGATGACACCACCGACACCGGCGGCGGCCTGCGCGTGTCCGATGTTCGACTTGAACGAGCCGAGCCACAGCGGCTCTTCACGGTTCTGGCCGTAGGTGGAGAGCAGGGCCTGCGCCTCGATGGGGTCACCGAGCGGCGTTCCGGTGCCGTGTCCCTCGACCGCGTCGACCTGGTCGGGCGTGAGTCCCGCACCGTCCAGGGCGGAGTTGATGACCCGCTGCTGGGCCGGTCCGTTGGGCGCGGTGAGGCCGTTGCTCGCGCCGTCCTGGTTGACCGCCGAGCCCCGGATGACCGCGAGCACCGTGTGCCCGTTGGCCTTCGCGTCCGACAGGCGCTCCAGCACGACCATGCCCGCGCCCTCGGCCCAGATGGTGCCGTCGGCCCCGGCCGCGTACGACTTGGCGCGGCTGTCGGGAGCGAGACCGCGCTGGCGGCTGAACTCCATGAACATGCCCGGGTTGGACATGATCGTGGCGCCACCGGCGAGGGCCATCGTGGACTCGCCGTTGCGCAGCGACTGGCAGGCCAGGTGCATCGCGACGAGCGAGGACGAGCAGGCCGTGTCCACCGTGAGGGCGGGGCCTTCAAGACCGAGCGTGTACGAGATGCGCCCGGAGGCGACACTCGCGGTCGTACCCGTCAGGAGGTAACCCTCGACCGGCTCGCCACCGTGGTGGGTGAGCGAGACGTACTCCCCGGCCGCGACACCGGCGAAGACGCCGACCGGCTCGCCGCGCAGGGTGTCGGGGCGGATGCCCGCGCTCTCGAACGCCTCCCAGGCGGTCTCCAGCAGCAGCCGCTGCTGGGGGTCGAGCGCGAGGGCCTCGCGGGGGCTGATCCCGAAGAACTCGGGGTCGAAGCGGTCGGCCTCGTAGAGGAAGCCGCCCTCACTCGCGTAGGACTTACCGCGTACGTCCGGGTCGTCGTCGAAGAGGTTCTCGATGTCCCAGCCGCGGTTGTCGGGGAAGGCGCCCACCGCGTCGCGCTCCTCCGCGACCAGCTTCCACAGCTCCTCGGGCGTGTTGGCACCGCCCGGGAAGCGGCAGCCCATACCCACGATCACGATCGGGTCGGCCGCCTCGCTCCGCGAGGAGGCGCTGCGGGTGGTCCGGCGGGCCACCTTGGCGCCCGCCTCCGCCTGCCCGCTGCCCGCCAGCTGGTTCCGGATGTAGCCGGCCAGCACCGTCGGGGTGGGGTAGTCGAAGAGCAGCGTGGACGGGAGTCGCATCCCGGACGCCTTGTTGAGCGAGTTGCGCAGCTCCACCGAGCTGAGCGAGTCGAAGCCCAGCTCCTTGAACGAGTGCGCGGGGTCGATGGCGTTCGATGAGGTGTGTCCGAGGACGGTCGCCACGTGGTTGCGCAGGAACTCCAGGATGATCTGGTCCTGCTCGGCCTCCGGGCGGCCCGCGATGGCCTGCCCGAGGGCGCCGACCTCCGCTCCCGCGCCGCCCGACTGGGCGGCGCTGCGCAGCGGCGTACGGACCAGTCCGCGGAAGACCGGCGCCACCGGGACCGTCGCGGCCCGGGCACGGAGCCCGGCGAGGTCCAGCTTGGCCGGGACCACCACGGTCCGCTCCGCATCGAGGGCGGCGTCGAAGTGGCCGAGGGCCTGGTCGGCGGGCATCGGCAGCAGCCCGCCGCGGTTCATCCGGGCCTGGTCCTGCTCGTCGAGCGTGTCGGCCATGCCGCTCTCCCACAGGCCCCAGGCGAGGGACTTCGCGGGCAGTCCGGCGGCGTGGCGGAGCTCGGCGAGTTCGTCGAGGAAGACGTTCGCCGCGGCGTAGTTGGCCTGTCCCGGAGAGCCCAGGACGCCGACCACCGAGGAGAACATGACGAACGCGCTCAGCTCCATGTCGCGGGTCAGCTCGTGGAGGTTCCACGCGCCGTCCACCTTCGGGCGGAGCACCCCGTCGAACCGCTCCGGAGTCAGCGCCGTGACGATGCCGTCGTCGAGGGTGCCGGCGCAGTGGACCACCGCGCCGAGCGGGTGCTCCTCGGGCAGGCTCGCCAGCAGGGCCTCCAGCGACTCGCGGTCGGCGGTGTCGCAGGCCGCGATGGTGACCTCGGCGCCGAGTTCGGCGAGCTCCTCGGTGAGGGTGCTGCCCGCCGTACGGCCGCGCCGGCTGGTCAGCAGGAGCTTCTTCACCCCGTGCTCGGTGACCAGGTGACGGGCGAGGAGCGTGCCCAGCGCGCCGGTGCCGCCGGTGATGAGGACCGTCTTGTCCGGGTCGAACGGCGCCGTCGCGGAGGACTCGGTGGCGCCTGCGCCGACACGGGCGAGGCGAGGGGCGAGAAGTCGCCCGTCACGCACGGCCAGTTGGGGTTCGCCGGTCGCCAGGGCGGCCGAGAGGGCCCGCAGGGACGAGTCCGAGCCGTCGAGGTCGATCAGCGTGAACCGGTCGGGGTGTTCGGTCTGCGCGGTGCGGATCAGTCCCCACACCGCCGCTCCGGCCAGGTCGGACTCGCCGCCGGCGCCCATGGACATGGCGCCCCTGGTGAGGACCACCAGCCGGGAGTCCGGCCGGTCGTCGGCGAGGATCGCCTGGACGAGGCCGAGTACGCGGTGCGTGAAGGCGCGGGCGGTCTCCGCCGGGTCGGCGCCGGGCTCGGAGACGCACCAGGTGAAGACCACGTCGGGCCTGGTGGTGTCGTCCCCCTCCGTCGTCGGGAGGGTGATGGCGTCGGGCGCCACCTCGACCGCGGCGCCGAGAGGCGAGAGCGCCGCCGTGACCTGGGCGTTGCCCGGGCCGGCCACCAGGGCCCACTTGGCGCCGGAGCTCTGCGTCTTGTCCTCGACCGCCTGGACGTCGGTCCAGTCGACCTTGTACAGCTCTCCGGCGTCGGCCGCGCGGGTGGCGGCGAGCTGGTCGGCGCCGACCGTCCGCATCGCGAGGGAGTCGATCGCCATGACCGGTGTGCCGGTCTGGTCGGAGATGACCAGGGAGGCGGTGTCCGGAGTGGTCCAGGTGTGCCGGATGCGCAGGGAGCTGGCTCCCTTCGCGTGGAGGGAGACACCCGCCCAGGAGAACGGCACCCGGATCGAGTCCTCGGCCTCCGTCTCACCCATGATCAGCGCGGCCGGCTGGAGCGCCGAGTCGAGCAGACCGGGGTGGATGCCGTAGTCGCCCGGATCCGAGCCGGCCGGTAGGGAGACCTCCGCGTACGTCGTGTTCCCGTCCTGCCAGGCCTTCTTGAGCCCGCGGAACAGCGGACCGTAGCCGAAGCCGCCGTCCGTGACCCGGCGGTAGAACTCCTCCACGTCCATGGTGTCCGAGATGTCCGGAGGCCAGACCTCGTTCCTGAGCGATTCGGCGCCCTCGGGAATCTCCCGGCGTTCGGCTCCGAGCGCACCCGTGGCGTGGAGGGTCCAGTCGGTCTCGACCGGAACGTCCTCGGGCCGCGAGTAGAACGCGAAGGCCCGGCTCCCGGAGCTGTCGGCCGGCTCGATGAGAAGCCTCAGCTGGAGGGCGGCGCGCTCCGGGACGGCGAGGAACACATGGTGGGTGAGCTCCTCGATGTGCTCGCACTCCACATGACGTGCTGCGTGGAGGAGGAGGTCGACGAAGGCGACACCCGGGACGATCATCGTCCCGAAGATGATGTGCTCGGCCACCCAGTCCGGGTCGTTCCCGGAGACGCGGCCGGTGAACAAGTGCCCGCCACCGTCCGGGAGTTCGGCCAGGGTGGTCAGCACCGGGTGAGTGGTCGCCGTCAGACCCAGACCGTCGGCGCCCGAACTGGGCTTCGCCGGCTCCAGCCAGTAGGGCTGGCGCTGGAAGGGGTACGTCGGCAGGCCCAGGGCCGGGACGGACGTCTCGCCGATCAACGGCGTCCAGCGGACCTGCGTGCCGTTGGCCTGCGCGGTGGCGAGGGCGGTGAGGAAGCTCTGGTTCTCACTCCGGTCGCGGTGCAGGGTGGCGACGTGGATGGCGTCGACGTCGTCGGGCACGCTGTCCTGCGCCATGGAGGTGAGGACGGGGTCGGGGCCGAGCTCGATGTAGTGGCGGATGCCGAGCCGGTCCAGCGTGGTGATGGCGTCGGCGAAGCGGACCGCTTCCCTGACGTGCTGGACCCAGTACTGCGGAGTGGTGATGTAGTGGTCCGCGAGCTCCCCGGTGAGGGCGGAGACGATCGGGATCGTCGGGGTGTGGTAGATCAGCTCACCGGCGAGGAGTTCGAACTCGTCCAGCATGGGGTCCATGTGGGGCGAGTGGAACGCGTGGGAGACGGTCAGCCGCTTGGTCTTGACGCCGGTCTCGGCGAGGGTGTCCGCGATCCGGGTGGCCGCTTCTTCGTCGCCGGAGATGACGATCGACTGGGGGCCGTTGACGGCGGCGATGGTGACCTTGTCCTCGTGGCCTTCGAGGAGCGGGACGATCTGCTCCTCGGTGGTCCGGAGCGAGATCATGACGCCGCCGGCGGGCAGGGCCTGCATCAGTGAGCCGCGGGCCGCGACGAGGCGGCAGGCGTCGTCCAGGGAGAAGATGCCGGCGACGTGCGCGGCGGCGATCTCACCGATCGAGTGGCCCGCCAGATACTGCGGCGTGACGCCGAACGACTCGACCAGGCGGTAGAGCGAGGTCTCGATCGCGAAGAGCGCGGGCTGGGTGTACCGGGTCTGGTTCAGCAGCTCCGGGTCGTCCGCGAAGACGATGTCCTTGATGGCCACGTCCGCGTTCAGGTGGCGGTCGAGGGTCGCGCAGACCTCGTCGAAAGCGTCGCGGAAGACCGGGTGGGTCTCGTACAGCTCCCGGCCCATGCCGGGCCGCTGCGCACCCTGCCCCGTGAAGAGGAACGCCGTCTTGCCGGGGTGCGGCGTGCCACGGACCAGCGCGGGGGACGGCTCACCGAGGGTGAGGGCGCCCAGCGCGCGGTCGAACGCCTCGTGCTCGTTGCCGAACACCACGGCCCGGTAGTGGAACTGGGCCCGGGTGGTGGCGAGCGCGTGAGCGACGCGGGCCGGCCGTGCCTCGGGGTTGAGTTCGAGGTACGTACGCAGCTGCTGCGCCTGGTCGCGCAGGGCCTGCTCCGTCTTGGCGGAGAGGAACCACGGGATGAGGGCGGCCTGCGGGGCGTCCTGCTCCTCGTCGTTCTCGACCGGCTCCGGTGCGACGGGGGCCTGTTCGAGGATGACGTGGGCGTTGGTGCCGCTGATGCCGAAGGAGGAGACGGCCGAGCGGCGCGGGTGGTCGGTCTCGGGCCAGTCGCGTGCCTCGGTGAGGAGCTTGACGTTGCCGGAGGTCCAGTCGATGTGCGGGCTGGGCTCGTCGACGTGGAGCGTCTGCGGCAGTGTGCCGTGGCGCATCGCCTGGATCATCTTGATGACACCGCCGATACCGGCGGCGGCCTGGGCGTGGCCGATGTTCGACTTGAACGAGCCGAGCCAGAGCGGCTCCTCGCGGTTCTGGCCGTACGTCGCCAGCAGCGCCTGCGCCTCGATCGGGTCACCCAGCGGGGTGCCGGTGCCGTGCGCCTCGACCGCGTCGACCTCACCGGCGGTGAGTCCGGCGCCCGCCAGGGCCGCCTTGATGACCCGCTGCTGGGAGGGACCGTTCGGGGCCGTGAGGCCGTTGCTCGCGCCGTCCTGGTTGACCGCCGAGCCCCGGATGACCGCGAGGACCGTGTGTCCGTTGGCCTTCGCGTCCGACAGGCGCTCCAGGAGCACCATGCCCGCGCCCTCGGCCCAGATCGTGCCGTCCGCCGAACCGGCGAACGACTTGCACCGGCCGTCGGGCGCCAGACCGCGCTGGCGGCTGAACTCCAGGAACATGCCCGGGTTGGCCATGACCGTCGCGCCACCGGCGAGGGCCATCGTGGACTCGCCGTTGCGCAGCGACTGGCAGGCCAGGTGCATCGCGACGAGCGAGGACGAGCAGGCCGTGTCGACCGTGACCGCCGGACCTTCAAGGCCCAGCGTGTAGGCGACGCGCCCGGAGGCGACACTCGCCGTCGTACCCGTCAGCAGGAAGCCGTCGACAGGTTCGGTGCCCTTGTGGACGAGGGAGCCGTACTCCTGGGTGACGACGCCGGCGAAGACGCCGACGGGCTTGCCGCGCAGGCCGTCGGGGCGGATACCCGCGTTCTCGAACGTCTCCCACGTCGTTTCGAGCAGGAGGCGCTGCTGCGGGTCGAGCGCCAGGGCCTCGCGGGGGCTGATCCCGAAGAACTCGGCGTCGAAGCGGTCGGCGTCGTAGAGGAAGCCGCCGGTGCGGGCGTAGGTCTTCCCGCGTACGTCCGGGTCGGAGTCGAACAGATCCTCCAGGTCCCAGCCGCGGTTGGAGGGGAAGGAGCCGATGGCGTCCACCCCCTCGGTGACCAGCCGCCACAGTTCGTCCGGTGTGGTGGCGCCTCCGGGGTAGCGGCAGCCCATACCGATCACGGCGATCGGGTCGTCGTCGTCCCGCGCGGCCACCGTGGTGAGGGTGGTGTCCACGATGTCCTGCGGGGCGTCGTCGTCGTCGACGAGCTCGTCCCTGAGGTGGGTGATCAGCGCGTCGGGCGTCGGGTGGTCGAAGAGCATCGTGGACGGCAGGTGCAGCCCCATCGACTCACCGAGCACCATGAGGAGTTCGATACCGGCGAGCGAGTCGAAGCCGAGGTCCTTGAAGGAGGTCTCGGGGTCGATGGCGAGCGGCGAGCTGTGCCCGAGGACCGCCGCGACGTGCTTGCGCAGGACCTCCAGGAGGAGTTCGCGCTGCTCGTCCTCGGACAGTCCGGCGAGCCGGCCGCGCAGCGAGGACTCGTCGACGGCCTCGCCGCCGCGCTCGGCGGGCGCCGGCTGGGCGGGGAGCAGTTCGGTGAGCAGCGGCGACAGCATCGAGGCGCGCTGCGTACGCGCGCCGGACACGTCGACCCCGGCGGGCACGAGCACCGCACGCGCGGTCGCGAGTGCCGAGTCGAAGAGCCCGAGCGCCCGCTCGGTGGGCATCGGCGCCAGTCCGCCGCGGTTCATACGGGCCCGGTCCTGCTCGTCCAGCGTGTCGGCCATGCCGGCCTCCCACAGGCCCCAGGCGAGGGACGTGGCGGGGAGCCCGGCCGTACGGCGGTGCTCGGCGAGCTGGTCGAGGAAGGCGTTGGCGGCCGCGTAGTTGGCCTGTCCGGGAGAGCCCAGGACACCGACCACCGAGGAGAAGAGGACGAAGGCGTCCAGGTCCATGTCGCGGGTCAGCTCGTGCAGGTTCCACGCGCCGTCCACCTTCGGGCGGAGCACCGCGTCCAGCCGGTCCGGGGTGAGCTCCGTGACCACACCGTCGTCCAGGACACCGGCGCAGTGGACCACCGCGCCGAGCGGATGCTCCTGCGGGAGACCCGCGAGCAGCGCCTCCAGCGACTGCCGGTCGGCGGCGTCGCAGGCCGCGACGGTGATCTCGGCGCCGAGTTCGGCCAGCTCCGCGCTGAGGGTGGCGTCCGCCGCACGGCCGCTCCGGCTGGTCAGCAGCAGCTTCCTGACGCCGTGCCGGGTGACGAGGTGGCGGGCGAGGAGGGAGCCGAGGGCGCCGGTGCCGCCGGTGATGAGCACGGTGCGGCGCGCGTCGAAGGTCGCGGGGATCGCGCCGGGGGTCAGCCGGGCCAGGCGCGGCACGAAGAACCGTCCCTCGCGCACGGCCAGTTGGCGCTCCCCGGTGGAGAGGGCGGCCACGATCGCGTCGTCGGACGCCCGCGAGCCGTCGATGTCGAGGAGCGTGAACCGGTCCGGGTTCTCGGACTGGGAGGACCGGATCAGTCCCCAGACCGCAGCTCCGGCCAGGTCCACCGGCGCGTCTCCGGTTCCGGTGGACGTCGCGTTCTCGGTGAGGACCACCAGACGCGAGTCCGGCGCCCCGTCGGCCAGCACCGTCTGGAGCAGGTGCAGGGCGTCGCGCGTCAGGGTGTGCGCCGACTCGACCGGGTCCGCGCCGCCGGTGGCGAAGCGGGCGACGATCGTCGAGGGACGAGCCCCGCCGGCCCGCAGCGAGGCGCGCAGCGCCTCGGCGTCCGGGTACGACTCGGCCGAGGAGCCGAGCGCCACGAGCGCGGCGGCCACCCGCGCGTCACTGGTGTCTCCCACCACGGCCCAGCCGGCGCCGTCGGGGCGGGTGGCGGGACGCGGCGGTGCGGGGACCGCACGCCAGGCGACCTCGTGGAGGGCGCCGTCTCGGTCGGGCCTGGCCGCTTCGAGCTGCTCGGAGGCGACCCCGCGCATGGCGAGGGAGTCCACGGTCAGGACGGGCGCGCCGGACGGGTCGGTCACCGTCAGGGCGATGGTCTCCGGCGTCGAGCGCACGAGCCGGACCCGCAGGGCGCGGGCACCGTTCGCGTGCAGGGCCACCCCGCTCCAGGAGAACGGCACCAGAAGCGTGCCGTCGGCGCGGGTCGAGGCCAGCGCGATCGGGTGGAGCGCGGAGTCGAGCAGACCCGGGTGAACACCGTAGGAGCCCGGGGCGGTCCCCGAGGGCAGGGCCACCTCCGCGTACAGCGTGTCGCCGTCCTCCCAGGCGGCGTTCAGCCCCTGGAAGACCCCGTTGTAACCGAAGCCGGCCTCCGCGATCCGACGGTAGAAGCCGTCGGTGTCCAGAGGCGCGGCGGAGGCCGGGGGCCAGGCCGCGTCGGCCGGTGCGAGGGCCGGCGGTACGGCGCCGGCCGCGCCGAGCGCACCGGTGGCGTGGCAGGTCCAGTCGGCGCCCAGCGGGGCGTCCTCGGACCGGGAGTGGACGGCGAAGGACCGGCGCCCGGAGTCGTCGGCCGGCCGGACGACGACCCTCAGCTGGAGGGCGCCGTGCTCCGGCAGGGCCAGGAAGACATGGTGGGTGAGCTCCTCGATACGGGGGCGCCCCACCAGGGCCGCGGCGTGCAGCAGCATGTCGACGAAGGCCACACCCGGCATGACCGGGGTGCCGAACACCGCGTGGTCCGCCGCCCAGGAGGGAGCGGAGGCGTTCACCCGGCCGGTCAGCAGGAGCCCGCCCGGGTCGGGAAGCTCGGCGGCGGTCGTCAGCACCGGGTGCCCGGTGGCGGTCAGCCCCGCGGAGCTCACGTCCCCTTCCACGGCGGCCGCCGTGAGCCAGTAGCGCTGGCGCTGGAAGGGGTACGTGGGCAGGTCGGGGTGGCTCTGCGGGATCGGGAGGTGGCTGGTGAGGTCCGCCTGGGCGCCGGCCGTGTGCGCGGTGGCGAGGGCGGTGAGAAGCGTGGTCGCCTCGGCGTGGCCCTTGCGGAGCACGGCCGTGGGGCTGCCCTTGCCGCGGGACTTGGTGAGGGTCTCGTTGACGAGGGTGGTGAGGACGGGGTCGGGGCCGAGCTCGATGTAGTGGCGGGTACCGAGGCCGTCGAGCGTGGTGACGGCGTCGGCGAACCGCACGGCGTCCCGCACGTGCTGGACCCAGTAGCCCGGGGTGGTGATCCGGTGATCGGCCGGTTCGCCGGTGACGGCGGAGACGATCGGGATCATCGGCGTGTGGTACGTCAGATCCGCCGCCGTGCGCTCGAACTCGTCCAGCATGGGGTCCATGTGGGGCGAGTGGAACGCGTGGGAGACGGTCAGCCGCTTGGTCTTGACGCCGGTCTCGGCGAGGGTGTCGGCGATCCGGGTGGCCGCTTCCTCGTCGCCGGAGATGACGATCGACTGGGGGCCGTTGACGGCGGCGATGGTGACCTTGTCCTCGTGGCCTTCGAGGAGCGGGACGATCTGCTCCTCGGTGGTCCGGAGCGAGATCATGACGCCGCCGGCGGGCAGGGCCTGCATCAGTGAGCCGCGGGCCGCGACGAGGCGGGAGGCGTCGTCCAGCGTGAAGATGCCGGCGACGTGCGCGGCGGCGATCTCACCGATCGAGTGGCCCGCCAGATACTGCGGCGTGACGCCGAACGACTCGACGAGCCGGTAGAGCGAGGTCTCGATCGCGAAGAGCGCGGGCTGGGTGTACCGGGTCTGGTTCAGCAGCTCCGGGTCGTCCGCGAAGACGACGTCCTTGACCGTGGCCTCGGCGTTCAGGTGGCGGTCGAGAGTCGCGCAGACCTCGTCGAACGTGTCACGGAAGACCGGGTAGGTCTCGTACAGCTCCCGGCCCATGCCGGGCCGCTGCGCACCCTGCCCCGTGAACAGGAAGGCCGTGGTGCCCTCCCGTGCCGTTCCGGTGACGACCGCGCGGGAGGACTCGTTGTCGCTCAGCGAGCGCAGACCCGCGAGGAGTTCCTCACGGTCCTGACCGATCACCACGGCACGGTGCTGGAAGCGCGTGCGGGTGGCCGTGAGCGCCTGGCCGATCCGCGCGGGGGACAGAGCGGGATCCGCCGTGACGTGGTCGAGCAGCTGCCGTGCCTGGTCGCGGAGGGACTGCTCCGTCTTGGCGGAGAGGAACCAGGGCACGAGGGCCGCCTCGGGGGCGTCCTGCTCCTGGTCGTCCTCGGCGGGCTCGGCCGCGACGGGCGCCTGCTCGATGATCAGGTGCGCGTTGGTGCCGCTGATGCCGAAGGAGGAGACGGCGGCCCGGCGGGGGCGGTCGGTCTCGGGCCAGTCGCGTGCCTCGGTGAGGAGCTTGACGTTGCCGGAGGTCCAGTCGATGTGCGGGCTGGGCTCGTCGACGTGGAGCGTCTGCGGCAGTGTGCCGTGGCGCATCGCCTGGATCATCTTGATGACACCGCCGATACCGGCGGCGGCCTGCGTGTGCCCGATGTTCGACTTCAGCGAGCCGAGCCAGAGCGGCTCCTCGCGGTTCTGGCCGTACGTCGCCAGCAGCGCCTGCGCCTCGATCGGGTCACCGAGAGGCGTTCCCGTGCCGTGCGCCTCGACCGCGTCGACCTCGGCGGGGGTCAGACCCGCGCCGGCCAGGGCCGCGTTGATGACGCGCTGCTGGGAGGGGCCGTTGGGAGCGGTGAGGCCGTTGCTCGCGCCGTCCTGGTTGACCGCCGAGCCGCGGACGACCGCGAGGACGGTGTGTCCGTTGGCCTTGGCGTCCGACAGACGCTCCATCAGGACCATGCCCGCGCCCTCGGCCCAGATGGTGCCGTCGGCGGCGCCCGCGAAGGACTTGCAGGTGCCGTCGGGGGCCAGACCGCGCTGCTGCCCGAACTCCACGAACATGCCGGGGGTCGCCATCACCGCGACACCGCCCGCCAGGGCCAGCGAGCAGTCACCGGCCCGCAGGGCCTGCGCCGCCTGGTGCATCGCGACGAGCGAGGACGAGCAGGCCGTGTCGACCGTGACCGCCGGGCCCTCCAGACCGAAGGTGTACGAGATACGCCCGGAGACGACGCTCGCGGTGTTGCCGGTGAGCAGATAGCCGCCCATCCCGTCGTCACCCTCGTGCAGCCGGGGGCCGTACTCCTGCGACATCGCACCGACGAACACACCGGTGCTGCTGCCCTGGAGACCGTCCGGGTCGATCCCGGCGCGCTCCAGGGCCTCCCAGGTGACCTGGAGGAGCACCCGCTGCTGCGGGTCCATCGCCGTGGCCTCGCGCGGGCTGATGCCGAAGAACTCGGTGTCGAACTCGGCGGCCTCGTCGAGGAACCCGCCGTGCCGTGTGTAGGTCTTGCCCCGCACCCCGGGCTCCGGGTCGTACAGGGCCTCCAGGTCCCAGCCACGGTCGGTGGGGAAGCCCGAGATCGCGTTCACGCCGTCATCGACGAGCCGCCACAGCTCGTCCGGCGTGCTCGCGCCGCCGGGGTAGCGGCAGGCCATGCCGACGATCACGATCGGGTCGTCGGCGTCCAGGACCGATCCCTGGCGCGACAGCGCGGACGCGGCGGACGACGTGTCGTCGCCCAGGGCCAGTTCGACCAGCCGCCGGGCCAGCCGGGACGGGCTCGGGTGGTCGAAGACGACGGTCTCCGGCAGCGTCAGCCCGGTGATGTCCACCAGGTTCTGACGGAGCTGGACCGCCATCGTGGAGTCCATGCCCAGCTCGCGGAAGGCCTGGCCGACCTCGACCGTGTCCGTGCTCAGATGGCCGAGCACGATCGCGGTACGCAGCCGGACCAGCTCCAGCGCCACACGGCCGCGCTCGTCCGCCGGCAGACCGGCGATCCGCCCCGCCCAGGACGACCCCGCGGCGGGGGTCTCCTCACGTACGGCTGCCGGGAGCCGGCCGGTGGAGCGGGTACCGGGCGCGAACGCGGTCGAGACCTCGGGCCAGTAGCTCTCACGCTGGAACGCGTACGTCGGCAGGTCCACCCGGACGGGCGACCGGCCGGCGAAGACGGCGGACCAGTCCACGGGCAGACCGCGGACGTGGAGCTCCGCCAGGGAGGTCAGCAGCTGCGGCCACGGGGTCTCGTTGCGGCGCAGCGAGTCCACGACGACCGCGTCCGGCAGCGTCGCGCGCAGTCCCACGGTGAGTACGGGGTGCGGGCTCGACTCGACGAACGTGCCGAACCCGTCCTCGGCCATGGCCCGGAGGGTCGCCTCGAAGAGGACGGGCCGGCGGAGGTTGGAGAACCAGTACTCGGCGTCGAGCCCGGCCGTGTCGAGGGCGCCCGCGGTGACCGTCGAGTAGAACGCGATGTCGCACGAGCGCGGCGTCACCCCGGCGAACTGCTCCAGGAGACGGTCCTTGATGGCGTCCATGTGCGGCGAGTGCGAGGCGAAGTCCACGGCGGAGACGGCCTTCGCGCGGATCCCGTCGCTCTCGCAGCGGGCCAGCAGCTCGGCGACACCCTCGGGGGTGCCGGCCACGACCGTGGTGGTGGGCCCGTTGACCACGGCGATGCTCAGCGCGTCGCCGAAGGGCTCGATGTACTCGGCGACCCGGTCGGCGGCCAGCGGCACCGAGGCCATCGCCCCGGTACCCGCCAGCGTCATGATGGTCTGGCTGCGCAGGGCCACGATCCTGGCGGCGTCCGCCAGGTCGAGCGCGCCCGCGATGTGCGCCGCGGCGATCTCGCCCTGCGAGTGGCCGATGACCGCGTCGGGCCGTACGCCCAGCGACTCCCACACCCGGGCGAGGGAGACCATCACCGCGAACAGCACGGGCTGGACGACGTCCGCGCGGTCCAGGGCGGTCGCGCCGGACTCGTCGGTGAGGGTGTCGAGCAGCGACCAGTCGACGTACGGGGCGAGGGCTTCGTGGCACGCCTCGATCGACGCGCGGAAGACCGCCGACGTGCGCATCAGCTCACGCGCCATGCCTTCCCACTGCGAGCCCTGCCCCGGGAAGACGAGGGCGATCTTCCCGTGCTCGCCGGTGACACCGGTGACGAGCCCCGGCATGTCGGCGCCGGTGCGCAGCGCCTCCAACTGGGCGTCGTGGTCGAGCCCGAGGGCGACTGCGCGGTGTTCGAAGTGGGTACGGGTGCCGGCCAGCGACCGGCCGATGTCGAACGCGTCGGCGTCCCCGGTCCGCCGCTCCAGCAGCCGCCCGGCCTGGGCGCGCAGAGCCGCCTCCGTACGCCCGGAGACCAGCCAGGGGGCCAGCGGCATCTCGGGCGCGTCGCTCTCCGGCGCGGCCTCGGGCACGGCCCGCCCGGGCGCCTCCGCGAGGACGACGTGGCAGTTCGTACCGCCGACGCCGAAGGAGCTGACGCCCGCGAGCAGCGGCGCGTCCGGCCAGGGGCCGGACGCGGTCTGGACACGCAGGTTGAGCGCCTCGGGGTCGATGCGCGGGTTCGGCGTCTCGTAGTTGAGGCTCGCCGGGATCTCCCGGTGCCGGATGCTCAGCGCCGTCTTGATGAGGCCGACGATGCCCGCCGCGCCTTCCAGGTGCCCGACGTTGGTCTTGGCGGAGCCGACGAGGACGGGCGAGCCTGCGGGGCGCGCGCTGCCGTACGTGGCGCCGATGCCCGCCGCCTCCAGCGGGTCGCCGGTCGGGGTGCCCGTGCCGTGGAGTTCGACGTAGCCGACCTCGGCCGGGTCCACGCCCGCGTCCTCGCAGGCCTGGCGCAGTACCGTCGCCTGCGCCTCCGCGCTGGGCACGGTGAGCCCGTCGGTGGAGCCGTCGTTGTTGACCGCGCTGCCGCGGATGACGCCGTACACCGTGTCGCCGTCGCGCACCGCGTCCGCGAGCCGCTTCAGTACGACGACGCCGCCGCCCTCACCGCGTACGTAGCCGTTGGCCCGCGCGTCGAAGGTGAAGCAGCGTCCGTCGGGGGACAGCCCGCCGAACATCCCGGCGACCTCGGCGCTCTCGGGCGCGAAGTTGAGGGCCACACCGCCGGCCAGCGCCAGGGTGGCCTCGCCCTTGCGCAGGCTCTCGACCGCCAGGTGCACCGCCACGAGGGACGACGACTGGGCCGAGTCGACCGCCATGCTGGGGCCGTTGAGGCCGAGCGCGTAGGAGACCCGGTTGGCGATGACGCCCCGGTTCAGACCCGGCAGCGAGTGCTGCGTGATCGCGCCGCCCCGGTGGGCCAGCGCCGCGTAGTCACCCGCGATCGCGCCGACGATGACGGCGGTCGCGGTGGACCGCAGCGTCTCCGGGACGATTCCCGCGTCCTCCAGCGCCTCCCAGGCCAGCTCGGCGAAGAGCCGCTGCTGCGGGTCGATCGCCACGGCCTCGCGCGGCGAGATCCCGAAGAACGCCGCGTCGAACTCGTCGACGCGGTCGAGGAACCCGCCGTGACGCAGAGCGGCGCGGTGCCGCTCCGGCGCGTCCGGCAGTACCTCGTCGGGGTCCCAGCGGTCCTGCGGTACTTCCCCGATCGCACTCCGGCCCGACCGCAGCAGCTCCCAGAAGGTGCTGGCGTCGGGTGCCTGGGGGAGGCGGCATGACATGCCGGTGATAGCGATTGCATCCGTACCGTGGACAAGATCACTCGACATGATGGCGAGTGCCTCCCTCATCGCGCGCGTGGAAAACGCCGGGCAGGCGTTCGTCTTGAGGGAACGATCATCATCTCCGCCGTTGGCCCCCAGCTACCCGTAGAGCCCCCTAGGACGGCACAGTCAGGGGTACCCCTGGGGACGGCCCCCACCCCGGCCCCCCGAGCAAGCAGAAGTCCGCCTGCCCCGTCGGGAACGGGCCGGCGGACGGGGGTCCCTTACGGGGTGATACGGGTCAGACGGACTCGTAGCTGACCGCGTGTGCCCCCTGGAGGAGCTGCTCGCGGTTCCTGATGCCCATCTTGCGGTATACGCGCGTCAGATGCTGCTCCACGGTGCTGACGGTGATGAACAGCCTCTCGGCGATCTCACGGTTGGCATACCCCTGGGCGGCCAGCATCGCGACGCGCCGCTCGGACTCGCTGAGCGTGCCGAAACTGTCCTGGACGCCGCGGTCGGGACCGCGGGACCCCTCGGTCGGCCTCGTCTCCATGCTCTGCGGCATGGACGTCGGAAGCAGCGCCTGGCAGAGGGACTCCGCCTGGCAGCTCTTGGCGAGCCGCCACGCCCGCCGCGCCGTCGGCCGTGCCCTCTTGTCGCCCAACTGCTGGTAGGCGCGGCTGAGATCGGCCAGGACACAGGCGGCCTCGTAACGCGCGCCGCTCGCCTCCAGCAGACGGAAGGCGTCACGCAGGATCGGCGGCTGCTTCGCCGTCGCCTGGACCAGGGCCAGGGTGTGCAGGGTCATCCCGCGCGACCTGGTGAGCCCCGTGTCCGGGTTGGTGAGCTGCTTCTCGATGAGCCGGGCCGCCTGCTCCCGGTCGCCGAGCCGCAGCCACACCTCGGCCTCTCCGAGCCGCCAGGGCGCCAGGGAGGGGGAGTCGATGTTCCAGCGCCGCATCAGCGTGCCGCACTCCTGGAAGTCCGACAGCGCGAGATACGTGTTGCCGGTCGCCAGGTGGTGACGGCCGCGCGCGTACAGGTAGTGCAGCCCCGCGCGGGTCAGGAAGAGCGCGGGCGGCGGCTCGGCCGCCAGGTGCTTGGCCGCGGCCTGGTGGTTGCCCATGGCGGTGTGGGCCTCGACGAGCACCGTCAGCGCCAGCGCGCTGCTGACGTTCCACCTCGGCCCGGACAGCCGGGCATAGGCGGTCTCCGCCTGGCGTACGGCGTCGGCAAGCCGTCCGCGCCGCAGCGACAGGAGTGCGCCGACGCTCTCGATCTGGGCGCGCCAGCCGGGCGCGTCCGGTCCTTCCATCTCGGCCGAGACCAGCTCGTACCACGTGGCGGCGGCGTCGAGTTGATCCGCGTAGCACAGCGCCAGAAGTGCCTTCGGCAGACCGCTGAGCCGCGATATCGGCCGGCTCTGGCTCCCCTGGAACACCTGCTCGGCGAGGGCGATGGCGTACTTGTCCGCGCCGTTCTCGAGTACGAGGGCGAGGGCGTGGCGTGCTCTTAATTCGGCGTGGGACGTGGCGGGGGCGGTTGTCGCGGGGAGCGGCCGGTTCAGTCGTTCCAGCAGGCCCGGGACCTCCGCGGCCATCAGCATCCGGGTGCTGTGCAGCGCCTTCGACAGGTTCTCGTCGCCGGTGTTGACGTGGTCGACGACTTCCACGGCCTCGTCGAAGTTGAGGTGGAAGAGCATCCCCTCGGCGACCCACAGGGCGTCCTCGCCCGTGAGCTTCCCTTCGAGGATGGGGCCCTTGAGCGCGCGGAAGTGCGGACCGGACTCGGCGGGCCTGAGCTGCCACTGGCCGTAGGCGTAGAGCGACTTCGTCGACAGCCGCTGCCCCTCGTCCGACGAGCACTCGCAGGCCAGCTCCAGATAGCGGATGCCCTGCGGTACGTCACCGTCCTCCATGGCGTGGGAGGCGGCCTCCTGCAGGACGGGCAGCACCCATCCGTCGTGCAGCGGGCCGACGCTGAGCAGATGCATGGCGACGGCCTGCGGCGGCGCCCCGCCCTCGTTCAACAGGCAGGCGGCGCGGTACCGCTGCTGGGTCGCCTCACCGTGAGGCATCTCACCGAGGACCGCCTGGCGCACCCCCGCGTGCCGCAGTCGTCCACCGTCGAGGACACCCATGCTGGTGAACAGTCGTATATAACGTTTCAACAGTTCGGGGTCGATACCGCTCAGCCGGCTGAGCAGAAGGGGAGTGGTCGCCTCGTCCAGCAGCGCGAGGCACCGGGCGAGCCGGACCGCGCGCGGACCGAGCCGGTGCAGATAGGCGAGGACCGCCTGGTAGAAGACGGGACCGATCGAGGCGCCGCCCTCGGTGGTCGTCTGGTGGCCGGGGCCGTCGGTCCCCGGCGGGACCGGCCCCGGGAGGGACTCGGACGCGGCGCGCAGCCGGTGCTCCTCGATGAGCGCCAGCGCGAGCAGCGGGTTTCCCCCGCTCTGCCGGTGGATCTCCACGATGAGCCGGTCCGACGGCAGGACCGGGAGCCGGCTCGCGGCCAGCCCCATCACGTCCACGCGCGAGAGCGGCTCCAGATGGAAGTGGCGCGCGCTGGTCCGGTAGAGGAGGTCGTCGAGGACACGGGCCGGCTGTTCGTCGACGGAGACTCCGTGGGTGAAGACGAGCGCGAGTGAGAGCTGGGTCAGGCGCTGCGCGAGATGGCGCAGGCAGGACAGGGTCGCGGTGTCGGTGTGCTGGATGTCGTCGACGGTGATGAGTACGGGACGCCAGGTCGTGAGTTCCGCGATGACCTGGTAGGTCCGTCGTGCGACGGCCAGCGGGTCGTCCTGCGGTCCGGGCGGTGTGAGCGCCGCGGCGACGGCCGACGCGCTGTCGTGGCGGAGAGATCCCGGGCCCCCGTTGGCCGGTCCCTCCGTGGTGATGCACTGCGCCTCGATGGAGTGCAGCAACTGTGCGAGAGCGCTGTACGGAACCTCGCGCTCGTGGGGCGAACTCACCACGTTGAGGACGATACTGCCCGCCGAAGTCGCCCGCTCCGCGAGGGCGTTGAGTGTCGTGGTCTTGCCGACTGCGGTCGAACCACTGATCGCGGCGATGGCGCCTCTGCCCCGCGTGGACTGGATCAGCAGATCGTCGAGCTGTTCGAGTATCTTGTCCCGTTCCTTCAACACTACGAGCCTTCCCCCCCTGTTTACACCTTTTGGTCGTGCAGCTGGACCGTTTCCGGCTCGCCGTAAACGGAACCCAGTCGTCAATATGCGAAGCATAGTGACCGTATTCGGTCACCACCCGGCGATAGGATAATCGCTGTCGCGCTAGGGAGTGGTAAGACCGGCTGTGCGAAATCTCCTAGTAACCTCGGCGGCGATTACCGGCTCGTAGGGGAACTTCCTGGGGCCCGTGAGGCCGGGTCTGGTGCCGTACGGGGCGAATTGGGAGGGTGTCGACGCCCGGTGGCGGCCGCTTCACCGCTCGCCTGTACTACGATACGGTCCAGACCGTCGGTCGCGGTTACCAAAAGACACACCGTCGCCGATTCAAGCGCGTCGGCTTGCTTTCGGCCAAAACCCGAAGACCGGCGACGATCCGGCTCCCCGGGGCCAAGACGGAATCCATACGCGAAGGGTTCCGGTCGTCACGTGTTCATCACGTTGATAGTTGAACTAGGTGTTACCGGCGAGTCCGTACGGCCCGAGTGACGGAGCCGCGGCGCCGGCCCCTGGCACGCATATGCCGGACCCCGTGCGTGGAGGCGTCTGTGCCTACCCGGGAGGATCGGGCGAACCCGTGGCGCGGCCGGCGGACGGCCGACACCCGTCGCGGGGCGCGGAGTTGAGGACGTCGTAGTCCACCGCTACCTGCGGGGACGGTGTGGCGCGCGTCACGCCGGGGGTGGTGGCGATGGTTCGAGCGCCATGGTGGGGCGGTGGGCGGTCACAGGTCCCGGGTGTGTGGTCCTGGTGGACGCCGTGCGGCGCACGGCCGGTGCGCCCCGCGCCCAAACGCGCTGATCGTGCCCCCTTGGCAAAGCGGCTTGCCTGGGTATCCGGCATCCCGACGCGCTTTTCCCACGAGATGCCGACGGATCGAAACGTGCGACAGACGGACCTTTTGGGCGGACCGGATGAACGGCCGCGGGCCTTAAGATGCCCCGCCGCGTGACCTGGACGGTGAACTGTCGGGCCCTGGAATCCGGCGGCCACCGATAGCGCGGTGCGCGCGAGTGCTGACGGCTGCCGTGCGGTGTGAAATTAAGATAGCAGGCATGCGCCGACCGGGCAGGCTACAGCGAATCTGTTTACCCAGCTGTTGAAAAACAATAGCCACGCCTTTTCCCTCGCGCCATAGTCCACCGCAGTCGTGGGGATACCGGTCAGGCGCGGGTACTCGCGGGCGACGGGGCGGTCCGTTCGGGCAACGGCGCTCCGGCAGTGAAAACATAGCGCATGTGTGTTGTTGAACTCACCGACTTCCGCGCGCCCCTGGAGCGCCCCGCAGGTGGACTGTCGATCCCGGGCTCCACGACCGGGCCGGGCACCCGCCGCTACGCCGCTGGACAGGGCGCGGACCGGCCGCCACGCCGAGTACCCCGAGTCCGGAACGTGCCCGTCGGGATGGGCCCTCGCCACAAACGGAACCGAAATAGGGGTCGGCGAATAGGGGTGAATAATTAGGGGGGACTAGGGGGCGTAACCGCGTCGGCACCGGGTCGCGTCCAGGCCGGCCGTGCGCCCTGGGTGCTTCGGCCCATGGAGGGACCCCGATCCCCGACCCCTACCTCCGCCCGGGGGCGCGATTGATCCCCGCCGATCACCCACGGGCCGTCAAGTCGGCCCGTACGGCGCTGTCTTGGAAGCCCGTACGGGAGTCGGCACCGGAGCGGGCGTTGAGGCGGTACCGATCGACCGGCCCGGGGGCGCGCGTACGCGACCACGGGGTGGGGGAGCCGTGATCGACTCGTGTCAGTGGGTTCCGCCGCTTGTCGTATTCACCGCAATCGGAGGTCCTGCGCGTACCGAGTGTTCCTCGCACAGGTTTATCGGCCATACTGCCAGCCGTGGAGCGCATCGATCCGATAATCCAGCCCGTACCCGCCGCGGGAACCGATCCCGGATACATCCCTGGGCTCATGGCACCCCGCCTCGTAGAGGAGCCTGACGACACCGCCAAGGACGTTCCCGAGGAGGCCTCCGACGAGGAGGCGGCCGAGGAGCCGACCGCGGAGGCCGAGGCCTCACGCGCACCGGTCGCCGACGACCCCGAATCGACCGACGCCGAGACCGACGGCACGACGGCCGGAGCGGTCTCCTTCGCCAAGGACTCCTCGGACGACGACAGCGACAGTGACCGCGACAAGGACGGTGACCAGGACGGTCCCGTCTTCGAGGCCAGCGACCGCCGCGCCTCGATGACCGCCGACCGCACCGGCGTCCGCCTCCGGCTGGACGAGACCGAGGCCGAGTTCGGCTGGGACGAGATCGGCGCCGTGGAGGTCGAGACCCCCCGCTTCAGCCGCCGGTTCACCGTCACCCTGCACACGACCGGCCGCCGTCACTACCAGTCGGAGGTCGACGCACCCTCCCGGAGCAGCCTCAAGAAGTGGACGGCCGAACTCGACGTGGTGCTGGACGCCTACTTCGAGGAAGCCTGACCGCGCCTCAGGCGCCCTGTTCCCACTCCCACTCCCGCACTCCAACTCCTCCACTCCTCCTCGGGCCGGGCCGCACTCCGACGGCCCAGCCCAGGTGGCCGGTCCGTCGGCCCTGCTGTGCACTTGGGGCGAGCGGCCCCGATCGGGCGGGCCGCGTGCTGCCCGCCAGGGCGGCCGACGATCGAGGAGTCCCTGATGAGACGGCACACCAGGACAGTCACCGCACTGGCCTCCGCCCTGCTGCTGGCCACCGCGGCGGCCGGCTGCTCGGACGGCGGTGGCGACAATGGCAGCGCCGGCGAGGACACCGGCGGCAACCACGCCGAGCGTGAGGCCGAGGTGGTCCCGGCGGTGTCGTCGTCCGCGGCGCCCACCCTCGACGTCAAGAACAACAGTTCCCTCGGCAAGATCCTGGTCGACGACAAGGGCAAGACCCTCTACGAGTTCGACAAGGACACCAAGAACAAGTCGATGTGCAGCGGCGGATGCGCCCAGCAGTGGCCCCCGTTCACCGTCAAGTCGAAGCCGACCGCCGGCAGCGGGCTCAAGGCCGATCTGCTGAAGACCACGAAGCGCGACGACGGCAGCATGCAGGTGACCTACAACGGGCGTCCGCTCTACCACTTCGCCGATGACACGAAGGCCGGGCAGACCAACGGGCAGGGACTCAACGCCTTCGGCGCCAAGTGGTACGTCATGGACCCGGCCGGCAAGAAGGTCACCAAGAACGGCAGCGGCGGCGGTGGCGGTGGCGGCGGTTACTGACCGTCGGCCGGATCCACGAACGCCCGGAGACGCCATGGCGTTCCCGTTCCCCATCGGCCGGGCCGGGGACATCGCGCCCGGCAGGAGCGCCACGCCCACCGCCCCGTCGAAGGCGGGGGAGTCCCCCCGGGACCGCACGATCCACCCGTTCATGAAGGGCACGCCCACCGTCTGATGAGCCCGGCCGGCGGCTCCGTCCCCGGGGCGCGAATGGAGACCCGATGTCATCAACGCACACGGCCGCGCACGCCGCGCCCCGGCGCCGGGGCGGCGCCGGCCGCATCGTGCGTGGCGTGGTCCGGGTGCTCGCCGCGGCGGCCCTGGCCTTCGACGCGTACTACCACGCGGATCTCGCCCCGCAGTACGACGGCATCAGCGAGGACATCAGCCAGGGTGACCTCTTCCGGATCGAGGCCGGCCTCGCCGCGCTGGCCGCGCTGCTCGTCCTCGTCTGGCGCCGGTTCCTGGGCGACGCCTTCGCCTGGCTGGTGGCGGCGGGCGGACTCGCGCTCCTGCTGGTGTACCGGTACGTGGACGTCGGCGTCCTCGGACCGTTCCCGAACATGTACGAACCGCTCTGGTTCGGCGAGAAGACGGCCACCGTCGTGGTCGAGGCGATCGCCGTCGTGGCCACGGCGTATCTGATGCTCTTCCGGCCCCGGGGCAGACGTCTGTACTGACCCGGACCCACCGGTCCCCCCCCGGCCGACAGCTCCGGCCGCCCCCCGTCGACACATCCCTGACCGGCCATCGGCACGCCTCCGGAGTAGCCTGAGACTACCGGGGGCGTGCTGAGCGCTGGAGGTGAGGGCAACGATTCATGTCCGTCACAGATGACTCTGCGCAGAGCCCGGTGGGAGCGGTCGGACGTATCACGGTCCCGATCCCCCCTGACGGCCCCGGCGAGGTACTGGTGGCCGTACGCGGCGGTTCCGAAGCCTACGCGGCCTGGTGCGACCGGCCGATCGCGACCAACGTCCGGGTCCTGGTGACCGACCGTGTGTCGGCCCGCTCGGTGATGGTGGAGCCCCTTCCCGACTGAGGAGGGAAGCCCACCGAGACCGAATACGGCGTGTGAGTGCGAGTGTGCAGTTGTGCAGTGAGGACAGGAGTTCCCTCATGTTGTTCTGGCGTGTTCCAGCACCGAACGAGGCGATGCTCATCTCCGGTTCCAAACGACAGGTCCAGGACACCCAGTTCCGGATAGTCACCGGTCACGGCAGTTTCGTTCTTCCCATCAAGCAGAAGGCCCGCATGCTGTCCCTGGCGTTGCGGGAGGCGGAGATAGCCGAGGACTGTGTCACCCAGCAGGGCATCCGGCTGACCGTACGCGCGGTCACCGTCTTCAAGGTCGGCGACGACGCGGTGTCGATCGCCAACGCGGCGCGGCGCTTCCTCGCCGAGCAGGACCGGATGGAGGAGCTGGTCGGCCGGATCTTCGCCGGTCACCTGCGGTCCATCGTCGGTGGACTGACCGTCGAGCAGATCATCCGGGAGCGTGACCGGGTCGCCCAGGAGGTGAAGGCGGCCAGCCACAGCGAGATGGAGAAGCTCGGCATCGTGGTGGACGCCCTCCAGATCCAGGAGATCGAGGACGCCACCGGCTACATCAACAACCTGGCGGCGCCGCACGCCGCGGCTGTCGCGAGCCAGGCCCGTATCGCCGCGGCCAGGGCGGACCAGGAAGCCGCCGAGCGTGAGCAGCAGGCCGAGGCGCTGAAGGCGGAGTACGAGAGGGACACCTCGATCAAACGGGCGGGCTTCCAGGCGGAGACCGAGCAGGTACGGGCCCGGGCCTCGCAGGCCGGACCGCTCGCCCAGGCGAAGGCCTCGCAGGACGTCATCGAGGAGCAGACGGCACTGGCCGAGCGGCAGGCGATGCTGGCGGCCCAGCGGCTGGAGGCGGAGGTCAGGCGCCCGGCGGACGCCGAGGCGTACCGTCAGCGGACGCTCGCGCAGGCGCAGGCCGACGCGAACACCGCGCGCGCCCTCTCGCTGCGGGACGGGAACCAGGAGCTTCTCGCGGCCAACCGTGTCGTGGAGGTGCTCCCGGAGCTCGCCGACGCGGCGGCCAAGGGCCTGGCGGGCTCCAACCTGACCGTCCTCAACGGCACCGACGGTGTCAACGAGATGGCGGCGGGGCTGGTCGGTCAGGGCATGACCATCCTCAACTCGCTCCAGCACCACAACGGCTCGACCCGGGCCCCGGCCGATCGGACCGGGGACCCGGCGCCGAATGTGAACGGACAGGCGCCGGCGAAGGTCGACACCACCAACTGACCGGGGAAGGGCCACCTGCCTCGGCAGACGTCGGGCGGACTCGAAAGGAGTCCGCCCGACGTACGGCGGTCGAGGGAGCCGGCCCGCCGGTCAGCGCTCTTCGCGGAAGTCGACGTGCCGACGGGCGATCGGGTCGTACTTGCGCAGGACCAGGCGGTCCGCGTCGCTGCGACGGTTCTTGCGGGTGACATACGTGTGGCCGGTGCCCGCCGTGGAGCGGAGCTTGATGACCGGGCGGAGTTCGTTGTGTGCCATGACCGCACCATACGATAATGGTTCCCATTTTCAAAACGCTTATGGCTCGCCGTGCCCGCGACCGCTCTGCGCCCGTGGCTCCGTGCCGGGCGCGGTGGGGCGCCGTCGTCCGGCACCGCGCCGGCGGCCCTCCTCCGGCCGGGAGATCGACCGCGACCGGACATGCTCGTAGACCATCGTCGTCTGCACGTCCGCGACCTCGCGGCGCTCGGTGAGACGGTCGATGACGAAGGCGTACAGCCCGTCGACATCGGGCACCGCCACATGCAGCAGGAAGTCGTGCGGGCCCGACGTCACGAAGAGGCCGATGGTCTCCGGCAGCCCCGCCGCCCACTCGCGGAACCCCTCGATCACGGGCCGGGACGGCGGTCGGATCCGTACGGAGATCAGCGCCTGTACGGGACGGCCCACCGCCTCCAGGTCGAGCGCCGCGTGGAAGCCGCCGATCACGCCCCGCTCGCGAAGGATCTTGACCCGCTCCAGCGAGGTGGAGGGGGAGACGCCGGTCCTGGCCGCCAGGTCCCGGTTGGTCTGCCGTGCATCGTGCTGCAGCTCCCGCAGCAGAGCCCAGTCGAGCGCATCAAGTTCCACGAAAGTGCCCCTCGGCCGTACGAAGTGCGTCAGAACTCCCCATCGTACGCATGACTGCCTACCGTTCTGAGGTATGACCGTTCAGAACGACACCTCTGCGCTCCGCACCGAAGTACGGACCGACCTCTCCACCCGCCGGGCCCCGCTCAAGTGGGTCGTCGTCATCGACGAGTCCCTGCCCGCCGGGCGCGCGGTGAACGCCGCCGCCTGTATGGCCGCCGCCGTCGGCAGGGCCCTGCCGCACCTGCTCGGCGGCGACGGCAGGGACGCCTCCGGCCGGCTGCACCCGGGACTGCCCTGGGCGGGCTGTTCCGTCCTGGCCGCCGACGCCGCCACGCTCCACGCGCTGCGGGAGAAGGCGTCCGCGAAGGACGACGTCTTCGTGGTCGACATGCCGGAGCCCGCCCAGACCTCCCGGATCTACGACGAGTACCTCGACCTGCTCGCCGGAACCGGGCACGAGGATCTGATCTATCTCGCGGTCGGCCTCGTCGGCCCGCGCAACCGGATCGGCAAGCTCGTCGGGGGACTGCCGCTGCTGCGCTGACCGGCCGACGAGCCGCGGGCCGAGGCCAATTGATGATCCGTCAGGACGTCACGCTCAGCACGATCTTCCCGCGTGTGCGTCCCTCCTGGACACGTCGGTGCGCCTCGGCCGCGTCAGCCAGCGGCAGCACGCCCTCCACCTCGACGCGCACCACACCCTCGTCGATCAGTCCGGCGATCCGGGCGAGGGAGGCGCCGTCCGGCTCCACCAGGAAGGCCGTCGCGTTCAGCCCCCGCGCGCGGGCGCCCTCCAGCAGCTCCGGCGCGACGCCGGACGGGACGGCGACGATCGTGCCACCGGGGCGCAGGGTCTCCAGCGAGCGGCTGGTCGTCGCGTCGTGTCCCTCGCCCACCAGGTCGATGACCACGTCGACGTCGCTCACTGACTCCTCGAAGCGGACCCGTGTGTAGTCCACGACCTCGTCCGCGCCCAGTTCGCGCAGCCAGTCGTGCTTCGACGCGCTCGCGGTCCCGATCACCTCCGCGCCGAGGTGCTTGGCGAACTGCACCGCGAGGTGTCCCACGCCGCCCGCCGCCGCGTGGATCAACACCCGCTGCCCCGCCGTCACTTGAGCCGCGTCCACCAGCGCCTGCCAGGCCGTCAGCCCGGCCAGCGGCACCGCGGCCGCCGTGTTGTGGTCGATGCTGCGGGGCTTGAGCGCGAACTGCCGCGAGGGCGCGGTCACATACTCGGCGTACGCGGAGGCCGGACGCGGGAACCACGGCATCCCGTACACCTCGTCGCCCACCTTCAACGTGTGCACCCCGAAGCCGACCTCCTCCACGACGCCGGACACGTCCCAGCCGAGGACGAACGGGGGCGCGCCGAGGAGACCGGCCATGCCGCCGCTCTCGCGCGACTTCCAGTCGACCGGGTTCACCCCGGCGGCGTGCACCCGTACCAGCACCTCGGTCGGGACCGGGGTGGGCCGTGGACGGTCGGAGAGACGCAGCACCTCGGGCCCGCCGAGGGAGTCCTGGGTGATCGCGCGCATCGTCGGCTCACTGCTCATGTCGGTCAGGTCTCCTGAAAGAGTGCGTGCCGGGGGAGCGCGGAGGACGCGGCCCCGGTCGGTGGATCTTCGACCCCGCGAACGTACTCCCCGGATACCGCTGTCCCGCAAGGGACACTACGGTTCGGCGTCCTCCAGCGGCGCCTCCAGGGGATCAGCCCCAAGGTGCTCACCGGCACCCTGCGCCGGCGCGGCCGGGTCTTCCACCGGCGGCCGGCTGATCGCGGCCCGCCGCCGGCCCGACCGTCTCAGTTGCCGCGTGCGGCGACCATCGCGAGCGTGAGCAGTACCAGCACCACCCACCCGAACCAGAGCCAGCCGCTGCTCCCGAGCGCGGCAGTATAGGCCGTCACGACCACCAGCGCGCCCACGGTGATGATCCCCATCACCTTGGTGGATCCGGATCCGGACATGGCTGTCCTCCTCCCGGCCGTGATCGTGGCCGTAAGGACCATCGTCACCCGAAAGGGGGGTTTCGCGCTACTGTCCGCGTGCCTGCAACGACGCGAGGTACGCGTTGTACTCCGCCAGCTCCTTGTCACCGTCGCGGTCGGCGGCCCGGTCCGAACGCTTCGCCTGGCGTGTGTCGGAGCGGTACCACTGGTACACGAGAGCGATCAGTACGAGGACGGACGGGATCTCGCTGAACGCCCACGCGATGCCGCCGGCGGCGTTCTGGTCGGTCAGCGCGTCGATGCCCAGGGACGCCGGGGGATTCTCGTACGCCCGCACCATCGGCTCGCTCGCCATCATCAGCGCGATGCCGAAGAACGCGTGGAACGGCATCCCGGCGAACAGCTCCAGCATCCGCATCAGATGGCCCGGCCGGTGCGGGCCCGGATCCACTCCCATGATCGGCCAGAAGAAGATCAGGCCGACGGAGAGGAAGTGCACCATCATCGCGACGTGTCCCGGCTTCGACTCCATGAGGAAGTCGAAGAGCGAGGTGAAGTAGAGACCGTAGAGGCTCGCGATGAACAGCGGGATGGTGAACGCGGGATGGGAGACGAGCCGCAGGAACCGGCTGTGCAGCAGCGCCAGCAGCAGCTCACGCGGCCCCTTGCGGCCCCGGCCCGCGACCGGCAGCGCCCGCAGCGCCAGGGTCACCGGCGCGCCCAGGAGCAGCAGGATCGGCGAGACCATGCTGATGATCATGTGCTGGACCATGTGCACGCTGAACATGACCATGCCGTAGTCGTTCAGCCCGGTGCACATCACCAGGGCCACACTCAGCACACCGAGCACGAAGGGGATCGTCCGGCCCGGCGACCACGTGTCGCCCCGCGCGCGCAGCCGCACCACACCCCAGCCGTACAGCGCGAGCGCCAGCAGGCATCCGACCAGGAAGAAGGTGTCGGGCGAGAACTCCAGCGCACGGCCCAGCGTGAACGGCGGCAGATCCGTCGTCGTGCCGTGCCCGCCGTGATCCATACGTGCTCTCCCGCCGCGACGCTCCCGAATGGTGCGAAGTGTCCGCACCACGGAACAGAGTAGAACCGCCCCCGGCGCCGTTCGCGGCCGGGGGCGGTTCGTCGTACGAATGCGGGCGTTCCGGACGCCCGGGGCTCAGCGCCTCAGAGCACGCACTCCGCCTCGGCGTAGCGCTCGGCAGGCACCGTCTTCAGCGTCTCGACGGCCTCCGCGAGCGGCACCATCAGGATGTCCGTACCGCGCAGCGCCGTCATCATGCCGAACTCGCCCCGGTGCGCGGCCTCCACCGCGTGCCAGCCGAACCGGGTCGCCAGCACCCGGTCGTACGCCGTCGGCGTCCCGCCGCGCTGGACGTGGCCCAGGATCACCGGCCGCGCCTCCTTGCCCAGACGCTCCTCCAGCTCGACGGAGAGCTGCCTGGCGACACCGGCGAAGCGCTGGTGCCCGTAGATGTCCTTGCCGCCGGCGTCGAACTCCATGGAGCCCTCACGGGGCTTGGCGCCCTCGGCGACCACCACGATCGCGAACCGCTTGCCCGCCGAGAACCGCTTGCCGACCAGCGCGGTCAGCTCCCCGATGTCGAAGGGCCGCTCCGGGACGACGATCGCGTGCGCACCGGCGGCCATGCCCGAGTGCAGCGCGATCCAGCCCGTCTCCCGGCCCATGACCTCGACGATCAGCACCCGCTGGTGCGACTCGGCGGTGGTCTTCAGCCGGTCCAGCGCCTCCGTGGCGACACCGACGGCGGTGTCGAAACCGAAGGTCACGTCCGTGGAGGAGATGTCGTTGTCGATGGTCTTCGGCACGCCGACGATCGGCAGCCCCGCCTCGGAGAGGAGGTTCGCGGCCTTGAGCGTGCCCTCGCCCCCGATCGGGATGATCGCGTCGAGACCGAGGTCGGCCACATGCCCCTTCGCACGCTCCACACCGTCACGCAGATGCGCGGGCTGGACGCGGGAGGAGCCGAGTATCGTGCCGCCACGCGCCAGGATGCCGCCGACCGCGTCGAGGTCGAGCTTGCGGTAGTCGCACTCCAGCAGACCCTTCCAGCCGTCGTGGAAGCCGATGACCTCGTCACCGTGGTCGACGACGGCGCGGTGCACCACGGACCGGATCACCGCATTGAGACCGGGGCAGTCGCCGCCGGAGGTGAGCACACCAATTCGCATTGCCCGGAGAACCTTTGCAACGTGGGCCGACGGCCGGACCGCGTCGTCCGGCTGAATCCCCGCCACCCTACCGGCGCGGAGTGGCGGGGCCGAACCAGGCGTCCGACTGCTGGACACCTCCCGGCTGAACGCGAGACGTCAGGCGGGCTGCGTCGCGGCGGCGATCCGCTCGGCGCGCAGCGCCTCGTACCACCGGTCGTCGGCGGGCGGCAGCGCGTTGACGTCCAGGGCCAGCTTCAGCAGCAGATCGGCGATCAGCGGGTTCCGGGCCAGCACCGGGCCGTGCATGTACGTCCCGAAGACCGTGTCGTTGTACGCGCCCTCCGTGCCGTCGCCCGTGCCGTTGCCCCGGCCGAGCGAGACCCGCGCGAACGGCCGGGAGGTCGGGCCGAGATGGGTGATGCCCTGGTGGTTCTCGAAACCCGTCAGCGGCGGCAGCCCCAGATGCGGGTCGATGTCGCCCAGCACGTCGCCGACGCACCGCTCGCCCTCACCACGGGTGGAGATCACGTCGAGCAGCCCCAGACCACCCTCGCGCTCGCCCAGGTCGTTGACGAACTCATGGCCGAGGATCTGGTACCCGGCGCAGACCGAGAACACGATCGCGCCGTTGGAGACCGCCCGGTTGAGACCGCCGTCCCGGCGTAGCCGCTCGGCGGCGAGCCGCTGCGGCCGGTCCTCGCCGCCGCCGATGAGATAGATGTCGCCCGAGGTCGGCACGGCCTGGTCGCTGCGTACGTCGACACGCGTGACGTCCAGCCCACGCTGCCGGGCCCGGCGCTCCACGACCAGCGCGTTGCCCTGGTCGCCGTAGGTGCTCAGCAGGTCCGGGTAGATCCACACGAGCCGCAGACTGTTGTCGCTCATTCTTCGCTGTCCCCTCTCCGACTTCATGTGACTCAGTTGCCGACGCGACGGCGCAGGTCCTGGAAGGACGTGTAGTTGGCGATCGCCTCGATACGTCCGGGCGGCGCCATCTGTACGGCCTCGTCGGCGGTCGCGCACACCCGGAAGTCCAGGCCCGCGACCTCCAGCCGGACGGCCAGGTCCAGCTTGCGGTCGCCGATGACGAAGATCGGGTGACCGGCGAGCCGGGTGTAGTCGACGTCCCACAGCCAGGAGGTGTCCGTGCCGTCGGCGCCCCGGGCGTTGACCGCGAGGATGACGGGCGTGGGCGGCGGGTCGATGAGCGAGAACGTCTCCAGCCAGCCCGCCGGGTTCTTCGCCAGCAGGAGCCGCAGATCACGGCCGAGGAAGGAGACCACGTCGTAGCGGCCCGCGACGGCCTGCACCTGGTACATCCGCTCCAGGGCGACCTGCGGGGGCACTCCGAACGTGGCGGCGACGGCGGCGGACGTGGCGGCGTTCGCCCGGTTCGCGCGGCCGGGCAGCTGGAGGTGGATCGGCCAGGCCGAGCCGTGCGGGTCCAGGACATGGTCGCCGTGCAGCGCCCAGCTCGGCGCGGGCCTGCGGAAACCGCACTGGCCGCAGAACCAGTCGTCGCCCGGCCGCTGCATCACACCGCCGCAGGCGGGGCAGGACCAGGCGTCGTCCTTCCACTCCTGTCCGGCGGCGACCCAGACGACGTTGGGGGACGACGAGGCGGCCCAGACGATCAGCGGGTCGTCGGCGTTGGCGATGACCACGGCCTTCGTACCGGCCAGGCCCTCCCGCCAGTGCTCGGCGAGCATACGGGTCTCGGCGGCGCGGTCGAGCTGGTCGCGGGAGAGGTTGAGCAGGGCGATCGCCTTGGGCGTGGTGTCGCGCGCGACACCGGCGAGGTACTTCTCGTCGACCTCGATCACGCCGTACTTGGCGTCCGAACCGCCCGCGAGGGCGGAGGTGATGCCGGCCGGCATGTTCGCGCCCAGCGCGTTCGACACCACGGGGCCGCTGGCCCGCAGGGCTTCGGCGATCAGCCGTGTCGTGGTGGTCTTGCCGTTGGTCGCCGACACGAGCACGACGTCCAGATGCTGCGCGAGAGCCGCCAGCAGATCCGGGTCGAGTCGCAACGCCACCTTGCCGCCGATCACCGATCCGCTGCCGCGCCCCGCAGCGCGCGACACCGCCGCTGCGGCCTTGCCTGCCGTCACGGCCAGCTTGGCCCGTGGCGACAGCGGGTCCGTGTTGCCTGCCATCGTCCTTGATCCTCCTCGCGTCGGTCCGGGCTCAGCCTATCGAGATACGTGCACGGGCCCGAACCACGGCACCGGCGAAGGAGCCGATCGTTGTCACACGTACGCCGGAACGAAGCCGCGGGGCGGGCGCGCCGGAGCGCCGCCCGTGGTCCCCGCCCGGCGACGGGCAGCCCGGAGAGCTGGGCGTTTTCCTGCCTCGGTGGGCCGTGCGCGGGGTCCCCGGCCGGGCTTCCGCCGGTCCTGCCAGGGCGGCGGCGGGGCGCCCGGCCGCGCGCGGGGGAGGTGGACCACACCGGCCGGCTCCCGTGTGCGGACACCTGTCACCCGGCTCCAGAGGGTCACTCACCCGCCCGCCGGAGACCAGGAGTTGAGCAGGATGTTCACCCGACCTCCACGCCTCCGAGCCATACCCGGGCGGGTCGCAGGTCCGCGTCCAGCTCGACCAGGTCCGCCCGCAGGCCGGGGCGCAGCTCCCCCCGGTCGCGCAGCCCGAGCAGCCGGGCGGCCGTACCGGACGTCATCCGGACGGCGTCCGCCAAGGGCAGCCCCACCGTCGACACGGCCCGGCGGAACGCCTCCGCCACGAACAGCGTCGACCCGGCGAGCGTGCCGGTGCCGCGCAGCGTGGCCACCCCGCCGGAGACGGTCACCTCGCGGTCGGCGAAGGCGTACTCCCCGTCCGCCATGCCCGCCGCCGGCATCGCGTCACTGACCAGCACCAGCCGGTCGGGGCCCGCGACCCGGTGGGCCAGCCGGACGGTGTCGTCCGCCAGATGGTGCCCGTCCAGGACGAGTTCGCAGACCAGACGCGGGTCGAGCAGCGCGGCGGCGACCGGGCCGGGCTCCCGGTGGTGCAGCGGGGGCATCGCGTTGAACAGGTGCGTCACCGCGCGGGCACCGAGATCGGCGGCCCGTGTGAACCGGTCCGCGTCCGCGTCGGTGTGACCGAGGCAGCAGACCAGCGCGTCCGCGTACCGCTCGATCAGCTCCATGGCGCCGGGCAGTTCCGGCGCCACGGTCACCGACCGCGCGTGCCCGCCCGCCGCGTCGATCAGCCGCGCCAGCAGGTCCGGGTCCGGGTCGCGCAGCGCGGAGCGCGTCTGCGCGCCGCGCCGCAGCGGCGACAGGAAGGGCCCCTCGAAGTGGATGCCCGCCAGATTGGGCGCGGACCCGTCGTCGACGACCGACGCGACCGCGCGGACGGCCGCCTCCATCGCGGCCGGCTCGACCGTCGCGACGGACGCCAGCATCGTGGTCGTACCCCGTGCGAGATGGCCCGCCGCCGCCCCCCGTACGGCGGCGGGATCCCCGGTGTAGACCGAGTGGCCCGCGCCGCCGTGGCAGTGCGGGTCCACGAACCCCGGCACGACGGTCCGGCCGCCCAGGTCCACCAGGTCCGCGGACCCCCCGGGCGGGGCGCCCGTACCCAGCGAGTGGATACGGCCGTCCCGTACGAGGAGCCACCCCTCCACGACACCGGCGTCCGGCGTGACGAGCCGGCCGCCGGTCAGCAGCCGCCCGCCACCGGCACCGTCCGGCCCCCGTGCCGGACGGCCCGCCGTCATCGCGTGCCCAGCAGCGCGTCCACCGCGGCCCGCGCGCACACCCGCGAGGCACCGAAGGTGCGGACCCAGCCCCGGAAGCCGGAGAAGTCATGGCCGGGCACGCCCATGTCGACCACCACACAGCCGGGGTACCGCTCCAGCAGCTCGTCCAGGACCGGCCGCTGCCAGGGGAACCGGTGCGAGCTGCGCACCAGCAGCACCACATCGGCGTCGGGGCCGAACTCGTCCAGATACAGGCCGACTTCGGCCTTGATCATGCCCTCGGCGTTGTAGGTGTCGCCCGCCACCGCGAGCGCCTCGACATCGATTCCCGCCGCGCGCAGCGGCGCCTCCACGCCCCAGGAGGCGCCGCCCTGCGCGGGGGAGTGCGTCGGGTCGAGCCGTACGACCAGGGCCCGCCTCCCCCTGAGCGCCGCGTCGCCGCCGACCTCCAGGACGTCACGGGCCTGCTGCTCGCCGACGGTGTCGTCGTGTGCGACACCGGTGGCGCGCGGCCGGGTGCCGAGCTTGGCCAGACGGGTGTTCGCCTCGCGCAGCCGCTCCTCTGACAGGGTGCCGTTCTCCACGGCCGCCACCAGGGCGGCCGCCGCCGCGTCCACGTCGTCGCCGAACGCCCAGGCGCCCAGGCACAGGGCGTCCGCGCCGGCCGCGATCGCCCGGACGGCCGCCTCGGGCAGGCTCGCCACATCGGCGATCCCGCGCATCTCCAGCGCGTCGGTGATGACGACGCCGTCGAAGCCGAGCTCGTCACGGAGCAGACCGGTCAGTACGGCGGGGCTGATGGTGGCGGGCACGTCGTCCAGTTGGCTGAGACGCACGTGCGAGACCATGATGCTGTCGACCCCTGCGGCGATGGCCGCGCGGAACGGGTCGAGGTAGTGGTCCACCAGTTCCTGCCGGGGCAGGTCCACGGTGGGGGTGCCGAGGTGCGCGTCCGTGGAGCTGAGACCGTGCCCCGGGAAGTGCTTGGCGCACGCGCTCACCCCCGCGGCCTGGAGCCCCTCGACCCAGGCCGCCGCGTGCTTGGCGACCAGCGCGCGGTCGGCGCCGAAGGTGCGGATGCCGTTGGGGGACAGGGGGTTGACGGCCGCGTCGACGGCGGGCGCCAGGTCCCAGTCGATACCGGCCTCCACCAGGGAGAGGCCGATCTGGTAGGCGGACTCACGGGTCCGCGCGGGGTCGTCGAGCCGGCCGAGGGCGTGATTGCCCGGTACGGACGTACCGCCGTGGTTCTCCAGCCGGTTGACGTCGCCGCCCTCCTCGTCGACGGAGAGCAGTACATGGTCGCGGAGGCCGTGCAGGGCCGTGGTCAGCTCCCGCACCTGCTCGGCGGAGGCGATGTCCTTGCCGAACAGGACGAAGCCGCCGAGTCCGCTCGCGACCCGGGCGCGCGCCCACCTGGGGACGGTCCTGCGTCCGAGCGCGGGGAACAGCACGCCGTGGGCGAGCCGGGACAGCTCGGTCATGATTCGATTCCTCACCTTGCGGTTGATCGTCGTGCGGTGATGTGGGACGTGTGGGCGCGGACCGGGTCAGCCCTTGACCGCGCCGCTGGTCATGCCGCCCACGAGACGGCGCTGCACCAGCAGGAAGAAGATGAGCACCGGGATGGAGAAGATCGTCGAGGCCGCGATCATCGCGCCGTAGTCGACGCTCTCGGAGGTCTTGAACGACACCAGCCAGACCGGCAGCGTGTAGTTGTCCTGAGATTTCATGATCACGTAGGCGAAGATGTAGTCGTCCCACGCGTTGACGAACGCGAAGATCGACGTCGCCACGATGCCCGGCATCAGCAGGGGCAGCAGGACCCGTACGTACATCTGGAACCGCCCGCACCCGTCGACGAGCGCGGCCTCCTCCAGCTCGACGGGCACACCCTCCACGAACCCGCGCAGCGTCCAGATCGTGAACGGCAGCACGAAGGTCATGTACGTGAGGACGAGACCGGGCAGGAAGTCCAGGCCGCCCACGGACCGCAGCATCAGATACACCGGGATGACCATGGCCGCCGCCGGCACCATCTGCACCAGCACCAGGACGGTCAGCACGGCCTTGCGGCCGGCGAACCGGAACCGTGCGATCGCGATCGCCGCGAAGAGCGAGATGATCAGCGACAGGACCACCGAGGAGAGCGTGACCGTCAGCGAGTTGCGGACGAACACCCAGAATCCCGGCTTGTCCAGGGCCCGGGTGAAGTTCTCCATGCTGATCGGCCAGGGGATGAACCTCGGCACCGAACTGAGGATGTCCGACCGCTGCTTGAGCGCGGTGGCCACCATCCAGTAGACGGGGAACACCATCACCGCGGACACGGCCATCGCGATCGTGTTGTTGGCGGTCCGCCGTCTGCGCGCGGGTGAGCGCCGTGACACCTTCGTGGCCGGAGGCTTCCCGGCGGGTGCCTTGCCGGCAGGCGCCTTCCGGACGGGCGTTGAGGCGCTCATACGACATCTCCCTGCCGGGACAGCTTGCGCACGTAGGCGACGGAGAACAGGGCGAGGATCACCACGGTCACCACCGCGACCGACGCGCCGCTGCCGTACTCGTTGCGGCTGAACGCGGTGATGTACGCGTACACGCCGAGCGTGGTGGTCGCCCCGTCCGGACCGCCCTGTGTCAGCACCCAGATCGGGGTGAACGAGTTCACCGACCAGATCACCTCGAGAATGGTGAGGATCGCGAGGACGGGCCGCATGATCGGAATGGTGATGTTGCGGAACATCTGGAGGGTCCCCGCGCCGTCGAGGCGGGCCGCCTCGTACAGGGACTCGGGTATCTGGCCGCGCGCGGCGAAGAGGGTCAGCGCGACGAACGGCAGGCCCTTCCAGACCGTCAGCAGGATGATCAGACCCAGGGCCTGGGTGGGGTGCGAGAACCAGTCGTAGACCGACATGTCCCCGAACACCCGGACCTGGGTGAGCAGCCAGTTGGCGACGCCGTACTGCGGCTGGAACATCCACTGCCAGACCAGCGTCGCCGCCACCATGGGCATCGCCCACACCAGCACCAGACAGACGGTGGTGACGACGCGGGCCCACGGCGAGATGCCCATCAGCAGATGCGAGATGAGGAATCCCAGCACCATCAGCAGCGTCACGCACACCAGCGTGAACACCACCGTCCGCAGCAGGACGGCCAGGAAGTCGGCGTCCGAGAAGATCCGGGTGAAGTTGTCCAGGCCGATGAAGTCCGACTGCCCGGTGAACAGCGAGCGGGGGCCGAACTCCTGCGTCGACAGGGTCAGCAGCCGAAGCAGGGGATAGCCCTGGATCAGCAGGAGCGCGGCCAGCGCGGGGGCGATCATCGCCCAGGGCAGCATCCGGGACCGCCGCGCCGGCCCGCGCCGCCCCGGTGGCCCGGTGCGGCGGTCCCTGTCCGGTGCGCGCACCGGACGGTGCTTCTCAGTGAGTGCCATCAGGCGTCCAGGGGTGTCAGTCGCTCAGCGAGTTGAAGGCTTCCGTCGCGTGCTTGTCGTACGCGGCGGACGACGAGGCGATGTCCGCACCGCTCGCGATCTTCGAGAAGAACTGTTCGTTGTAGCGCTCGGTCTCCAGCGTCGCTTCGCCGGGACTGTTGGGCAGCGGCCGGCTCACCTTGCTGGCCTCCGACGCGACGGTCAGCTGCTCCGGCACGCCGGCCGGGGTGAACTCGGGGGAGACCGGCAGCAGGTTGAGCTTCAGAGCCATCCGCTGCTGGAACTTCTCGCCGGAGACGACCCGCAGCCAGTCCTCGGCGGCGTCCCGGTCGGGGCTGCCCGCCGCGATACCGATGGTCGACCCGGAGACGATCACGGGCATCGTGCTCTCCGCGGTGTAGCCCGGCATCGCGAAGAAGCCGATGTTCTCCTTCATCTCCGGGTTCTTCTCGACGACGGCGGCCGGCTCCCAGGCCTTGACGTACGCCATGGCGGCCTTGCCGTCGGCGAACAGCTGGTCCTGGTCGGGGCTGTCGGTGTTGACGCCGCGGGAGGAGGGGGTGGAGCAGGTGTTCTGGAAGTCCTTCCAGGCCTTCAGCCCGGACTGGTTGGCCGCGGACGACATCTGGGCCTTCCACTCGCCGTCCTTCTGCGCGGCGATGTCGCCGCCCTTGCCGAAGAGGAAGGGCATGCCGTTGAACCAGTACTGGCCCGGCAGATAGAAGCCGGAGAAGTTGGCCGTGTCCTTGTTCGACTCGGCGAGGGTGCCGCAGTGTTCCTCGAGCTCGGCGAGGGTCTTCGGCGGTGTGGTGATGCCCGCGTCCGCGAACATCTTCTTGTTGTACATGACGACCTTGGTGCCGCCGTAGAGCGGAACCGCGTACAGCTTGCCGTCGAACTCGGAGGGGGTGGAGAGACCGCTCAGCCAGCCGTCGGAGCCCTCGAAGGACTTCTTGTCCTCCGTGAGGTCGGCGAGGCCGCCGGAGTACGTCTGGAGCGGGGTCTGGGTGTTGCCCATCTCGACGATGTCCGGCGGGTTGCCGCTGGCCAGCGCCGTGGTGATCTTGGTGGCGACACCGTCCCACTGCTGTATCTGGATGTCGACATCCATGTCCGGATGGTCCTTCTCGAACTCGGCCGTCACCTCCTTGATCAGGGGGTTGTCGCCGGGCCCGCCGGTCATCATCCAGATCGTCAGCTTGTTGTCGGAGTCGGACTTCGCCACCCCGCCACCGCCGCACGCCGTGAGCGTGAGCGCGAGGACCGGAAGTGCCGCGAGTGCGCACCGGGTCCGTGATCGATTCATCGTTGTCACCCTTCTGCCATCTGCTCGTCGTGGGTGGTGCGGGAGTGCGCGTCGTCGTTGCCGGGAGGGCCGCCTTGGGCCTTCGTGGCGGTGGGGGAGGTGGGGCAGTCCGCGAGGCGGCGGATGATCAGGTCGCGGTCGACGGCCACGGAGGCCGCGTCGTCGGCGCTCACGCCCAGCGAGTCGTAGAGCCGGCCGAGCGAGGCCGCCATCGAGCCGAGCAGGCCCGCCGAGTCACCGAGGTCGGAGTGGCGCACCACGCTGCGGACGCCGACGGCGCCGGCGACCTGGTCGCTGATGGCCGTCAGCCGCGCGGTGTCGAAGGACTCCGAGAAACCGCCGGTCAGGACCACGGTGGCCGGCTCGTAGGCGAGCGCGACGATGGTGACGAGATGGGCCAGCGCGCCGTGCACCTCGGCCAGGAGCGGCGCGTACGCCTCCGGGTCCTCGAACAGGGCCCGCGCCGTCGGCACGTCGACCCCCGTGCCGCGCGCGTACGCCACCAGGTCGGCCCCGGACAGCAGATCGCGCAGCCGCTCCTCGCGGCCGGGCAGGGGGAGCCGGCCGAACTCGCCGAGGAGACCGGTCCTGCTGAGCAGCACCTGTCCGTCGATGGAGACCGCGGAGCCGAGGCCGGTGCCCATGGCGAGCAGTACGGCGGTCTCCCGGTCCGGCAGTGATCCGTACTGGAGTTCGCCGCGCAGGGCGAGGTTGGAGTCGTTGCCGACCGCGGTCTCCACGCCCACGAGGGCGGAGACCCTGTCGATGAATCCGGTGCCCTTGATCTGGCCGAGATTGTGCGATGCCACGACGGCCCGTCCGTCGCCGGTGACGACACCGGGCAGGCCGATCGTGACGGTGTGCAGGGGGACGCCGTCACCGTGCCGGTCGACGAGGTCGGTGATCCGGCCGGCCACCCAGGCGGCGAGCTCGTCCGCCGTCGCGTCGCGCGGCGTGGTGTCCCGGCTCCTGATGATCGCGCGGCCCAGCGCGTCCGCCACCACGACCCGGCAGTTGGTGCCGCCGAGGTCGACTCCGCAGACGAGGGCGGAGCGGTGGTTGAAACTCACGGACGTCGACTGTCTGCCGGGGCCTTCCCGGAGCACCCGGAAACCCTCCAGGGCGAGGGACTCGGCCATCAGGTCGTCCACGATGCGGAACACCGTGGCCCGGCTCAGACCGGTGTCCGCGATGAGCCGTTGACGGTCCATGTCCGCGCCGGACAGCAGGGCCGCGATCACGGCGCTGCGGTTGGAGGTGCGGGGGAGCGAGGTAGTTGCCACAATTCCTCTCACTCTGAGATTAATTTGGTGGCGCAACTTTAGGCACAGGTGACCGATGAAAACCAGACATGCGGCACATCACGTTCAGGTAAACGTGGTGGCCCCACCCGTCACGCCCGTCACGCACTTGGGGCCCCCGGGGTGGAGCCGGTACCCGTGCGGAGGGCCCCCGCGGTGACGACGTACTCTGGCGCGATGCGAAACCGGCCGATCCCCGGAAGCACCGGACGGGTCCGTCCCCTGCGGCTGCTCGGCGACCCGACGCTGCACGCCCCCTGCGGGCCCGTCACCGACTTCGGGCCACAGCTGGCCCGGCTGGTCGAGGACCTGTTCGCGACGATGTACCGGGCGAGCGGAGTCGGTCTCGCGGCCAACCAGATCGGCGTGCCGCTACGGGTCTTCGTGTACGACTGCCCCGACGACGAGGACGTCCGCCATCTCGGGCACGTCGTCAATCCCCGCCTGGTGGAGGCGGACGGGGTCACCGTACGGGGGCCCGAGGGCTGCCTGTCGCTGCCGGGCCTCGAAGCGGGCACGGAGCGGTTCGACCACGCGGTGGTGGAGGGGGTGACGGTGGACGGCGCGCCCGTACGGGTCGCCGGAAGCGGGTTCTTCGGCCGCTGTCTCCAGCACGAGTGCGACCATCTGGAGGGGCTGGTCTACCCGGACCGGCTGACCGGTCTGCGCCGGGCCAGGGTGCTGCGGGCGGCGCGGCGCGCGTCCTGGGGCTGAGCGGCGGGGACCCCTGGGCCCCCGGCCCGAGTCGTCAGAGCCCCGGGCTGCCCGCCCGGTCGTCCACCAGCGACAGCCTGCCCCAGAGCAGATCGGCCAGGCTGCTCACCAACTGGGCGCGTGAGCAAGGGCGTTCGCCGAGCCACCAGTCACCGGCCGCATGCATCATGCCGACGATCCCATGGCCCCAGACCCGGGCCAACTGCGCGCTGCCGGGGCCGAGGTCGACCCGTTCCTCGATGACGATGGCCAGCTCCTCGCCGAGGCGGCGCAGCAGCGGCGCCGAGTGCCGGCCCACGTCGAAACCCTGCTCGGGGAGCTGGGTCTCGGCGGCGTCGTCCGCGGGATGCATCAGGAACCGGTACACCTGGGGCCGGGCCTCGATCGCCGCGAGATAGGTGTCGAGCGTGGCCTCCACCCGCTCGCGCCGGTCGGCGGGCGCGTCGAGCGCCACCTTCAACGCGCTGAGCAGCGCGTCCGTATGACGCTTCGCCAAGGCGCGGTAGAGCCCGCCCTTGTCGCCGAAGTGGCGGTAGAGGATCGGTTTGGTGATGCCGGCCTCCGCCGCGATCGCGTTCATGGAGGCTTTCGGCCCGTCGCGCAGCACGACCCGGTCGGCGGCCTCCAGGAGTTGGCGGCGCCGCTGATGGGCCGAGCGGTGCTGGTCGGCCTGCTGTGTGGTCCCCATGGGTGTCTCCCCGCCCGAGCGATTCCGTGACGCCCCGGCAACGTAACACCAAGGCCACCGCCCCCGCAGATCAGCCCGCCGCAGGTTGACATCCTCTACTTGTCGGTAACAGACTGTTGTTACCGTAAGTAACAGCAGTGCTGGAGGATGACGATGGCCGAGTTCACCTTCGAACTCAACGATGACCAGAGGCAGGTACGCGACTGGCTGCACGGGTTCGCCGCCGAGGTCATCCGTCCGGCCGCCGCCGAGTGGGACGAGCGGGAGGAGACTCCCTGGCCCGTGATCCAGGAAGCCGCCAAGGTCGGTGTCTATTCCCTCGACTTCTACGCACAGCAGTACTTCGACCCCACGGGCCTCTCCATCCCCATGGTGATGGAGGAACTCTTCTGGGGTGACGCGGGCATCGCCCTGTCGATCGTCGGCACCGGACTCGCCGCCGTCGGAGTGCTCGCCAACGGCACGGAGGAGCAGATAGGCACCTGGATCCCGCAGATGTACGGCGACCCGGACGAGGTGAAGGTCGCCGCCTTCTGCTCCTCCGAGCCCGACGCCGGATCGGACGTGGCCGCCATGCGCACCCGCGCCGTCTACGACGAGGCGAAGGACGAGTGGGTCCTGAACGGCACCAAGACCTGGGCGACCAACGGCGGCATCGCCAACGTGCATGTCGTGGTCGCCGTCGTGGACCCCGGGGCCGGCTCCAAGGGCCACGCCTCGTTCATCGTCCCGCCCGCGACACCCGGTCTCTCCCAGGGCCAGAAGTTCAAGAAGCACGGCATCCGCGCCTCGCACACCGCCGAGGTGGTCCTGGAGAACGTACGGGTCCCCGGCCACTGCCTGCTGGGCGGCAAGGAGAGGCTCGACGAGCGGCTGGCCCGTGCCCGCGAGGCGAGGGCGGACGCGGGAGCCGCGCGTACGGGCGCCGAGCGCGTGAAGAACGCGGCCATGGCGACCTTCGAGGCCTCGCGCCCCGCGGTCGGCGCCATGGCCGTGGGCACGGCCCGCGCCGCGTACGAGGTGGCGCTCGACTACGCGCGGACCCGCCACCAGTTCGGCCGCCCGATCATCGACAACCAGGGCGTTGCGTTCCAGCTCGTCGACATGCGCACCCGGATCGACGCGTCCCGGCTGCTCGTGTGGCGCGCCTCCTGGATGGCGGCCACGGGCAAGCCCTTCACCGCGGCGGAGGGCTCGATGTCGAAGCTCTACGCGAGCGAGACGGCGAAGGACGTCACCGCCCGGGCGGTCCAGATCCTCGGCGGCAACGGCTTCACCCGGGAGTACCCGGTCGAGCGGATGCACCGCGACAGCGCGATCTACACCATCTTCGAGGGCACGAGCGAAATCCAGCGCCTGGTCATCGCCCGCACCCTCGCGGGGATGCCGATCCGCTAGGGGCAGGGGGAGCGGGGGGCCACGCCTCCGAAGTACTTCTTCCACTGGGAGTGCGTCATCGCGGGCTGTCCGAGCCGGCAGACGCGGTCAGCGACGCGTTCCGGAGAGATCTCCCACAGTCGGGCGGCGCGGTCCTCGCCCACCGTCGCCAGGGTGTGACCGTCGGGGCCGAACGCCGCAGCGAGCACGGCATCGGTGCGACCGGCTTCGTACGCCAGGGACGCCATGGCCTGCGGCCGGGCCGGATCGGCCGTGTCCCACAGCCGGGCGGTGCCGTCGGCGCCCGTGGTGGCCAGGGTGTTCCCGTCGGGGCTGAAGGCGGGGGAGTGGGCGGCGCCGACATGACCGTCGAGTGCCGCCCTCTGGTGCGGTCGCCGGCCGGTGACGTCCCACAGCCGCGTCGTACCGCCGAATTCCGTGGTGGCCAGGGTGCGGCCGTCGGGGCTGAAGGCGGCGGCGTTGACACCCTCCGGGAGCGACGCCGAGATGGCCAGAGTGCTCGGGCGGCGGGAATCGCGAACGTCCCACAGGCGTACGGTGCGGTCCCATCCCCCGGTGGCCAGGGTGTTCCCGTCCGGGCTGAACACGGCGGTGTTGGCGCCGCCGGTGTGTCCGGTGACAGCGGCGTGCGCCCGGGGGCGGCGCGGGTCGGTGACGTCCCAGAGCCGGACGGTGCCGTCGGTGCTCGCGGTGGCGAGGGTGTCGCCGTCCGGACCGAAGGCGACCGTGTTGACGTGGTCGTCGTGTCCCGTGAGTGTGGCGACGGTGCGCGGCCGGCGCGGGTCGGTGAGATCCCACAGCCGGGCGGTGCGGTCCAGGCTGCCGGTGGCCAGGGTGCGGCCGTCCGGGCTCACCGCCAGCCCGCACACGCCGTCCTTGTGTCCGGTGAGGGTGGCCACGGTGCGGGGACGGTGCGGGTCGGTGACGTCCCAGAGCCGGGCGGTGCCGTCGGTGCTCGCGGTGGCGAGCGTACGGCCTCCGGGAGCGAACGCCGTCGCGCAGACGGTGCCGGTGTGCCCATGGAGGGCGGGAATGGGCAGGTCCCACAGGCGGGCGGTCTGGTCGTCGCCGGCCGTGGCCAGGGTGCGGCCGTCGGCGCTGAACGCCACGAACACGGCCGCGTCGGTGTGGCCGGTGAGCACGGTCGTCCGTCTCGGGTGTCGTGGGTCGTCGATGTCCCACACCCCCACGGTGTGGTCCAGGCTCGCGGTGGCGAGGGTCCGGCCGTCGGGACTGATGGCGACCGCGCGCAGGCCCTCCGTGTGACCGGTCAGCGTGGCCCGCCGGAGCGGGCGCCCGGGGCCGTCCAGATCCCAGAGCCGTACGGTCCGGTCCCAGCTCGCGCTGGCGAGCGTCTTCCCGTCGGGGGTGAACGTCACCCAGCTGACGGCGGCGGTGTGCCCGGTGAGGGTGGCCGACGGGTGGGCTTCCCCGGAGGCGTCGAGCGTCCACAGCCGTACGGCGCGGTCGAAGCCGCCGGCGGCCAGGGTGCGGCCGTCCGGGCTGAAGGCCACCGAGACGGTCGCCGTGTTCGTGGCCGCGTCTGCGCGCAGCGTGGCCGTCGCCCGGGGACGGCGCGGATCGGACACGTCCCAGAGCCGGACGGTGCTGTCGGTGCTCGCGGTGGCGAGGGTGTCGCCGTCCGGACTGAACGCCGCGGCGTTGACATCACCGCTGTGACCGCGCAGGACGGTCGAGCGGTGATGAGCGGTGCCCGGGTCCCCGAGGTCCCACAGGCGGGCGGTGTCGTCCCAGCTCGTGGTCGCCAGAAGATGAGTGTCAGGGCTGAAGGCCGCGTGGCTGACCTTCTCCGTGTGTCCGGTCAGGATGGCGCGCGTACGGGGGCGGTGGGGGTCGGTGATGTTCCACAGCCGGGTGGTGCCGTCCGTACTCGCCGTGGCGAGCGTGCGGCTGTCCGCGCTGTAGGCCACCGCGTTGACGTTCTCGTTGTGGCCGGTGAGCCGCGTGGCGTACGGGGTCGCGAACGTACTGAGCAGGCTGCCGCGCGACTCGGTGGTGGGGGCCAGACGGTAGGCGGCGAGGCTGAGCCGGGTCGCGAGCGCGGGGTCGGCGGCGCGCAGTGCGGTGGCCTGCGCGGCGACCTTCTGGGAGAGGGCGATGTTGCGCTGCCGAAGGGCGTCGCCCTGTGCGCGCACCGCGTAGACGGTCGCGGCCGACGCGGTGACCAGCAGCAAGGTCAGCAGTGCGGTGAGCCGGCGCAGCCGGCGGGCGCCGCGCCGTGCGGCGGCCCGCTCGCCGTCCGCGGCCGCCCGGCTCGTATCGAGGAACTCCCGTTCCCGCACGGACAACGAGGCGCGGTCGAGCGCGGCGGCGGCCGCGAGACGCGTGCCCCGGTACAGCGCGCCCGGATCTCGTCCCAGTGCCTCCCACGCGTGCGCCGCGTCGGTGAGCTGCCCAAGGGCCCTGGTGGCCTCGCGGTCGTCGGTCAGCCATCCGCGCAGCCGGGGCCAGCAGCGGATCAGGGCCTCATGGGCCAGCTCGACCCGTTCATGGTCCAGCGTCAGCAGCCGTGCGTGGGCCGCGTGGTTGAGTACGGCGGTGAGGTCTGCGCCGTCGGCCCGCTCGCCCAGTCCCGCCAGCTCCTTCCGGCGGGCCGGCCGCTTGGTGTCCTGCGTGCCTTCGCCCACCGCGATCAGCCGTAGGAACACGCGCCGGGCCGTCTCCCGCTGCCGCGGGGACAGTTGTCCGTAGAAGTCCTCCGCCGTCCGGGCGAGGCCGCCTTCGAGTCCGCCCAGGGCCTGGAAGGCATCCAGTGTCAGCGCGTTGCCGCGCCGTCCGCGCCAGGTCTGGAGCAGCGCGTGCGAGAGCAACGGCAGCGTGCCGGCCTGACCGTGGGCCTGCGCGACGAGTGACGTCAGAAGCGCGCCCTCGACGGTGAGACCTGCCTGCCGGGCGGGTCCGGTCACGGCGGTGCGCAGTTCGTCGACCGTCATCGGTCCGACCGGTACCTGTGTGTCGCGCACCGCCGCCGCCAGCAGCGGGTTCTGGATGCAGTGGCCGTAGAAGTCGGCGCGTACACCCAGGACGACGCGACACCGGCCGTGCGCGGCGGCCGCCGCGGTCAGCAGCGCCTCGATGAAGAGGTGCCGTTCGGCCTCGTCCCGGCACAGCGTGAAGATCTCCTCGAACTGGTCGACGATCAGCACGACACTGTCGTCCTCACCGGAACGGGCAAGGATCTGCCGTACGACCCGGTCCAGATTGGCGGGGTCCTGCCGCAACTCCTCGTACAGCCCGCCGGGCGGCACTCCCGCCGGGCCGCCGAGCCGTACCGCGCACTCCTCCAGGGGTCTCGGTCCCGGTGTCAGGACGACCGTCATCGCCCGGTCGCGCAGACGCGGGACCAGCCCCGCCCGCAGAAGCGAGGACTTGCCCGCGCCCGAAGCCCCGATGACGACGACGAACGGCCGACGCTCCAAGCGGTCGGCCACTTCGTCCACTAGCCGCTCCCGGCCGAAGAACCACGGGGCGTCCCGCTCCTGGAACGCCCGCAGGCCGGCGTACGGCGCTCGCGCCCCCGTCTCCTCCCGCGCCCCGGGGGCGGCGTCCGCCGAGTCCTCCAGGACGAGGTCCGCCGTTTCGCGCCAACGCCGCTCCCATTCCGCGGCGTTCCCGTCGCACGCGCGCACGTACGCCAGGGTGACCGCCAGGGTCGGCAGTCGCTGCCCGGACGCGGCGGAGGAGAGAGTCGAGATCGAGTAGTGGGCCAGTTCCGCCAGTCTCCGGTAGGGCGGATTTCCCGCTTTCCGGCGCAACTGCCGTAAGCCTTCGGCGAATTCCGGCAACGGACCGTTCACCGCGTCCAGCGGCCGTTCTCTGCGCGGCACCGCCGCACCCCCTTACCGCTTGCCGTTCCCCGTTTCCCCAGGTCACGGCCCGACGCTCTCCGTCGGATTCTTCGGCGATTGTTTGTTCGCATCAGTGCTCCGAACCCGAACAACGCGCGAGCCGCTACACCTTGAGAGGCCGACCGGCCGCCCTTTCACCGGTCGGCGGCCCAGTGGCTGGGTCCGAAGGCCACGAAGGAGACCCGGAAGACCCGGGGGAAGGACTCGATCATGCGTAGATCGACAAAGGCACGGCTCGGGGCAGTGGTCGCCGTCATCAGTCTCGGTACGGCGTTGGCGTCAGGCCCTCCGGCGGCGGCCGCGCCGACCGGCGGCTCCGATGTGCGGGTGACCTGCAACGCCGGCAGTGTCTGCGGGTGGACCGCCTACAACTTCGGCGGACTCGGGACAACGAGCGCCGCGGTCGCGTCCGGGCAGTGCAAGAACCTGTCGATCAGTGTGCGGTCAGCGATCAACCACTCGTTCTCCTATCAGAGGTTCTGGACCAACAGCAACTGCACCGGCACCTCGTACCTGCTGGCTCCCGGTGAGTCGGCGACGATCATGGGAGCCGGGCACCGGGGGCTGGGCGGGTTCTGAGGTGCCGGGCGCGGGCTGTTGTGGGTGGGGTCAGGTGTGTGCCGTGGGGCGGTAGACGAGTTCCTGGATGTGGCTGTCGAGCGTCCGGTGCTCGATCAGTTCGAGGTCGAAGTCGGCCGCTCCCCGGAAGACGGGGTCCAGGCCGGTGCGGCCGGTGATCACGGGGAAGAGCGTCACCTGCACACGGTCGACCAGACCGGCCTCCATCAGCGCCCGGTTCATCGACAGGCTGCCGTGCGAGCGCAACGGCACCGGTGACTCCTCCTTGAGGCGGGCGACGACGTCGACGGCGTCGCCGCCCGCCACGGTCGCGTCCGGCCAGTCGAGGGGGCCTTCCAGGGTGGTCGACACCACCGTCGTCGGCAGATCCCTCATCCGGGTGACCCAGGGGTCGCGGACCTCGGAGTCCGGGGTGCTCTCCGCCAGCATCCTGGCGAACAGGCGGTAGGTCCGGGCCCCGAAGACCATCCGCTGTTCCTCGCCGTAGAGGCCCAGGCGGTGGTCGAGAAGTTCGGGGCCCTGTCTGCCCCAGTAGCCGGTCCAGTTCCCGCCCGCGGCGCCGAAGCCGTCGAGGCTGGAGAAGACGTCGAAGGTGTAGGTGGCGGTCATGGTGCTCTCCTCGGCAGGTGCGGTTCCTCGCGTGTTTCCGTCCTGCCAGTAGAGACCGGCGACGGCACCGGGACTCATCGTTGCCCGGCGGAATTTCACCCGTCCGGCCCGCGCCGTCACCGCCGCCCGCACCCCGCCCGCACCCCCGCCCGGGCTCACTCGCAGGCGACGCCGTCTCCGTCGCGGTCCAGGTGCGAGCCGTAGCCGGGGTCTCCCGAGCGGATGGGGGCGGCGCCGGCGGCCCGGACGGCCGTGCAGTTGGCGTAGTACGTGGAGCCGCCGCCCGAGCCGGACGACCCGTCGCTGTCGCCGCTGTCGTTGTCGTCGGCGGCGGGTGCGACCGTCACCCTGACCGTCTTCGTCCTGGTGACGGTGGGCGCCGGCTCCGGGTCGGCCGTCACCGTCTCGGTCACCGCCGGTTCGGGGGTGGTCGTCGGTGTGGCGGTCACCGTCGTCGTCGGTCCCGCCTTCGCGTCCGCCGCGTTCTCCGTCCCCGCCGTGTCGTCCGCCGATCCGATGCCCAGTACCAGTCCCAGGAAGAAGAGCACCGCCAGCAGAGGCAGCAGCACCCGCTTCCGTGTCCACCTCGGACGGCCGGGCGCCGGGGCGGGCGGCCCGACGTAAGGGGCGGGGCCGGGTCCGGAAGGTGGCTGATAACTCATGTGTCCCCCAAGGGCCGCTTCGTGAGGGGATGACCGTAGCGGCGTGACTTGCCCCCTTGTAGGACCCTCTCTCCGGTTGTGTCGAAACTGTGATGAACGCGTGGATACATGGTGGATGAACCGGTCCCGGGGGCCAACACGCCGATGCCCGGCCCCCTCTCAGGGGCCGGGCATCGTTCTGAAAAGCGCGCGTTACGACGGGAGTTGGGCCTCGATCGCCGCGACGACCTCAGGGGCCTCCGGCTCCGTACGGGGACGGATACGGCCCACGACCTCGCCGTCCGGGGAGATCAGGAACTTCTCGAAGTTCCACTGCACGTCACCCGCCTCGCCGGCCGCGTCCGCCCGCTCGGTCAGCGCCGCGTACAGCGGGTGCCGGTTCTCGCCGTTGACCTCGGACTTCTCCAGCAGCGGGAAGCTCACCCCGTACGTCGTCGAGCAGAACGTCTCGATCTCCTCGGCGCTGCCCGGCTCCTGGCCCGCGAACTGGTTGCAGGGCACCCCCACGACCGTGAGACCACGCTCGCCGTACGTCTGCTGGAGCCGCTCCAGGCCCTCGTACTGCGGAGTGAGACCGCACTTCGACGCCACATTCACCACCAGCACCGCCCGGCCCTTGTACGCGGCCAGCGAGGTCGGCTTACCGCTGAGGGTGCGCAGCGGGATGTCGTACACAGTCATCAAGGTCTCCTCGGAGCAGTCGGTCCCGGTCGTCCGGACCATTGTCGCCTCTCACCCGCGGAGCTTACGGAACAGCCCCTCCTGGACGACCGATACCAGGAGGCGGCCCGAGCGGTCGTAGATACGGCCCCGGGCCAGCCCCCGTCCACCGGTCGCGATCGGCGACTCCTGGTCGTACAGGAACCACTCGTCCGCCCGGAACGGCCGGTGAAACCACATGGCGTGGTCCAGGGACGCCATGTCGTACCCGCGCGGCCCCCACAGCGGCTCCACCGGGATACGCACCGCGTCCAGCAGGGTCATGTCGCTCGCGTACGTCAGCGCGCACGTGTGCACCAGCGGGTCGTCGCCCAGCGGGCCCACCGCCCGCATCCACACCGCGCTGCGCGGATCCGCGTCCTCGATCTCCTCCGCCGTCCAGCGCAGCCTGTCCGCGTAGCGGATGTCGAACGGCTGACGGCGCGCCATCCGTTCGAACGCGTCGGGCAGCCCGCCCAGATGCTCCCGGACCTCGTCCGCCACCGTCGGCAGCGACTCCGGGTCCGGGAAGTCCAGCCGGGGCGGCAGCTGGTGCTCGAAGCCGCCCTCCTCCGGGAGGTGGAAGGACGCCGTCAGATTGAAGATCGTCCGCCCCTCCTGCACCGCCGTGACCCGGCGCGTCGTGAACGACCGCCCGTCCCGGACCCGCTCCACCTGATAGACGATCGGCACCCCGGGCCGGCCGGGGCGCAGGAAGTAGGCGTGCAGCGAGTTGACCGGACGCTCACCTTCCGTGGTACGCCCGGCCGCCACCAGGGCCTGGCCCGCCACCTGGCCGCCGAAGACCCGTTGCAGCGACTCGTCCGGGCTGCGCCCACGGAAGATGTTGACCTCGATCCGTTCCAGATCGAGCAGGTCGACCAGCCGCTCGGCGGGATTCGTCATCGTTCTCGTTCTCCACGGTTTCGACGTACCGCCGGACTCAGGCGGCGGACAGCTGGCCCACGGAGGTGACCCGGACCACGGCCCGGCCCTCCTCGTCGGAGGCGGCGAGATCGACCTCCGCGCTGATGCCCCAGTCATGGTCGCCGTTCGGATCGGCGAACGACTGCCGGACCCGCCACAGGCCGTGGGCCGGATCCTCCTCGATGCCGAGCAGTTTCGGGCCCCGGGCGTCGGGACCGGTGCCCAGCTCCTCGTACTCGTCCCAGTAGCCGTCCATCGCGTCGCCCCAGGCGTCCGCGTCCCAGCCCGACTCGGCGTCCAGCTCGCCCAGCTCGTCCACCTTGTCCAGCGCCGCCAGCTCCACCCTGCGGAACATCGCGTTGCGCACCAGCACCCGGAAGGCACGCCCGTTCGCGGTGACCGGCTTGACCTGGTCGGCCTTCTCCCGCGCCTCCTCGGCCGTCTCCTCCTCCGGGTTGGCCAACTGCTCCCACTCGTCGAGGAGACTGGAGTCGACCTGACGCACCATCTCACCGAGCCAGGCGATCAGATCCTCCAGGTCCTCCGACTTGAGATCGTCGGGGATGGTGTGCTCGAACGCCTTGTACGCGCTCGCGAGATACCGCAGCACGATGCCCTCGGTGCGCGCCAGTTCGTAGTGGGACGTGAACTCCGTGAAGGTCATGGCCCGTTCGTACATGTCACGGATGACGGACTTCGGCGACACCGGATGGTCGCCGACCCACGGGTGGCTGGTGCGGTAGACCTCGTACGCGTGCCAGAGCAGCTCTTCGAGCGGCTTCGGATACGTGAACTCCTGGAGCCGCTCCATCCGTTCCTCGTACTCGACACCGTCGGCCTTCATCTGCCCGATCGCCTCGCCCCGCGCCTTGTTCTGCTGGGCGGCGAGGATCTGGCGGGGATCGTCCAGCGTCGACTCGACGACGGAGACCATGTCCAGCGCGTACGAGGGGGAATCAGGGTCCAGCAGATCGAACGCCGCCAGCGCGAACGTCGACAGCGGCTGGTTGAGCGCGAAGTTCTGCTGGAGGTCGACGGTGAGCCGGATGATGCGGCCCTCCGCGTCCGGGGTCTCCAGCCGCTCCACCACGCCACCGTCCAGCAGCGAGCGGTAGATCGCGATCGCGCGCCTGATGTGCCGCAACTGCTGCTTGCGCGGCTCGTGGTTGTCCTCCAGCAGCCGGCGCATCGCCTCGAACGCGTTGCCCGGCCGCGCGATCACCGACAGCAGCATGGTGTGCGTGACCCGGAAGCGGGAGGTCAGCGGCTCCGGATCGGAGGTGATGAGCTTGTCGAACGTGGTCTCCGACCAGGCGACGAAGCCTTCCGGGGCCTTCTTGCGGACCACCTTGCGGCGCTTCTTCGGATCGTCGCCCGCCTTGGCGAGCGCCTTCTCGTTCTCCACGACATGCTCGGGAGCCTGCGCGACGACGAAGCCCGCCGTGTCGAATCCGGCCCGGCCCGCCCGGCCCGCGATCTGGTGGAACTCACGGGCGCGCAGCGTGCGTACGCGGGTGCCGTCGTACTTGGTGAGGGCCGTGAACAGCACCGTGCGGATAGGGACGTTGACGCCGACGCCGAGCGTGTCCGTACCGCAGATCACCTTCAACAGACCGGCCTGCGCGAGCTTCTCGACCAGTCGGCGGTACTTCGGGAGCATCCCGGCGTGGTGCACCCCGATACCGTGGCGTACGTAACGGGAGAGATTGCGGCCGAACTTGGTGGTGAAACGGAAGTTGCCGATCAGATCGGCGATCCGGTCCTTCTCCTCCCGCGTCGACATGTTGATGCTCATCAGCGACTGCGCGCGCTCGACGGCCGCCGCCTGGGTGAAGTGCACGATGTACACCGGCGCCTGACGGGTCTCCAGCAGTTCCGTCAGCGTCTCGGTGATCGGGGTGAGGCGGTACTCGTAGCTCAGCGGCACCGGGCGGGTCGCCGAGCGGACCACGGAGGTGGGCCGGCCCGTGCGGCGCGTCAGGTCCTCCTCGAACCGCGACACGTCGCCGAGCGTCGCGGACATCAGGATGAACTGCGCCTGCGGCAGTTCCAGGAGCGGGATCTGCCAGGCCCAGCCCCGGTCCGGCTCCGCGTAGAAGTGGAACTCGTCCATCACGACCTGGCCGATGTCGGCGTGCCTGCCGTCGCGCAGCGCGATCGAGGCGAGCACCTCCGCCGTACAGCAGATGACCGGCGCGTCGGCGTTCACGGACGCGTCGCCGGTGAGCATGCCGACGTTCTCGGTACCGAAGAGCTTGCAGAGATCGAAGAACTTCTCCGACACCAGCGCCTTGATCGGGGCGGTGTAGAAGGTGACCTTGTCCTCGGCCAGCGCCGTGAAGTGCGCACCCGCCGCGATCAGGCTCTTTCCGGAGCCTGTGGGGGTGGAGACGATCACGTTGGCCCCGGAGACCACCTCGATCAGCGCCTCCTCCTGAGCCGGATAGAGCGTGATGCCCTGGCCCTCGGCCCATGAGGAGAAGGCCTCGAAGAGGGCATCGGGGTCGGCATCCGGCGGCAGCTGATCAATAAGGGTCACGCCCCCATCTTGCCTGCCTTCGGTCCCGATGCGGGAACCGGACGACCCACGGAAGATCACTACCGGTACGCTGCCCTGTCAACTGGGCCTTGCCGCAACGTCGGTGGGCCCATCGCACGTATCACCACAGCGACGACGGGGCGGGGATCGATCATGCGGGGACGATCATGATGGGGCCGGCGCACTCGCTGTCCGGCGCGGCCGCCTGGCTGGGGGTGGGAGCCGCCGCGGCGGCGGCCGACCGCACCATGCCCTGGCCGGTGCTCGTCGCCGGCGCGCTGATCTGTGCGGGGGCGGCGCTCGCCCCCGACCTGGACCACAAGTCCGCGACGATCTCACGGGCCTTCGGACCGGTGTCCAAGGCGATGTGCGGCATCGTCGACAAGATGTCCTTCGCCGTCTACAAAGCGACAAAGAAACCGGCCGACGCCCGCAGGACCGGCGGCCACCGCACCCTCACCCACACCTGGCTCTGGGCCGTCGCGATCGGCGGCGGCGCCTCCGCGATCGCGATACTCGGCGGACGCTGGGCCGTGCTCGCGCTGCTCTTCATCCATATGGTGCTCGCCGTCGAGGGACTGCTCTGGCGGGCGGCGCGGGTCTCCAGCGACGTACTCGTGTGGCTGCTCGGCGCGACGAGCGCGTGGATCCTGGCCGGAGTGCTGGACAAGCCCGGCAACGGTTCGGACTGGCTCTTCACCGGCCCCGGCCAGGAGTACCTCTGGCTCGGGCTGCCGATAGTCCTGGGCGCGCTGGTCCACGACATCGGCGACGCGCTGACGGTCTCGGGCTGCCCGATCCTCTGGCCGATCCCGGTGGGCCGCAAACGCTGGTACCCGATCGGCCCACCGAAGGCGCTCCGCTTCCGGGCGGGCAGCTGGGTCGAGCTGAAGGTGCTGATGCCCCTGTTCATGCTGCTGGGCGGGGTGGGCGGCGCGGCGGCGCTGAACGTGATCTGAGGGGCGGCGTCGCGCAGGGGTGTGGGCGCCGGTCCATGACGGTCCGGCGGCGCGTGCGCGCCCGGGCGGACACCTTCTGGCGCCCGCCCGGACACCACTTCCCGCTTTCGGACGCGGGACTGCCGCAGGATCAGGAGCCGTAGCGCAGGGAGATCGTGTCGCCCAGGTTGATCACCGTCCCGCGGCTCGCCGCCGCGGCCGCCGCGCCGTCGACACTCGCCCTCCAGGTCGCACCGCCCGTGTTGGTCCTGCCGTTGACGCCGGTGATCACGCCGGTACCACTCCCGGGAGTGACGGAGGTGACGCAGCCGGACGGGGTGGCCGCGGTGGTCGCCGCGTCCAGGACCGCCCCGAGGGTGGTGGTGGACGCGGTCGGGGTGAACGCCACCGAACAGACCTTCAGCGACGTCCCGTCGTCCACGGTCAGGGCGAGCTCGGTCGCCGTGCCCGGGGTGAATCCGGAGGCCGCCACCCAGCGCGGGGCACCCGCCGTGGTCGGGGCGGGCGGGGCCGCGACGAAGCCGCCGCCGGCCACGGCGCGCAGGGCGTCGACCGAGGCGTACGCGGAGGGGCCGGTGTCGCCGGGGAGGTATCTGAAGCCGCCGGCCGGGTTGAACTGCTGGGCGATCAGGAAGTCCACGGGCGTCTTGCCGGCCGTGGTGAGGAAGTCACCGGTCTGCGGGTTGATGCCGCAGGCGTTGAGGCCGGAGACGGCCCAGCCGTTGGAGTTGGTGTTGGCGCCGAACATGGCGTCGAAGGCGCCGGTGGTTCTGATGAGTTTCGACTTGAGGAAGGCCTTCGCCTCGGTGATGGCGGGGTCGGTGGCCGGGACGCCGGACATGCAGAGTGCGGCCATGGCGGCGCCGGTCATGTCGATGTCGCCGTCGGCGGCGAGCTTGGCCGGGTCGCCCTCGGCCTTGGCGAAGGTCCAGCCGCCGTCGTCGTGCTGATTGGCGCGGACCGTGGTGACGGACCTGTTCAGGAGCGCCTGCGGTACGCGCTGGACACCGGTCTGCGTCTTGGCGCCGGCGAGGGCGATGAGTGCGAAGACGGTGCCGTTGAAGTTGGCGGACGCCCCCCAGTAGCCCGGCTCGGAGTTCTGCCAGTACGCGTAGGTGTCGGCGATCAGATTGCGGCTCGCGGAGACCCGGGCGGGGTCGACACCGGCGGAGTAGGCGTTGATGATGCCGCGCTCGTAGTCGGTGACGACCGGGGAGGTGCCGGGCCAGGAGGCGTTGGCGAGGTGGGCACGGTAGACGGTACGGGCGTTCCTGCTCGTGTCGCCGCCCGGTGCGACGTCGACGGCCGCCGTCCCGGCGGCGGCGAACGCGGAGAAAGCCCATTCGTTGGAGAGTCCGGCGCCCGCGTACGAACCGTCGGCGCCTTGCAGTGAGCGCAGATAGCCCACACCGTTCGTCTTGGACGTGGCTATCTGCGCGGGGGTCGACGTGGCGAGTGCGGGCAGCGCGGTCAGGGCGAGTGCGGTGAACGCGGCGGGTACGGCGATCAGGGCGGGCCGGGCGACGGTGCGCCGGGTGACGCCCCGGCGGGACGAGCTGACGCGCGAGGCGCGGGGTCGCGAGGCGCGGGGTGAGGTCATGTCGGTACTCCCGGGGAGAGAGGGGCGGCGGCCTCACGCCCCTCCGGCCGTACCCGTACGCGAGAATCCGTGTACGAGAGCCCGCCCGACGACACGCGGCCGTCGCCCGAGCGCGTGGGTCGACGTCCTGTGGAACAGGCCGGTCGGGCATTCGGGCTCGGACCTCTCCGGGGCTCCGAGCCCCCGGGTCCACACCGCTGCGCGTCAGCTCCGGACTCCCACCGGATTCCCCCAACTCGGCAGCACGGGACGCTAGTCGAAAACCGCGCGCCGCGCACTCCCTTGTCGCCGGATTCGCATCTGTGCTCTAATTCGTCCGCATCTCTGCTCAGTTCCCAGGGGAAGCCGGTCTAAGTCCGGCGCTGACCCGCAACCGTAGGCCCGTCAGGCACTCATGTGCCCGGTGGGCAAGCCGGATTACCTGGTTCTGAGCTCAAGTGAACGACGCCGTCGCGGACTACGGCGTGGTACGGCCGGCACCGCCGGGGACGTCGCTCGACGACTCCACCGGGCCGCCGGTCGCGTCACGTGGACCCCCGTAACGGCCGACGCCAGGGGGCCGCCGTGGAGCACGGAGACGTATCCGGACGAAGAGCGCGCGGTGTGCGCCCGCGAGCGGGCGCGCTGCTGTGCTCCGTCCTCATGGCTGTCGCCGGCGGGGTCTTCCTGCTCGGCCCCGCGTCCCCGGCCGCGGCCGACCCCATCGAGACGTGCACCCCCACCAAGGGCGCGGTCGTCGCGGTGGACTTCGGCGACTGGGGCGGTGGGATCGTCCGGGGCTGCGACGCGAGTCCGACCACGGGATACGACCTCCTGCACGAGGCCGGGTTCAGCACCGAGGGCACCGAGCACGACGGCCCCGCGTTCATCTGTCGCCTGGGCCACGCCGAGTTCGACTCCGGCGCCGGGTACCCGACTCCGGCGGAGGAGGCGTGCGAGCTCACCCCGCCCGCCACCGCGTACTGGTCCTACTGGCTCGCCCCGGCGGGCCAGGACTTCTGGACGTACAGCCCGCTCGGCGCGATGAGCAACAGGCCGAAGGACGGATCCGTGGAGGCATGGGTCTTCGGCCCCACCGATGTGGGCGGAACCGGCGGGGGCCCCACGTTCACACCCGCGCAGGTGCGAGCCGGGGGCCAGGGCGAACCCGGAGAGGACCCGCCGGACGTCGAGCCCGGTGAGGTCGATCTCCGCAGGCTGGACGGCTATCTGAAGAGCAGGCTCACCGACGGCGACCACGTACGCGACGAGGGTGCTCAGACCCCGAACCTCTACCAGTCCGCGCAGACCGCGCTCTCCCTCGCCGCCATCGGCGAGGAGAACGCGACGGTCGACAGAATGCGCGCCAAACTGGCCGGCCACACCGAGGAGTTCGCGTACCCGAACGGCGCCGACCGGCCGGTGTCCGCCACCGGAGCGGCACTTCTCTCCCTGCTCGCGTCGGGCACCGGCGGCGACCCGCGCGGCGTGGGCGGGCACGACGTGGCCGGGGACCTGGCCAAGGCGGTGTGCGAGAGGGGTGGCACACCGGGCTGCAAGGGCAAGGGCGACTTCCACGACGTCGGCGATGTCGAGACGCAGGCGATCGCCCTGCTGGCGCTGGACCGGGCGGGTGTCACCGTGCCCACGGCGGCTGTCGGCCGGCTCGCCGCCCACCAGTGCAAGGACGGCGGGTTCTCCCCGACGCTGGTGGGCGAAGGCACCGTGTGCGCGGGCAGTGACCCCGCCACCACTCCGTACGCGACGATCGCACTGCGGCAGGCGGGCGGACATGACGACGCGGTCGCCGAGGCGCACCGGACCCTGCGCCGGGCCCAGCTGCCCACCGGCGCCTTCGCCGCCTACCCGGGCGTGACCACCGGCGATGTCAACGCGACGGCCAAGTCCGAGCAGGCGCTGCGACTGCTCGGCGACACCGGGCGCGCCGACGCCGCCGTCTCCTGGCTGTCACGCCAGCAGACCGGGTCGGGCGGCTTCGGCTTCGACGAGGGCGCCACGGAGCCGGAGATCTTCCCCACCTGGGCCGCCGCCTTCTCCGCCGCGCGCACCAGCCTCGCCACGCTCGGCGTGGAGCTGCCGGATCCCGGCCCGGGCGACCCTCCGACGGGCGAGCCCCCGCCGCCGACGGACGGCCCGAAGCCGCCGTGGGCCCCGGGCGAGGGCCCGGATCTGGACAAGGGCGCCGCGTACCTCACGGACGGCGCCCGTCTGAAGCAGGGTCACTACTACGAGAACGTCGCCGGCACCGGTTTCGCCGACTTCGGTCTCACCATCGACGCCGCCTACGCCCTGGCCGCGACAGGCAACGACAACGACGCGCTGCGCGGCATCGTCGACTTCCTCGACACCGAGGGCGAGGACGGCTCCGAGCCCGGCCGGACCGTGGGCGACTGGACCGGTGTCGGTACGTCGCACGCGGGGGGCGGCTCGATCGGCAAGCTGGCGGTGCTCGCCCAGGCCACCGGCCGTGACCCGCGCGACTTCGCGGGCGCCGACCTGATCGCGGCACTGGACGAGGCGGTGTGCGAGGCCCCGTCAGGGGCCCCGGACCGCAGCTGCCCGGCCAGGGGCGCCTACCGGTACGGCCCCTCCGTTTTCTCGCAGTCTCTCGCGGTGATCGCCCAACTGCGCGCCGGAGAGGCCGGGTCGGCCGCCGGGCCGGTCGCGTATCTGAAGAGTCTCCAGCACCCGTCGGGCGCATGGCCGAGTCTGATTCCGTCGACCGGCGACTCCGAGGTGGACTCGACGGCGATCGCCGCGATGGCCCTCGACCTGGCCGAGGACACGACGTCCGCGCAGGCCGTAGACAAGGCCCTCGCCTGGATCGCCGCCAAGCAGCTCCCCGACGGCGGTTTCCCCGGCGCCGCCGGCAACTCCGTCAACTCCGCGGGCCTCGCGATCCAGGGACTCTCCCTGGACGCCGGGAAGTACGCGACCGAGATCAAGAAGGCGCGGAAGTTCCTGGCGAAGCAGCAGAACAAGGACGGCGGCTTCGACGTGGCCGCCGACGGTCAGCCCGGCTCCGACGTACGCGCCTCCACACAGGCGCTCGGCGGTGCGGTGGGCACCTCGTTCGGCACGCTGGAGCGGGACTTGACGGGTACCGCTCCGCGGCCCCCGGGCGAGCCGGCCCCCGGCCCCTCGGACACCCCCACGGTGCCGGAGATCGTGACCACCGGCGGCGAGGAGGCGGGCTCGGGTTCAGGGGCCGGCGCGCTGGCCTCCACCGGTACGCGGGTGGGGACACTGGCCGCCGTGGCCGGGGCGTTGACCGTGGCGGGCTGGTCCATCCTCGTCACCCGCCGCCGGACGACCGCCACCGGGAGGGAGCGATGAGCGCCCGGGTGGCCCGTACGATCGTCCGCCTGCTGACGGCGCTCGCCCTCACCGCGGGCGCGCTCGCCACCACGGCCGGACCCGCCGCCGCGAAGCCGCAGCCGATGGGGCGGTGCACCACCTCGTCCGGCGCCGTACTCGCCGTGGACTTCGGCGACTGGGGCGGGCCGATCCTGCGCTCCTGCGGGACCACGCCGACCACCGGCTACGAGCTGCTCAACCAGGGCGGCTGGCGCACCACCGGCACCGGCCACGACGGTCCGGCCTTCATCTGCCGCATCGGTTACGCCGGGCACCAGGGCGGCAGGCAGTACCCGCCGCCCTCGCAGGAGGACTGCGTTCTCACCCCGCCCGCCTCCGCCTACTGGTCCTATTGGCACGCCGACCCGGGCCGGAACACCTGGACGTACAGCCAGCTCGGCGCGATGCTCTACAAGCCGAGGCCGGGCAGCGTCGACCTGTGGATCTTCGGCGGGACGAACATCGAGGGCACCACCGGCCGGCCGACCGTGACACCGGACCAGCTGCGCGCCCGCAACACCAGGCCCACCGGCGGGGGAGCACCCCAGAACGGCTTCGAGACGGATGCCGCCGAGCCGCCGGCGCCCGGCACCGACACCGGACCCGCGCCCGGGCGCCCGGTGCAGGAGAAGCCCGCGCCGAAGCCGTCACCGTCCCCCACGTCCGCCTCCCCGTCCGCGTCACCGTCGAAGTCCCCGCCTCGGTCCGCCGCCAAGAGCCCCTCGCCGTCCGCCTCCACCCGCGCGGAACCCGGCGCGGTCGCCGCCGCCCCCGAGCCCTCCCGGCAGATCGTCGACGCCGACCCCACTGCCGACGCGCCCCATGACTCCGGCTCGATCGTGCCCACCGTCCTCACGGCGGCGGCGACACTGGCGATCGGCCTCGCCGGCGGGTACGCCGTCCGGCGCCGACGGCGCACGGAGTAACGCGTGCCGCCGTCCACCGTCGTGGTCCGGGCGGCCGGTCCCGCACCGGGGCAGGCCGCCCGCGGCCGTGTGCCCCGCATGCTGCACCCGGTCGCCTGGTGGATCTGGGCCCTCGCCCTCGCCACCGCCGTCAGCCGTACGAACAACCCGCTGCTGCTCTTCCTCGTGCTCGCGGTCCTCGGCTACGTGATCAGCATGCGCCGCACCGAGGCCCCCTGGGCGCGCGGCTTCACGTACTACCTGTATCTGGCGCTGACGGTCGTCGCGATAAGGGTGGTGTTCCGCGCGGTCTTCGCCAGCGGCGTCACACCCCGCGACCACTTCCTCTTCTCCCTGCCGCACATCCCCACCCCCGACTGGTACGCGGGCATCCAGCTCGGCGGCCCCGTCTCCCTGGAGGCCCTGCTGTCGGCGGGCGTGGACGGGCTGCGTCTGGCCTGCATGCTGTGCTGCGTCGGCGCCGCCAACACCCTCGCCAACCCCAAACGCGCCCTGCGCGTCCTGCCCGGGGCCCTGTACGAACTCGGCGTCGCCGTCACCGTGTCCATGAGTGTCGCCCCCCAACTCGTGCAGAGCGTGCAGAGGGTCAACCGCGCCCGACGGCTGCGGGCCGGCCGGACGAAAGGCTTCCGCGTCCTGCGCGGCATCGTCGTACCCGTTCTGGAGGACGCCCTGGAACGCTCCCTGCGTCTCGCGTCCGCCATGGACTCACGCGGCTACGGCCGCGCCGGAAGCGCCACGGAGAACTCGCGGCGGCTCACCGGCGCGCTGATGCTGGCCGGGATGTGCGGGCTGTGCGCGGGGGCGTACGGCCTGCTCGACGCGTCCGCGCCCACCTTCCTCGGTCTCCCGGGGCTCGCGCTCGGGACGGCGCTCTGCCTGGGCGGGCTGCGGCTCGGCGGGCGGCGGGTCACCCGTACCTCCTACCGGCCGGACCCCTGGCGCCTCGCGGAGTGGGCGGTCGCCGGCTGCGGCGTCCTGTCGGCCGTGCTGCTCTTCATCAACGCGGGATTCGACGCCGCCGAACTCAACCCGTCCATCTACCCGTTGAGCTGGCCGACCCTGCCGCCGGTCCCGGCGGCCGCGATCCTGCTCGCCGGCTGCGCGGGGTTCCTCGCACCACCACCGGTACCGCCCGGCGGAGCACGTACGAGTCCGCCGCCGACCGCTCCCGCGCGGGCGCCCGCGACCCCGCCGCGCTCCGAGCCCACCCAGAAAGCCGGCGTCAAGTGATCACTTTCGACCACCTCAGCGTCCAGTACGACGACGCCGACGAGCCGGTCCTCACCGATGTCGACCTCACCGTGGACGAGGGCGAACTCTGCCTGGTCGTCGGCCACACCGGCGTCGGCAAGTCCACTCTCCTCGGTACCGTCAACGGGCTCGTCCCGCACTTCACCGGCGGCACCCTGTACGGCTCCGTGACCGTCGACGGCCGCGACACCGCCACACACCCGCCCCGCGAACTGGCCGATGTCGTCGGCGTGGTGGGCCAGGACCCCCTCGACGGGTTCGTCACCGACAGCGTGGAGGAGGAACTCGCCTACGCCATGGAGCAGTTGGCGGTCCCGCCCGAGACCATGCGCAAGCGCGTGGAGGAGACCCTCGACCTCCTCGGCCTGGCCGACCTGCGCCACCGGGCACCCCACGAACTCTCCGGCGGCCAGCAGCAGCGCGTCGCCATCGGCTCCGTCCTGACCGCCCACCCCCGGATCCTCGTCCTGGACGAGCCCACCTCCGCGCTCGACCCCACCGCCGCCGAGGAGGTCCTCGCGGCGATCACCCGTCTCGTGCACGACCTCGGCGTCACCGTGCTCCTCGCCGAACACCGTATGGAGCGCGTCGTGCAGTACGCGGACCGGGTGCTGTATCTGCCCGGCGACGGCACGGTCGTGACCGGACCACCCGCCGAGGTCTTCCGTACGACGACGATCGCCCCGCCCGTGGTGGAGCTGGGCCGCCACCAGGGATGGTCGCCCCTGCCCCTGTCCGTACGGGACGCGCGCCGCGCCGCCGCCCCTCTGCGGGCACGGCTCGCCGATGTGCCGGTACCCGCCGCCCGGCCCGCGCCACCCGGCGCGGGGGGGGGCGGGGGTGGCGCGCCGGGCCCCGGGGCCGGCCCGCGCCTACGCGGCCTTCGGCTGCTGGGAGATCCGGACCGTGT
>NZ_JBHXRM010000031.1:0-19537 GCF_042716895.1 Streptomyces sp. NPDC058653 | reverse complement strand
CCCTGGCCGCCCGGCCCGCGCCCCGCCCCCCCCCCCCTCTGCGGGCCCGGCCCCCCTTGGTGCCGGACCCCCCCGCCCGCCCCGCCCCCCCGGGCGGGGGCCGCCTGCTGGCGGCCCGGGATGTGAGCGTCCGCTACCGGGGCCGGGCCCTGCCCGCCGTACGGGAGGTGGACCTGGATCTGCGCGCGGGCGAGACCTGTGCGCTGATGGGCCGCAACGGATCCGGCAAGTCGTCGCTGCTGTGGGCTCTCCAGGGGTCGGGCACCCGCACCGGCGGGACCGTACGGGTCATCCCGTGGGGCGGGAGCGGTACCGATGAGACCGACCCCGGAGCCGTGAAGGCGACCAGAGCGAGGCAGTTGGTCGGGCTCGTCCCTCAGACCCCCACCGACCTGCTCTACCTGGAGAGCGTCGGACAGGAACTCGGCAGGGCCGACGCCGAGTCGGCGCTCGCGGACGGACCGTCCGCCCGATCGATCCTGGACCGCCTCGCCCCCGGCATCGACGACCCCACCCACCCCCGCGATCTCTCCGAAGGCCAGAAGCTGTCCCTGGTACTCGCCATCCAGCTCTCGGCCGCTCCCGGCATCGTCCTGCTGGACGAGCCGACCCGAGGCCTCGACTACCGGGCCAAGGCCCAACTCACCGGAATCCTGGACGGTTTGGCGGCCGAGGGACGGGCCGTGGTCGTCTCCACCCACGACGTGGAGTTCGTGGCCCGGACGGCTGACCGGGTGGTGGTGATGGCCGAGGGAGAGATCGTCGCCGACGGTCCCGCCGCCGACGTGGTCGTCTCCTCACCGGTGTTCGCCCCACAGATCGCCAAGGTGCTCGCGCCTCTGCCCTATCTGACGGTGAATCAGGCGACGACGGCGCTCGCCGACGCGACCCCGGCGGGTGGCGCCGTATGACCGAGACCCCGACGTCCACGTCCGCCCCCTCCGAGCAGCCGCGTACCACCGCGATCCGCATCACCCCGCGCGCCGGAATCGTCATCGCGATGGCGGCGTTCCTCGGCGTGGTGGCGTTCTTCTGGCCGTTCTTCGTCTCCCCGGGCACCTTCGGCTCCCGGTACGCGCCGCTCGCGATCTTCGGCGTACTCCTGGTCCTCATCCTCTGCGTGGTCATCTCCGAGATCGCCGAAGGCGGCATCAACTCCAAGGCCCTCGCCATGCTCGGGGTGCTCTCCGCCGTCAACGCGGCGATCCGGCCGCTCGGCGCGGGCACCGCCGGGATCGAGACAGTCTTCTTCATCCTGGTCCTGGCCGGCCGGGTGTACGGCCCCGGCTTCGGCTTCACCCTCGGCTGTACGTCCCTGTTCGCGTCCGCCCTCATCACGGGCGGCGTGGGGCCCTGGATGCCGTACCAGATGTTCGGCTGCGCGTTCGTCGGCATGCTCGCGGGTCTGCTGCCCCGGGCCACCGGCCGACGGGAAGTCGCGCTCCTCGCCGTGTACGGAAGCTTCTCCGGCTTCCTCTTCGGCTTCCTGCTCAATCTCTCCTTCTGGCCGTTCTCCCTCGACCCCAACAGCTCGATCGCCTATCTGCCGGGCCTGCCCTTCACCGAGCAGTGGCAGCGCTACATCGCCTTCGACCTGGCCACCTCACTGGGCTGGGACACCGGCCGGGCGGTCACCACCCTGATCTGCGTCCTTCTCGCGGGCCCGGCGGTCCTGACGGTCCTGCGCCGGGCCGCGCGCAAGGCCCGCTTCCGGGCGCCCGTCACCTTCGCGCCGCGACCGACGAAGGGGCCCCGGGCCGGCTGAACGACAGCCGGCCCGGGGCCCCGGGACCGAACCGCTCAGCCGTGCCAGGAGCGCCACAGCGCCGCGTACGCGCCGTCGGCCGCCACCAGTTCGTCGTGGCTGCCCAGTTCGCTGATCCGGCCCTCCTCGACCACCGCGATCACATCCGCGTCGTGCGCGGTGTGCAGACGGTGGGCGATCGCCACGACCGTACGGCCCTGGAGCACCTTCGCCAGCGACCGCTCCAGATGCCGGGCCGCGCGCGGGTCCAGCAGCGACGTCGCCTCGTCCAGGACCAGCGTGTGCGGGTCCGCCAGCACCAGCCTCGCCAGCGCGATCTGCTGCGCCTGCGCCGGTGTGAGCGTCGTGCCGCCCGAGCCGACCTCGGTGTCGAGCCCGTCGTCGAGCGCGCGGGCCCAGCCGTCCGCGTCGACCGCGCCGAGCGCCGCCCACAGTTCGGCGTCCTCCGCCTCCGCGCGGGCGAGCCGCAGATTGTCGCGCATCGAGCCCACGAAGACGTGGTGCTCCTGGTTGACCAGCGCGACATGGCCGCGCACCCGCTCCGCGGGCATCCGTGACAACTCCGCCTTGCCGAGGGTGATCCGGCCCGTCCGCGGCCCGTAGATCCCCGCGAGCAGCCGCCCCAGCGTGGACTTGCCCGCGCCGGAGGGGCCCACCAGGGCGACGCGGGTGCCCGGCGCGACGTCCAGGGTCACCTCGTGGAGCACGTCGACCCCTTCGCGGTAACCGAAGTTGACATGGTCGGCGCTGACGTCGCGGCCGTCCGGCACGACCGTCTCGTCACCGTCGTCCGGCTCGATCTCGCGTACGCCCACGAGCCTGGCGATGGACACCTGGGCCACCTGGAGCTCGTCGTACCAGCGCAGGATGAGACCGACCGGGTCGACCAGCATCTGCGCGAACAGCGCGCCGGTCGTCAGCTGGCCGACCGTGATCCAGCCCTGGAGCACGAAGACACCGCCGCCCACCAGCGTCGCCGCGAAGATCGTGACGTGGGTGAGGTTGATGACGGGGAAGAGCACCGAGCGCAGATAGAGCGTGTAGTTCTCCCACGCCGTCCACTCCTTGATCCGGCGGTCGGACAGCGCCACCCGGCGCCGGCCGAGGCGGTGCGCCTCGACCGTCCGCCCGGCGTCGATCGTCTCGGCGAGCACCGCGGCGACCGCCGCGTACCCGGCCGCCTCGGAGCGGTAGGCCGACGGCGCCCGCCTGAAGTACCAGCGGCAGCCCACGACCAGCGCCGGCAGCGCCACCACCACCGCGAGCGCCAGCGGCGGCGCGGTGACGCCCAGCGCGCCGATCAGCAGCGCGGCCCACACGACGCCGATCGTGAGCTGCGGTACTGCTTCCCGCATCGCGTTGGCGAGGCGGTCGATGTCGGTGGTGATACGGGACAGCAGATCGCCGGTGCCGGCCCGCTCCAGGACGCCGGGCGGCAGCCGCACCGACCGTACGAGGAAGTCCTCGCGCAGATCGGCCAGCATCTCCTCACCGAGGATCGCGGCGCGCAGCCGCATCATCCGGGTGAAGACCGTCTGGATGATCAGCGCGCCCGCGAAGACGGCGGCGGTGCGCTCCAGATGGAGCTCCCCCGCCCCCTTGGCGCCCTCGGACAGGTCCTCCACGACGCCGCCGAGCAGATACGGCCCGACCATCGACGCGATCACCGCGACCGCGTTGACGGCGACGAGCACGACGAACGCCTTGCGGTGCCGGCGCAGCAGCTCCGCGACGTAGCTCCGCACGGTCGTCGGGCGGGCGACGGGCAGTGTCGTGGCCGACTCCGGCGCGGCCGGGTCGTACTCCGGTGGTGCCAGGCCGATCATGCGGTTTCCTCGATCCCTGCCAGTGGTTCGGATGTCGTCAGCGGTGTCGGCACCTGCGGCTCCTCGTCCGGGCGGGTGCCGTCCGGACCCTTGTCCGTCACGGCGCCGGCTTCCGCCTCCGCCTCCGCCTCCTCGTCCGTCCGGCGCGTGACCACGCTCAGATAGCGCGGGTCGTCCCGCAGCAGCTCCCGGTGCGTGCCCACCGCGGCGACCTTCCCGTCGTGGACGAAGACCACGGTGTCCGCCCGGTCGAGCAGCAGCGGCGACGACGCGAACACGACCGTCGTACGGCCGCTCCGCAGACGCCGTACGCCCTCCGCGATCCGGGCCTCCGTGTGCGAGTCGACGGCCGACGTGGGCTCGTCCAGGACCAGCACCTCCGGGTCGGCGACCAGCGAACGCGCGAGCGCGAGCCGCTGGCGCTGTCCGCCGGAGAGCGACCGTCCGCGCTCGGTGATGCGCGAGCGCAGCGGGTCGCCGCTGCCGTCGACCGACGCCTGGACGAGTGCGGCGAGCACGTCGTCGCACTGCGCGGCGTCCAGCGCGTCCAGGGGCTTCACCTCGCCGGACGCGGGGACCTCCAGCAGCTCGGTGAGCGTCCCCGACAGCAGCACCGGATCCTTGTCCTGTACGAGGACGGAGGCGCGCGCCGCGTCCAGCGGAAGATCGTCCAGCGCCACCGGACCGAGCAGCACGGACGCGCTCTTCTCCTCCTCGGCGGCGTGTCCGCCCAGCCGTTCGGCCAGCCGCCCCGCCGCGTCCGGGTCCCCGCACACGACGGCGGTCAGCCGCCCGGCCGGGGCGAGCAGCCCGGTGGCCGGGTCGAAGAGATCGCCGGTGGGGCGGGCGTCGTCGAGACCGCCGCGCTCGTCCTCGTACGAGGTCCGCTCCAGCCGCAGCACGCGGGCCGCGCGCGTCGCCGACGGACGCGAGAAGGAGTAGGCCATGGCGATTTCCTCGAAGTGCCGCAGGGGGAAGAGCAGCAGCGTGACCGCGCTGTACACGGTGACCAGTTCGCCGACCGAGATCCGGCCCTCGCCCGCAAGGACCGCGCCGTACCAGACCACCGTGATCAGCAGGACTCCCGGCAGGAAGACCTGGATCGAGGAGATCAGCGCCCACATACGGGCGCTGCGCACGGCCGCCGCGCGGACCTCCTGGGAGGCTTCGCGGTAACGCGTGAGGAACAGGTCCTCGCCGCCGATGCCCCGCAGCACCCGCAGTCCCGCCACGGTGTCGGCGGCCAGCTCGGTGGCCCGGCCCGCCTTCTCGCGCTGGACGTCGGCGCGCTGGGTGGCACGGGGGAGCAGCGGCAGCACGGCCAGGGCGAGCACCGGCACCCCGATGGCCACGACCGCGCCGATCGAGGGCAGATACAGCACGAGGCCGACGCAGACCACGACGACGGCGATGGCGGCGGCCAGGAAGCGCGACAGCGCCTCGACGAACCAGCCGATCTTCTCGACGTCGCCCGTCGAGACGGCCACCACCTCGCCCGCCGCGACCCGGCGGGTCAGCGCCGATCCCAGCTCGGCGGTCTTACGGGCGAGCAACTGCTGTACGCGGGAGGCCGCGGTGATCCAGTTGGTGACCGCCGTCCGGTGCAGCATCGTGTCGCCGAGGGTGATCGCGCAGCCGAAGAGGGCGATGACGGCACCGGCCAGCGCGAGCCGCGGGCCGGAGCGGTCCACGACGGCTTGTACGGCGAGGCCGGCTCCCAGCGGCAGCCCGGCGACGCCCAGTTGGTGCAGCAGTCCCCAGGAGAGCGATTTGAGCTGGCCACGCAGTTGTCTGCGCCCGAGCCAGTACAGGAAGCGCGGTCCTGACCGGGCGTCGGGTCTCCCCGGATCGGGGTACGGAAGATCGCGAATCTGCATGACGTCCCAGTGAGTCGTGGAGTGGCCCAAAGCGTCCAAGGTTGTCCTTCGGGCACGGTCCGGGGCAATCGATTATTCGTATCTCGGCCACATGGGAGCGACATGCGACGAGGCCCGGCCGACGCGCTCGCGCCGACCGGGCCCGCTCAGTGTCCGCCGTGTCCATGACTTCTTCCACGACTTCCGGAACTTCCGCCTCGACTGGTTTCAGCTGCCCGGCAGCCCGCGTGGCCCCCGCCTGCCTGCGCGCTTACGTGTCTTCCGGGATCGGGACGGCCGGGGCCCGGTGTTCCTACGACGTCCGGGACGACTCCTCCGACGGCTTCTCGGAGTCCGTACCGGGGCGGGACTTCCTCCACTCGCCGCGGGTGAAGTCCGGAATCCGCTGCGGTCGGCCGTTCGCCCGGACGGACGCGTGGCTGAGGGGTACGGGCGCAGTCCACGTCGCCGCGTCGTAGACGTCGAAGTCGGGCACCAGGCCCAGCCGGACGCACTGCATCAGGCGGAAGACCATGATGTAGTCCATCCCGCCGTGTCCGCCGGGCGGATTCGCGTGCTCCTTCCACAGCCAGTGGTCCCAGTCGGCGTACGCGCCGAAGTCGCCCCACTCGTCGTCGGTGTGGTCCGGCTCGATGTAGATGCGCTCGGGGTAGTCCTCGAAGACGCCCCTGGTCCCGCCGAGGCTGTTGATACGGCTGTACGGGTGCGGTGTCGAGACGTCGTGCTCCAGCCTGATGACCCGGCCCCTCGCCGTCCGGACCAGACTGATCGTCCGGTCGCTGTTGACGTACGTCTCCTTCCAACTGGGGTCGCCCGGCTCCATGTTCTCCTCGCGGTACTGGGCGAGGCCGAGCGCGGGCGTGCCGAGGCTGGTGATGCTGACGGCGCGGTCACCGCGGTTGATGTCCATGTAGTTGGCGACGGGGCCGAAACCGTGGTTCGGGTAGAGGTCGCCGCGCAGCCGGGTGTGCCAGAGACGGCGCCAGGGGCCCTCGTAGTAGTCCGGGTCGAACATCAGGCCGCGCAGATCGTGGTTGTACGCGCCCGCCCCGTGCAGTAGATCGCCGAAGAGGCCCGCGTGCGCCATCCGGAGGACGCGCATCTCGTTCCTGCCGTACACGCAGTTCTCCAGCTGCATGCAGTGGCGCCGGGTGCGCTCGGAGAGGTCGACCAGCTTCCACAGCTCGTCGAGCCGCATCGCGATCGGACACTCCACACCGACGTGCTTGCCGCCGAGCATGGCCGTTCTCGCCATCTCGAAGTGGAGGTCCCACGGGGTGGCCACATAGACGAAGTCGACGTCGCCGCGCGCGCAGAGCTGCTCGTAGTCGTGCTCGTCCTTCGTGTAGACGGCGGGGGCCGGCTGCCCGGCTCTGACGACCTTGGCGGCGGCGCTGAGGGCCTTGTCCCGCACCGTGTCGCAGAGGGCGACGACCTGGACGCCGGGCACCGCGAGGAACAGGTCGATCATGCTGCCGCCGCGGTTGCCGAGGCCGATGATGCCGACGCGGACGGTCGAGCGGCCCTCGAAGGGCACGCCGGCCATGGTGCGGCCCTGGCGCTCGGGGACGGCGGATTCGGCGCTGTCGTCGGGTGCCCCCGCGGTCGCTCCGGCTCCGGCCGCCTGCGCGGGCCCCGCGGCCGAGGCGGCGCCGGCGCCGAGGGCGGTGAGCCCGAGTCCGGCGCCGGCGACGCCCGCCGTCGTCCGGAGAGCGGAACGGCGGCTCATCGAGCCGCCGTTGTCCGTGTTCCCGTCGTGCTCCCCGTTCCTGTCGTGCCCCCCGTTCCTGTCGTACTCCCCGTTCCCGTCGTTCTCGCCGTCCCGGCCGGGGTTCTGCGGTGCTGCGTCGTTCATGAAGCCTCCAAAGGAGCTGACGTGCGCGGCGGAATGAACCTCGGGAGGGACCTTGGTAGTTGGGGCCGGTGGTGCGCAAGGGGTCTCGTCCGGACTCTTCGATCGAACCCTCGGACTCCTCGGTGCTCAGCAGCGCCGGTCCGTCACGCCGTCGGCCGGCCCGCCCACCAGCGCGGACAGCAGCACGCCGAGCGTGTCGCGCTGCTCCGCCGACAGCGGGGCGAGGATGTCCTCGGCGGCCGACCTGCGCGCGTCCCGAAGCGCCCGCAGCACCCCGCGACCGGTGTCGGTCAGCTCGATCCGGATCACCCGGCGGTTGGTCGGGTCCGGGGCGCGCCGGACACAGCCGCTCGACTCCAGGCCGTCGACCAGGCTCGTCACGGCGCGGGGCACCACTTCCAGGCGCTCGGCGAGGTCCGTCATCCGGGGCGGACTGTCGTAGAAGGCGACCGTACGCAGCAGCCGGGACTGCGCGGGGGTGATCCCGATCGGCTGGAGATGCCGCTTCTGGACGCGGTGGAGCCTGCGGGTCAGCCTCAGGAGCTGTTCGGCGAGCAGGCCGTCGGCATCGGGGGAGCTCATGGCGGAATAGTAACAGGACCAATTACATTGTGAAGGTAGGTAACAGTGAGCTAGGCTTCTCCAAAACCTTCCTGTAGTACCAGAAACTCGCGAAACTCCTGAAACTCTCAAAACCTTCGAAGGAGCCCATGAAGTCCGAATTGTCGACCTGGAAGCCCTCGGTCGTTCCCCCGTCCACTGCCACCCCGGAAGCGCCCCAGCCCGAGCCCCCCGCCCAGCTGCGCCGTATCTTCCGGCTCTTCCGTCCCTACCGCGGCAGACTCGCCGTCGTCGGTCTGCTCGTCGGGGCGTCGTCCCTGGTGGCCGTCGCCTCGCCCTTCATGCTGCGCGAGATCCTCGACACCGCGATCCCGCAGGGCCGCACCGGGCTGCTGAGCCTGCTGGCCGTCGGCATGATCCTCACCGCCGTCCTGAGCGGTGTCTTCGGGGTGATCCAGACCCTCATCTCGACCACGGTCGGCCAGCGCGTCATGCACGATCTGCGCACGGCCGTCTACGCGCAGTTGCAGCGCATGCCGCTCGCGTTCTTCACCCGCACCCGCACCGGTGAGGTCCAGTCCCGGATCGCCAACGACATCGGAGGCATGCAGGCGACGGTCACCTCGACCGCCACCTCGCTGGTCTCCAACCTCACCGCAGTCATCGCCACCGTCGTCGCGATGCTGGCCCTGGACTGGCGGCTGACCGTCGTCTCGCTGCTCCTGCTGCCGGTGTTCGTGTGGATCAGCCGTCTCGTCGGCCGGGAGCGCAAGAAGATCACTCTGCAACGGCAGAAGCAGATGGCGACGATGGCCGCCACGGTCACCGAGTCGCTGTCCGTGAGCGGCATCCTCCTCGGCCGCACGATGGGGCGCGCCGACTCGCTCACCAAGTCCTTCGCCGACGAGTCCGAACAGCTCGTCGACCTCGAAGTGCGGTCGAACATGGCGGGGCGGTGGCGGATGTCCGTCATCGGCATCGTCATGGCCGCCATGCCCGCCGTCATCTACTGGGCGGCCGGCTTCGTCCTCCACTCGGGCGGCACCGGCGTCTCGATCGGCACGCTCGTCGCCTTCGTCTCCCTCCAGCAGGGCCTCTTCCGCCCGGCCGTGAGCCTGCTCGCCACCGGCGTGCAGATGCAGACGTCGCTCGCGCTCTTCCAGCGCATCTTCGAATATCTCGACCTCCCGGTCGACATCACCGAACCGGAGACGCCGGTCGCGCTCGACAAGGTCCGGGGCGAAGTGCGCTTCGACGGCGTCGACTTCAGTTACGACGAGAAGGGCGGCCGGACCCTCCACGGTGTGGACCTGACCGTCCCCGCCGGCGGCAGCCTCGCCGTCGTCGGGCCCACCGGATCGGGCAAGTCGACCCTCAGCTATCTCGTCCCACGGCTGTACGACGTGACGGGCGGCCGGGTCCTGCTCGACGGGGTCGACGTACGTGACCTGAGCTTCGCCACTCTGGCCCGCGCGGTGGGCGTGGTGTCGCAGGAGACGTATCTCTTCCACGCCTCCGTCGCCGACAACCTACGCTTCGCGAAGCCCGAGGCGACGGACGAGGAGATCGAGACGGCGGCCAGGGCCGCGCAGATCCACGACCACATCGTCTCCCTGCCCGACGGGTACGACACGCTGGTGGGCGAGCGCGGATACCGGTTCTCCGGCGGTGAGAAGCAGCGCCTGGCGATCGCCCGCACCATCCTGCGCGATCCGCCGGTCCTGGTGCTCGACGAGGCGACGAGCGCGCTCGACACCCGTACGGAACACGCGGTCCAGCAGGCCATCGACGCGCTCTCCGAAGGCCGTACGACCATCACCATCGCGCACCGGCTCTCCACGGTGCGGGACGCCGACCAGATCGTCGTCCTCGACGCGGGGCGCATAGCCGAACGGGGCACGCACGAGGAGCTGATCGACCACGACGGCCGGTACGCGGCACTCGTCCGCAGGGACGGCGCCGGGCCGGCGAGCGAGGAGGCCCCGGCACAGGTGCGGCCCGAGGACGCGCCCGAGGGCGCGCGCGTCAGCGCGGCCTGACGCTCCCGTCGCGGCGCCCGGGGAGCATCCGCTCCCCATGAGTGCGTTCGTCCACCGGAGTTGCCGGGCGCCCCCCTGTGCGGGATGCCGGAATCGACGCTTTGTCCGGGTTAGCGTGCCCGCATGACGAACGAGCCCCCACGCACGGCACACGGGCGCGGGACCCGACTGACGCGCCGAGGCCGACTGGTCCTGATCGTGACGGCGGTCGCGGCCGTCGCGGTGGCCGCGCTCGTCCCGCTCCTGCTGACCGGTGAACAACCCGCCAAGGTCAAGAAGACGGTGCCGCTGCTCGTCCCGGAGGGGCGACGGGCCACCCAGGTGTACTCCTCCGTCGACAAGGTCCTCGCCATCCCCTCCGGTACGACCGCCAAGGCGGCGGCCGGAGCGCGCCTGGACCTGCCCGGCGCGGCGCACCGCAACCCCGAGGGGTATCTCTTCCCCGCGACCTATCCGGTGGAGGCCGGCACGACCCCGGCCGCGCTGCTCGGCTACATGGTCGACACGGCGCACAAGCGCTTCGGCGCCGACGGGATCGCCCAGGGCGCGCGGCGCAACGGGATGACGGCCTACCAGACCGTCACGATCGCCAGCATCGTCCAGGCCGAGGCCGACACCCCCGCCGACATGGGCCGGGTGGCACGCGTCGTCCACAACCGACTCGGCAAGGACATGCCCCTCCAGATGGACTCCACCCTCAACTACGCCCTGAACCGCAGCACGCTCGACACCACGCACTCCGACACGAAGACCGACAGCCCCTACAACACCTACGAGTTGAAGGGTCTGCCGCCCACGCCGATCGGCAATCCGGGGGAGGAGGCGATGAAGGCGGCGATCAGCCCGACGCGGGGCGACTGGCTGTACTTCGTCACGGTGGCACCGGGGGACACCCGCTTCACCGCCGACTACGCGGAGCACCGGACCAACGTGGAGGAGTTCAACGCGAAGCGAAGCTCCACCACCGAGTAGAAACCCGCCCCTCGGGGAGCCCGCCGGGGAGCCGCCCCACTCCATCGGTCCGACGAACAGGACCGGCGGACCCGCTGACGGTCGAGCCCCCGGCCCTCAGACGAGGACGGGCTCCTGTTCCAGCAGCGTCCGGATGTCGCGTACGGCCGCGCGCCCCGCCCGATTGGCCCCGATCGTGGAGGCCGAAGGCCCGTAACCGACCAGATGGACCCGCTCGTCCCGTACCGCCCGCGTGTTCTCGACCTTGATACCGCCGCCCGGCTCGCGCAGTCCGAGCGGTGCCAGATGGTCGATCGCGGGGCGGAAGCCGGTGGCCCAGAGGATCACATCGGCGTCGACGCGCCGCCCGTCGTCCCAGGCCACACCGGACGGGGTGATCCGGTCGAACATCGGCAGCCGGTCGAGCACACCCCGCTCACGCGCCCGGACGATCGCCTCGTTCAACGGCAGCCCGGTCACCGAGACCACGCTCCCGGGAGGGAGCCCGGCCCGTACCCGCTCCTCCACCAGCGCGACGGCCGCCCGCCCCTGCTCCTCACCGAACGGCCCCTCCCGGAAGACCGGCGGCCTGCGGGTGACCCACGTCGTCCCGGCGGCCACGTCCGCGATCTCCATCAGATGCTGTGTCCCCGAGGCCCCGCCGCCGACGACGACCACCCGCAGTCCCGCGAACGCCCCGGGCCCCGGATAGCGCGCGGTGTGCAACTGGCGGCCCCGGAAGGTCTCCTGCCCCGGATAACGCGGCCAGAAGGGCCGGTCCCAGGTGCCCGTCGCATTGATCAGCGCCCGCGTCGACCAGTCGCCGTCGGACGTCTCGACCCGCAGCCGCCCGCCCTCGCCCTCACGGACGGCGGCGACGTCCACCGGTCGGCGGACGCGCAGGCCGAAGCGGTCCTCGTACGCGGTGAAGTACTCGCCGATCACCTCGGAAGACGGCCTGGTGCCATCGGCGCCGGTCAGCTCCATGCCGGGCAGCGCGTGCATCCCGTGGACCTTCCCGTACGTGAGCGAGGGCCACCGGAACTGCCAGGCGCCGCCCGGCCGGGGGGAGTGGTCGAGCGTCACGAAGTCCCGGTCCGGCACCAGCCCGGCGCGCCGCAGATGGTAGGCGCTCGACAGCCCGGCCTGCCCCGCGCCGACGACCACGACGTCCACGTCCCGTGTGCCCCGCGTCTCTTCCACCCCGAAATCGTTCACGTTTCCACCAACAGCCGGGGCCGGTCGGATCATCCCGCCCGCACGACCGCACGCGAACGCGCGCGGGAGGCGGCAGGATGGGTCCATGCCCGACGCCTTCACCACCAGGATCGTGACCATCACCACCGGCACCGAGGAGGCCGTGACGGATCTGACGCACCTGTGCGAGCAGTTCCTCCGGGAGACCGCGGCCGGCCGTGACGGACTCCTCCACGTCTTCGTCCCGCACGCGACGGCCGGCGTGGCCGTCATCGAGACGGGCGCCGGAAGCGACGACGACCTGCTCGCCGCGCTGCACACCCTGCTCCCGGCGGACAACCGCTGGCAGCACCGCCACGGCTCCCCGGGCCACGGCCGCGACCATGTCCTCCCCGCCCTGGTCCCCCCGCACGCGACGCTCCCGGTGATCGCCGGCCGACTGGAGCTCGGCACCTGGCAGTCCGTCTGCCTGGTCGACACGAACACGGACAACCCGGACCGGAAGGTGCGGCTGAGCTTCCTGGGGTGAACCCGCCGGGGCCTCGTCGTCGAGTCCCGCGTTCCGGTGTCCGCCCAGGTCCGTGCGGTGCCGCGTACCCTGGGCCCCGTGCCAGCCTCCCGCCTGCATCGCGTCGCCGTCCTCGTGCTGGAGGGTGCGAAACCGCTCGACGTCGGGATTCCCGCGCAGGTGTTCACGACCCGCGAGAGCATGCCGTACGAGGTACGGGTCTGCGGGGCCGCGCCCGGTCTGGTGACCGGTGGTGACGGGCTCTCGTACCACGTCGCCCACGGTCTCGACGACCTCGAGTGGGCCGACATCGTCTTCATCCCCGGCTACCGCTTCCCCGACCGCGACGATCCGCCGCAGGCCGTCGTGGACGCGCTGATCGCCGCCCACGAGAGGGGAGCGCGGCTCGCCGCCATCTCCACGGGCGCCTTCGCGCTCGCCGCCACGGGGCTGCTCGACGGCGGACGCGCCACGACCCACTGGCACTACACGCGGGCGCTCGCGGCCAAGCACCCGCTCGTCCGGGTCGACGAGAACGTGCTGTTCGTCGACGAGGGCAGCGTCCTGACGTCGGCCGGCGCCGCCTCCGGCATCGACCTCTGTCTGCACATCCTCCGCTCCGACCTCGGGGTGGCCGCGTCCAACCACGCGGCCCGCCGCCTGGTCGCGGCCCCCTACCGCAGCGGCGGGCAGGCGCAGTATGTGCCGCGCCGGGTGCCGGAGCCGCTCGGTGAACGGTTCGCCGCCACCCGGGAGTGGGCGCTGCGCCGGCTCGGTGAGCCCCTCACCCTCAAGGCGCTCGCCCGGCACGCGGCCGTGTCGCCGCGCACACTCTCCCGGCGCTTTGTCGAGGACACCGGGTACACACCGATGCAGTGGGTGATGCGTGCCCGGGTCGATGTGGCACGGGAGTTGCTCGAACGTTCGGAGCTGAGCATCGAGCAGATCGCCACCGACGTCGGGCTCGGCACCGGTGCGAATCTGCGGCTCCACTTCCAGAGCACGCTCGGCACCACACCGAGCGCGTACCGCCGGACCTTCACCCAGGGCGAGTAGCCCGGCGGTTGCCGCCATTGGCGTGATCCTTGCGAACCATGGCGTTCGCGCCGCTGCCGTGGGTCGACGCCGCGCGCGAACCTGGAGACGAACCGAAGGGGAAATCTCTCATGACTCGTATCGCCATCAACGGATTCGGCCGTATCGGACGCAACGCGCTGCGCGCGCTGATCGAACGCGGCAGCGACCTCGAGGTCGTCGCCGTCAACGACCTCGCGGAGCCCGCCGCCCTCGCACGGCTGCTCGCCTTCGACTCGACGGCCGGCCGGCTCGGCCGCCCCGTGACCGTCGACGGGGACCACCTCGTTGTGGACGGCCGTCGTATCAGAGTGTTCGCCGAGCGCGAACCGGCCGGGCTTCCCTGGGCCGAACTGGAGGTCGACATCGTGCTGGAGTCGACCGGCCGCTTCACATCCGCCGACGCCGCCCGTGCGCACCTCGACGCGGGAGCGAAGAAGGTGCTGGTCAGCGCGCCGTCGGCGGGCGCCGACGCCACGCTCGCCTTCGGCGTCAACACCGAGGTGTACGACCCCGCCAGCCACACGATCGTCTCCAGCGCCTCGTGCACGACCAACGCGCTCGGACCGCTGGCCAAGGTGCTCGACGACCTGGCCGGCATCGAGCACGGCTTCATGACGACGGTGCACGCCTACACCCAGGAGCAGAACCTCCAGGACGGTCCGCACCGCGACGCCCGCCGTGCCCGGGCCGCCGCCGTCAACATCGTGCCGACCACGACCGGCGCCGCCAAGGCGATCGGTCTGGTGCTGCCGCAGCTCGACGGGAAGCTGTCGGGCGACTCGATCCGCGTGCCGGTGCCGGTGGGCTCGATCGTCGAGCTCAACACGACCGTCTCCCGCGACGTGTCGCGTGACGAGGTGCTCGCGGCGTACCGCGCCGCCGCCGAAGGGCCGATGGCCGGCATCCTCGAATACTCCGAGGACGCTCTCGTCTCGTCCGACATCACGGGCAATCCGGCATCGGGGATCTTCGACTCCTCCCTCACCCGGGTCGACGGCCGGCACATCAAGGTGGTCGCCTGGTACGACAACGAGTGGGGCTTCTCGAACCGGCTGATCGACACGCTCGAACTGCTCTCCTGACGCGCTGGCCGCCCCATACGGCTGCGGCGCACTACGCGCGGTCGAGGGCGGCCGGTGATCCCATGTCTCGCGTCCGGGTGGCCGGGGCCTGCGCCGTCGCGCCCGGCCGGGGCATACTCGGTCCTCTGCCGGCACACCTGTGCCGACAGCTGCGCGGAGGTGAGTGATGGCGTCGTCGGGGACCGAATCCCGCAGGGTGACGATCCACGATGTCGCCCGGTCCGCCGGGGTGTCCCGGCAGACCGTGTCACGGGCACTGAACGACAAGGGCGAGATCCACGGCACCACCAAGCAGCGGGTGCTCGACGCCGCCCTCGCCCTCGGCTACCGCCCGAGCCGGTTCGCCAGGGGCCTGGTCAGACAGGACACCATCAGCGTCGGGCTGGTCATTCCCGATCTGCTCAACCCGTTCTTCACCGAGGTCGCGGCGGCGGCGCTGGAAGCGGCGCGGGCCCGTGGCTGGCACGTCCTCGTGTACGACACCGCCGACAGCGCCGAGGAGGAACGCGGCACCCTCCAGGTGATCGCCTCGCAGGTGGACGCCGTCGTCGGGTACTTCAGCCGGCCCGAGGACGAGATCGAGAAGCTGACGCGCGGGGTCCCGGTGGTGCTCATCGACCGTGAGCGGCGCACCGACCGGTTCAGCGCGATCCGGATCGACGGCGAGTCCGGCGTCCAGGCGGCGATCACCCACCTGGTGGCGAAGGGCCATCGGCGTATCGGCATGCTCGACCACGCGGGCCGGGCCGAACCGAGCGTCCGGCACGCCTGGTTCGCCGCCGCGACGGCGGCCTGCGGCCTGGACGCGGGGCCGGTGTGCCGCGCGGACCAGAGCGTGGAGGGCGGTGAGAGCGCACTGGAGACACTCCTCGCCGAACATCCCGACGTCACCGCCGTCTTCACCTTCAACGACATCATCGCCATCGGAGCCCTGCGCGCCGCGCGCCGCCTCGGCAGGAGCGTCCCCGGGGATCTCGCCGTGATCGGTTTCGACGGTCTGCGGCTCGGCACCCTCGTCGAGCCGCCGCTCTCGACCGTGGCGCTGGACACGCGGGGGCTCGGGGCGCTCGCCGTCGAGCAGGCCGCCCGGCTGCTGACCGGCAGCGACCCGCTCGCCCCCGACGAACTGGTCGTACGCGCGGAGTTGCGGCTGCGCGAGTCCGGGTGAGCGGGTCCGGATGACCACGACGTACGCGGCGGTGCCCTCACCCCGTTCGCGCAAGCCCGTGCGGCGGCTCGTACGCCGACCCGTACGCCGGCCCCTTCCGTAGCGATCCGGCCCCCGGCTCCGCCCCAACTCCGGCCCCGGCCAAGGCTTCTGCCGTGGACCGGCGGCCCCCGGGACCACCGGCGCGGGCCGCTCTCCGCAGGTCGCGGACGTGCGGCCCCTTGACACACCGGCGTGGTCCGCCAGAGACTTCCCGGCAATTCGTGAACGTTCACGGGAGCGTTCACGGGCCTTGGAAGGGTCCTCAATGACGCTGACTCGACGAAGGCTCCTGGCAGGCGCGACCGCTCTCGGCGCCGCCGCGTTCGGAGCCGGCGGATGTTCAAGCCCGACGACCGCGAACCCCGGTCATCTCACCTTCTGGTACACGTACAACGGCTTCTCCGAGACCGTGCTCAAGGCCGCTCGGAAGCGCTTCGCGGACGACAGGTTCGTCCCGTCACAGGTGAGCGGCGACCTCACCCAGCGGCTGCTCGCCGCGCTCGCCGGTGGTGCCTATCTGCCCGACATCACCATGATCGGCGACAACATCTCGCGGTACTTCAGCGACAGCGACCGCTTCGTCGACATGAACGACTACGGGGCGCGGGAGCTGGCACAGGGCTATCTGGACTGGAAGTGGCAGGCGGGCGCCACGCCCGACGGCTTCCAGCTGGGCTTTCCCATCGACATCGGCCCCGCCGCCCTCTACTACCGGCACGACATCTTCGAGAAGGCCGGCCTGCCCAGCGAACCGGACGACGTCGCGGCGTCCGTACCCACCTGGGAGAAGTACTTCGCCTTCGGTGAGCGGATACGGAAGAAGCTGCCCGGCCGCTATCTGATCACCGACACCAAGACGGTCTTCACCTACTCGATGGCCCAGGAGGAGCGGAAGTACTTCACACCGGAGAACGGCTACCTCGACGACCAGGCCCACGTCAGGCTGGCCTGGGACCGCTCGGTCGAGGCGTTCCGGCGGCGGCTCACCGCGGGATTCGGCGGTTCGCAGACGGCCAGCGGCCAGTCCGTCGACCGGCACGCGGCCTGGAACACGGGCCAGGAGGTCAGCCTCGTCAACGCCTCCTGGATCACCGGCGAGATCAAGCAGTCGGCCCCCGGCACCGCCGGCAAGTGGCGGGTCTGCGCACCGCCCGGCGGCCCCGGCAACCAGGGCGGTTCCTTCCTCGCCATCACCGCGGCCTGTCCCGACCCGCAGGCGGCGTTCGACATCATCAGCTGGCTGCAGAACCCGGCCAACCAGGCGGTCAACTACGCCGACATCGGCCTCTTCCCGTCCAGCCCGGCAGCCGCCGCCGACCGGCGGATCACCGCCCCCGACGCGTTCTTCGGCGGCCAGTCGGCCGTGAAGGTCTTCGCGGACATCGCCGACCAGGTGCGCTACGCCTACTTCAGCCCCTGGGACATCACCATCAGCGACACCTACACCGACGAGCTCACCAATGTCGAACTCGGCGGCAAGGATCCGGAGCGCGCCTGGAAGGACGCCCGGAACCGGATCGAACGACTTCTGCGCCGACAGGGTGTGCTCTCATGACCGCGACGTCCGACCTCGACGCGCCGGCGATCGCCAGGCGGTCACCGGCGGAGGAATCCGCCGCGCGCCGCAGGCGGTGGCGTCATCTGCCGCAGTACGTCGCCGTCTCCCCGTTCTTCATACTCTTCGCCGTCTTCGGCCTCTATCCGGTCTTCTACTCGCTCTACCTCTCGCTCCAGCGCTGGGACGGCGTCGGCCCGATGAAGTTCGTCGGCCTGGAGAACTTCCGCTATCTGCTCACCGACAGCCTGTTCTGGGACTCGATAGCCAACACCCTGATCATCTGGGTGATGTCGACCGTCCCGATGACCGTGCTCGCCCTGCTCATCGCCCTCGGCCTGAACTCCTCGGTCCGCTTCAAGGGCGCGCTGCGCGTCGCGTACTTCATGCCCAACGTCACCTCGATCGTGGCCATGTCGCTGGTCTTCGGCTCGATCTTCAGCGGTGAGTTCGGCATCCTCAACTGGATACTCGATCTCTTCGGCTTCGGCCATGTCCCCTGGCTGACCGACCCCTGGGGAATCCGCTGCGCCATCGCCATCATGATCATCTGGCGCTGGACGGGCTACAACGCCATCATCTTCCTCGCCGGACTCCAGGCGCTGCCCACCGATGTCTACGAGGCGGCGCGCGTCGACGGCGCGAGCCCCGTACAGACGTTCTTCCGGATCACCCTGCCCCTGCTCCGGCCGGTGCTCCTGTTTTCCCTGGTGATGTCCGCGATCGGCGGCCTCCAGATCTTCACCGAGTCCCAGGTGCTCCTCGGCGACCGGGGCGGGCCCGGCGGGGCGGGACTGACGATGGTCCTCTACTTCTACGGAACCGCCTTCGCGGACAACGACTTCGGTTACGGCGCCGCCATCGCCTGGGGCATCTTCGTCGTCGTCGTGCTCTTCTCCATCCTCAACTGGCGGCTCGTGCAACGCCCCGAGCGCGGCCAGGTCACGATCAAGGAGGACCTGCGATGAGTACGCGCGGCCGAGTTCTCACCTACGCGGCGCTCCTCGTCGGCGCGGCGATCACCCTCTTCCCCTACTACTGGCTCGCCGTGATGGCGTCCAACACCACACCGGACATCTACTCCAGCCCTCCCAAGCTGGTCTTCGGCGACCAGCTGTTCCACAACATCGGCGAGGTCTTCTCGAAGATCGACTTCTTCGGGTCCCTGCTCAACACGCTGGTCGTCGCGATCGTGACCACCGTCGCCGTGCTGTTCTTCGACTCGCTCGCCGCCTTCACCTTCGCCAAGTACACCTTCCCCGGCAGCAAGATCCTCTTCGGAATCCTGCTGGCCACCTTCGTGGTGCCCACACAGCTCGCGGCCATCCCGCAGTTCTCCCTGATGGCCGACCTCGGCTGGGTGGGCAGTCTGAAGGCGCTCATCGTGCCCGCGGCCGCCAACGCCTTCGGCATCTTCTGGATGCGCCAGTACGCGGCCGGCGCCCTGCCGGACGAACTCCTCGACGCCGCGCGGATCGACGGATGCGGCTTCTTCCGCACCTATCTGTACGTCGGACTGCCGGTGCTGCGCCCGGCGCTCGCGTTCCTCGGCATCTTCACCTTCGTCAATGTCTGGAACGACTTCCTGTGGCCGCTGGTCGTCCTCATCGACTCCCGCCACATCACGCTCCAACTCGCGCTGGCACAGCTCAACGGCCTCTACGTCACCGACTACAGCGTGGTCATGGCGGGCACGCTGGTGGCCATCGTCCCGCTGATCATCATCTTCCTCTTCGGCGCCCGGCACTTCATCCGCAACATCGCCGCCGGCGCCCTCAAGGGCTGAAGGGAATCCATTGCCCTCCTCGTACGTCGAAGATCCGGCCCCCGGTCACGGCTCGTCGGCACCCCGGTCCGCCTTCCGCTCCGACGCGCCCGCGCTCAGTCTGGGGGGCAGCTGGCGGTTCCTGCTCTCACCGGCGGCCGGCGCGGCGCCGGACGGGATCGAACGGGACGACTACGACGACGGCGGCTGGACCGACCTCCAGGTGCCCGGCCACTGGCAGTTGGCCTGGCACGGCGCTCCCGCTTACA
>NZ_JBHXRM010000030.1:30751-104561 GCF_042716895.1 Streptomyces sp. NPDC058653 | reverse complement strand
GTCACCGGTCGGTGACGGGGCCCTCCGCGTACGTCGTGCGCGGTGTGCTCAGCTCTGCGCGGGCGTGCCGAGCATCGCCGAGGCGGTCTCCAGCGGGCTCGGCTCCTCCACCGGGGCCGGGACGGGAGCGCCGCTGCGGCAGGTGAAGCCGAGACGGGTGAGCGCGCGGGTCACCTCGGAGGAGGAGAAGTCGCGGCGGTCCTGGCGCGTGATCACCTCGCCCACCTGCTTCACCGGATACGTACGGCGGCCGATGACAACGGACTCGCCCGTGATCGGCTCGGGCTTGATGCCCTTCATCGCCAGCTGCACCTCGCTCTTGACCAGATCGAAGGGAAAGCGGGCAATGACGCAGCGCATAGTGCCTCGGCAGGGAGAAGGGAGGATACGGAGTCTCCAGCATCCCACACCGAACGCCCACCCGGAAGCGAAACCTCTCCCGCCCGCCTGGGCAAATGTGCGGAGCATAAGCGCGCGCCGGAATCCGATTCGCGGAGAATGGAAGCGGAAATCGCCGGCCGTCCCGGATCGGGCCCCGGGAAATCCGGGGCGGTGATCCGGATCCGGCAGGTGAGTGGAGCGGAAAACGGGGCAGGTCACATGCGTGGGGCGCAGCAGCCCACCCCGTACCGCGGGGCCGTCAACGCCAGGAGTTCGCATGACCGCGTACGTCATCACCGTCCCGGGCACTTTCCTGCGCACGCTCGACGCCGACTCCCGCGCGGCGCTGCTGCGGGCGCTGCGGCCGGCGGACCCACAGCACACGGCCCTGGGTGAGGCCGAGGAGCTGGACATGCTGACGGTCAACGAGGGCGGCACGTTCAGCATCAGGCTGGAGATCGAGGCGGACAACAGGCGGGGCGCCGAGACCGAGGCGAAGAAGGTGGCGGGGGCCGCGCTGAGCGAGGCCGGTTACTCGGCGGACGAGGCGCCCCTGGGGGCGGCGTTCGTCACGGGCATCGACAGCGAGTACTGATCGCCGGCCGGGTGTCGAGCCCGGTCGCCCGCCGGACCTCCGGCTCCCGGCGATCGCGCCGTTGAGCGGTCCCAGGGCCTGGTCGGCGGATCTTCGCGGGCCCGGGGCGGCCTGCACGGCAGCCACTTCGCCCGACTCGTCCGATTGTGTGCGATACAGGAAGATCCTCCGCCTTGCGGCGCACAGCACCGAGCGCCCCGGGCCGACCCACGAAGCCGGCAGGACCTAGGCGGCCGAGCGGGTGTCCCGGCGGGCCTCGCGCAGGGAGTCCTGGACGACGTCGTCGTCCAGGGAGGCGCGCACCAGCGCGGCGGCCAGAGTGGCGGGGCCGTCCTCCCCGGCCAGTCCGGCGAGCCTGGTGGCGTTGTTGCCGAGGCCGAGGCGTTCGGCGCCGTGCAGGGCCTTGGTGTCGAAGTAGGGCACGACCTCGGGCCAGACGGCCTGTACCTCGCGCAGGAAGATGTCCGCCCCGACCGGGCCGATCCCGGGCACGTCCTGGAGGAGGTGGCGCAGGATCGGTACGTCGCCGTCGGCCTCCGCGCGCATACGGCGCAGGTCGCCGTGCCACCGCCGGATCAGCAGGTCGGCGCCGTCGGCGAGCCTGGTGGCGGTGCTCTCGTCGTACCGCCGATAACCGCCCCGTCCGAGGGCGTCGACGCGCTCCTGCCAGGTCGCGTCCAGCATCCGGCGGGGATTGCGCATGCCGGCGTCGCGCAACGCGCGCATCGTGGCGACGGCGGTGCCGGCCCGGATGGGGGCGCTCAACAGGACGGCGAGGACGAGTAGTTGATACAGGGGCTGGGGTGTGTCACGCAGTCTGATGCCCGCGTCGGCGGCGTAGGTGCCACCGTGGGAGTGGAGCAGTGCGTCCACGACGTTGCGCTGTTTCATCGGAACCTCAGGGGGGTCGTCCGAGCCCCGCGCGGCGGGCCGGTGTTGGTACGGCCGACGGGGCGCGGGGTCCCGTAGGCACGGCGCCTGGCGGAGCGCCGCAGGGCCTCCGCGCGGGCCTTGGCGACGCTGATCTCCTCGGCGCGAATCTCTTCGGCACGAATCTCTTCGGCACGGATGTCCTGGGTGTGGATGTCCTGGGTGTGGATCTCTTCGGCGTGGACGGCCGCAGCGAGTGCGCCGTCCTTCGCGTCCGACGCGGCGGGCGGTGAGTCCCTGGCCGCCTCCTCCGACGGGGCGGTGTCCGCCTCCCCCTCGGCCGGCAGCGGGGCCCGCAGATGTGGCAACAGGAATTCCTCCATACGTCCCAGCCCCACCGTGATCAGCAGCATCAGAGCCGGAAACAGAAGGGAAATCAGTACGGCCGACAGCAGCCCCATAACCCAGTCCCTTTCTCTTCCCGGCCCGAGCGGAGCCGGATTGAGCGGTGCCGGCGAGAAAGCGCCGGCCTGAGATGCGCGTGGAACATGCCGGTGGGCGCTTGCGCGCGGTGCTTCGCGCACAGGTGCCGGGCGGGATCCACGTCTGTCGGAGTTCACACTGACGTGCCTGATTCGTACTGATTAGAAGCCTATGGCGTCCGCACGGACCTCGCTCGTCGGCTCCCGTACGGCCCAGTCCGAGTTGACAGACGGCGTGGCCGTCCGCGCCGCGCTCAGGAGGAGTTGCCGATCGGCTGCTCGGTCCAGATGACCTTGCCCTGGGCGCTGTAGCGCGTTCCCCAGCGCTCCGCGAACTGGGCGACGAGGAAGAGTCCCCGGCCCCCCTCGTCGGTGCCGGCCGCCTGGCGCAGATGCGGGGAGGTGCTGCTGTGGTCGGACACCTCGCAGATCAGACTGCGGTCGCGGATCAGCCGTACGCGGATGGGCCCGGACGCGTACCGGATCGCGTTGGTGACCAGTTCGCTGAGGATCAGCTCGGTGGTGAACGCCTCCTCCACCAGGCCCCAGTCCGTCAGCCTGCGCGTCACGTCGGCCCGCAGCCTGCCCACGGCGGCGGGGTCGGCGGGGATCTCCCAGTCGGCGACGTGCTCGCTGTCCAGTACGCGGGTGCGGGCGACCAGCAGGGCGATGTCGTCGCGCGGGGTCTCGGGCAGCAGCGCCTGGAGGACGGCGTCGCAGGCCTGCTCGGGGGTCCGGTTCGCCTGGGTGGCGAGCGTACGGCGCAGCAGCGCGAGGCCCTCGTCGATGTCGCGCTGGCGGTCCTCGACGAGTCCGTCGGTGTACATGACCAGCCTGCTGTTCTCCGGCAGGTGCACCTCAAGAGTCTCCAGGGGCAGTCCCCCGAGCCCGAGGGGCGGGCCGCCGGGCACATCGGCGAACACCGCCGTGCCGTCCTCGTGGATGATCACGGGCTGGAGGTGACCCGCCCGCGCCATGGAGCAGTTTCCGGTCACCGGATCGTAGATCGCGTACAGACAGGTGACACCGGTGACCTCGGCGTCGACCCCTTCGACGGCCTCGTCCTGGTCGATCCGGGTGACCAACTCGTCCAGGTGCCAGAGGAGTTCGTCGGGCGGCAGGTCCAGGGTCGAGAAGTTGTGGACGGCGGTGCGCAGCCGGCCCATGGTGGCGGCGGCGAGGAGGCCGTGGCCGACGACGTCACCGACGACGAGCGCCACCCGGGCCCCGGGCAGCGGGATGATGTCGAACCAGTCGCCGCCGACGCCGCCGAGCCCGCCGAGGCCGGCCTGGGCGGGCAGATAGCGGTACGCGACGTCGATGCCGCTCAGGGCGGGCAGGCCGCGCGGCAGCAGACTGCGCTGGAGGGTGACCGCCATCGTGTGCTCGCGGGTGTAGCGGCGGGCGTTGTCGACGCTGACGGCCGCCCTGGCGACCAGTTCCTCCGCGACCGAGAGGTCCTCTCCCTCGAACGACTCCGCGCTTCCGGCCCGCCAGAAGGTCACGACTCCGAGGGTGACACCCCGTGCCCGCATGGGAACGGTGATCATCGAGTGGATGCCCTCTTCGTCGACCAGCTTCTTCGCGCGCTCGGGCTGCTGTTTGTGCCAGCCGGAGAAGGCGGCGAGGTCCGCGACCAGGATCGCCTCGCCGTTCACGATGGCGTCGCTCAGGGGGGTGGAGGGGGCGAAGTGGATCAGCTCGCCGAGCGGATAGAGGGAGGTCTCCTCGTCCGGGCCGCTGAAGGCGGTGCGGCGCATGTCCAGCACGACGGTGGTCGGCTCCTCGCCGCGCAGGACGGCCTCGACCACGTCGACGGTCGCGAAGTCGGCGAAATGGGCTGCCGCGAACTCGGTCAGTTCCTCGCAGGTGCGGACCACGTCCAGGGTCGTACCGATCTCCGTGCCGGCGTCGTACAGCAGCCGCAGCCGTCCCCGGGCCACATCGGCCTTTCCGCTGAGCGCCTGGAGCTCGGTGGTGTCGCGCAGGGTGGTCACGCTGCCGGGCGGGCCGCCGTCCTGGTCGGTGGGGCGCTGGCTGATGGCGAGCAGTCGCTGGCCGACGGGATGGACCTCGTCGGTCGCGGTCCGGCCGGAGCCCAGCAGGGTCCCGGTGTCCGGGTCGAGGCCCAGCTCGGTGATGGCACGGCCTTCCACGTCCGCCGGCAGGTCGAGCAGTCTGCGGGCCTCGTCGTTGGCGAGCATCAGTCTGCCGTCGCCGCGGACGATGATCACTCCTTCGCGTACGGCGTGCAGGACCGCGTCGTGGTGTTCGTACATACGGGTCATCTCGGAGGGTCCGAGCCCGTGTGTCTGGCGGCGCAGGCGTCTGCTCACCAGGGCGGTGCCGCCCATGGTCAGGAGGAGCACACCGCCGGCGGCGCCGAACAGCAGCGGGAACTCGTCCTCCACCACGGAACTGACACGTTTGATGGTGATGCCCGCCGAGACGAGGCCGACCACCTTGCCGCGCGCGTCGGTGACGGGGACGACCGCCTGTACGAGGGGGCCGATGGTGCCGGTGATCTTCTCGGTGACGACGTGCCCGTGCAGGGCGGGCTTGAGATTGCCGACGAACTTCTTGCCGACCCGGTTGGGAATCGGGTGGGTGTAGCGGATCCCGTTGGTGTTGAGGACGACGATGAAGTCGACGCCGGAGCGTTCTCTGGCGAGCTCGGCGGGTCGGCGCAGGACCTCGGCGGGATTGGGGTTCTTGAGCGCGGCCTGGATGCCGGGAGAGTTCGCGAAGGTCTCGGCCACGGCGACGGAGCGGTTGCGGGCCTCGCGCTCACTGTCCGAGCGGCCTTGGAGTACAAGCGCGGTGGAGGCGGCGGCGACGAGCAGAACGACGATCGCCACCTGAAGAAGAAAGACCTGGCCTGCGACTGTCCTCATCTTCAGAACCGAGCGCCGGCGGCCGTCGCGTCCGGCCATGAACCCTTTCTACACCTCTCTCAGATAGTGGGCGAGCCGCGCGCGCAGGCAGGCGGTCTTCACCCCGCACCTGGTCGGATGAACCATTCTGCGGGTCCGCGAGTGACGGGTGTGACACACGTTCACCGACTGATGTGGCCGGTCCACAGATTATGGGGGTTACGGGTGTCCGTTTGGCCGAATCTCGCTAATTTGATCGTCTTGGAAGCGTCGGGGCCCGTCGGGGTCCCGCGGAGCCCCGGCGCGGTCCGGACCAAGCACGGGGCGGAGGGCGGGGAACGATGAGGACGAGCACGGCGGGCGCGCGGACCGGGCGGCGGCTGGAGGTCGCCGTACGGGAGCGGGCGAAGCTGGGTGAGGGTCCCACCTGGGATCCGGCGACCGGCCGGCTGATCTGGGTGGACATCCTCTCCGCCCGGATCCATACCTTCGACCCGGCCGACGGCCGCCGTACGGTCATGGCCACCGAGCAGCACGTGGGCGCCGCGCTTCCCCGGGCCGGGGGCGGGCTCGTGGTCAATCTCCGTGACGGAATCGGTGCCTACGGCCCCGGCGGCGACTTCTCGTGGCTGGTCCACGACCCTGTGCCCGGCCGCCGGGGCAACGACGCGGCCGTGGCTCCCGACGGCGCCCTCTGGGCGGGCAGCATGTACTACGACGAGACGCCGGGCGGCGGGACGCTGATCCGGGTGGCGCACGACCCCTCGGGCGGCTCCGCGCCCGCCGTCACCGACACGCGGCCCGTCACGGTCGGCAACGGCACCGGCTGGAGTCCCGACGGGCGGACGATGTACTACATCGACACCCCCACCGGCCGTATCGACCGGTTCCGGGCCGACACGCACTCCCCCGGCGAACCGCTGGTCGACCAGGGCCCGTTGGCGACGATCGAGCCCGGCGCCGGGCACCCGGACGGACTGACCGTCGACGCGGACGGCTGTGTCTGGGTCGCCCTCTGGGACGGGGCGGCGATCCGCCGCTACACGCCGGGCGGCGAGCTGGACCGTACAGTCGAACTGCCCGTACGACGCCCCACCTCCTGCGCCTTCGGCGGCCCCGGCCTGCGGGACCTCTACATCACCACGGCCCGGGTCGGTGTCGTCGACCCGCACCCTCTCACCGGCTCGCTCCTCGTCCTGCCGGACGCGGGGCAGGGCCTGCCCGGCACCCCGTTCGCGGGCTGAGACGCGGGCTGAGACGTCGCCGCAGCCGCCGGGCCGAAGTCGGCCCAGGCGGTGGGCAGTTGACGTGTGGTGCGGTAAATCCGCAGGTAAGGAGGGGGTTGCACGGCCGCGAGGCGCGGGATTTGCTTGGCCCATGCAGCGACCGGTCTCTCCCACTCCGTCATCCGCGGCACTCGACCACCGCTACCGGGGTGAACATCCCGTCCGGACCCTCGGCTATCTCTTCCGTCCCGACCGCCCCCGACTCGCCCTCGCCGTCCTCGCGTTCATCGGGAAGCACAGCCCGATCTGGCTGCTTCCCCTCATCACCGCCAACATCATCGACACCGTCGTGGTTCACGGTCCGGTCTCCGACATCTGGATCAACGCGGGCGTGCTGCTCGTGGTCCTCGTACTCAACCTCCCCCTGCATCTGCTCTATGTGCGCTGTATGGCCGGAAGCGTGCGGCGGGTGGGCATGGCGCTGCGCGACGCGCTCTGCCGCCGTATGCAGCAGCTCTCCATCGGCTACCACTCGCGGGTGAGCGCCGGTGTGCTCCAGGCCAAGGTGGTCAGGGACGTGGAGACGGTCGAGCAGATGGTGCAGCAGTCGTCGGACATGGGGCTGGCCGCCGTCATCACGCTCGTCGGCGGACTCGTCGTGATCGGGTTGCGCGTACCGTCGTTCCTCCCCGTCTTCCTGCTCGTCGTCCCGGCCGCCGGTTTCCTTATCGTGCGGCTGCGCGGGCGCCTCCAGAGCCACAACGCGGCGTTCCGCCACGAGGTGGAGCGCATGTCGTCGCGCGTCAGCGAGATGACATCGCTGATCCCGATCACCCGCGCGCACGGTCTCGAAGGCGCGGCGATGGTCCGCATCGACGGCTCGCTGCGCCAGGTGCTCGCGGCCGGGGTGCGACTCGATCTGCTCAACGGGCGCTTCGGCGCGCTCGCGTGGATCCTGCTCAACTCGCTGGGCGTCGCCTGTCTCGCGGGCTCGGCGCTCGTCGCGTACCACGGGCTGCTGCCCATCACGGCGGGCGACGTCGTCATGCTGAGCGCCTTCTTCACCACCCTGACCAGCTCGATGGTGACCCTGCTCGGCCTCGCGCCGGTCATCAGCAAGGGACTTGAGTCCGTACGGTCGGCGGGCGAGGTCCTCCAGGCTCCCGACCTCGAAAGCAACGCGGGCAAGGAGCAGGTCGACTCGGTCGCGGGGCGGATCGACTTCGAGGACGTCGGTTTTCAGTACGAGGGATCGGCCGACACCGCGGTGGAGGGCTTCAGCCTCTCCGCCCGGCCGGGTCAGACCGTCGCGCTGGTCGGCGCGTCCGGCGCGGGCAAGTCGACCGTGCTCAACCTCCTCATCGGCTTCATCCGCCCCACCTCCGGCCGCATCCTGCTGGACGGCGCGGACATGGCCTCCCTCGACCTGCGCAGCTACCGCAGGTTCCTCTCCGTCGTACCGCAGGAGTCGATCCTCTTCGAGGGCACGATCCGGGAGAACGTCACGTACGGGCTCGACGGCACGGACGAGGCGACGGTGCGGCGGGCGCTCCGGGACGCGAACGCGCTGGAATTCGTCGACCGTCTGCCGGAGGGTCTCGACACCGTCGTCGGGCAGCGCGGCGCGCGCCTCTCGGGCGGGCAGAAGCAGCGGCTCGCGATAGCCCGCGCGCTGATACGCGATCCCCGGGTACTGGTCCTGGACGAGGCCACGTCGGCCCTCGACACCCGCTCGGAGGCGCTGGTGCAGGAGGCGCTGGCGCGGCTGGTCGACGGCCGCACGGTCTTCGTCGTCGCGCACCGGCTGTCCACGATTCGGGGCGCGGACCGCATCGTGGTGATGGAACACGGCCGGATCGCCGAGGTGGGCACGCACGACTCCCTGATGACACGCGGCGGCGTGTACGCCGGCCTCCAACCGACGCACCGCGCGTCGTAACGGGTCGCGGGGTCGCGGTGGTGGGCGACGAGCGCGCTCACCACCGGGGGGCGGGGGCCCGGGTGGGCGTGGGCTGCGGCTTCGATACGGCACGGGGCCGAGATGGCATCCGCACGGCGCGGGGGTGAGCGCGCGTTCGATACGACGCGGGGCGCGTCTGTACTCGGCACTTCGAGGGCAGCGTGCCTGCGGCTTCGATACGGCGCGGGCAACGTCGCTGCGCTCGCGCGCGACCCAGGGTCGGTGTGACTTCGGCACCACGCGGGGCGAGGGCGGCTCCCGCACGGCGCGCGGCCGACGCAACTTAGGCACCGCGCGAGGCCGGCACGGTGTCGGCACCGCGCAAGGCGGGGGCGTCGTTGGCACCGCGCGAGGCCGGGGCGGCTTCAGCACGGGGCGGGGCGGCGGGGCTTCCGTACCGCGCAGGGCCGCGCGGCTTTCGCACGGCCCACGGCCGGTCGGGTCCCTTACGGCGTCGGGACCCGAACGGTGGCGAGCGTGAACGGCAGTGTCTGCGGGGGCAGTCCGGCCTGCCAGCGGTTGAACTGGCTGTTGACCACGAGGAGTCGGCTCTTCGCTCCCTCCGTGCCCCGGCCCGGGGAGTCGTCGATCGCTATCGCGCTCGGGTGCTGGAACCCCTCCGGGGGCACCAGCGCGGCCACCTGGCGTCCCCGCGTCAGTCCGTCGTTCAGCTCGACCACGGCTACCTGCGCCTGGGCCGCTGGGTCTTCGAACAGATTGCCCTGTGTCACATAGAGCCGCCCGTCGCGCCAGGCGAGCCCGTCGCCGTTGACGAGGCGGTGGCCGCCGAGATCCACCTCGCCGACCTCGCGGGTGGCGCGGTCGATCCGCCACAACCGGCCCGTGTTGCTCTGGATCGCCAGCAGATGGGGACCGACGGCGATGATGCCGTTGAGAATGTGCTGGCCGTGGACCCAGTCGACCGGGGAGTCGTCGACGTCCAGCCAGGGCTCCATCGTCCAGCGACCGTCCTGCCGTGCCACGCGGTAGACGACGGGCAGGAACGAGTCGGTGACATAGGCCGCGCCGTCGTCGGCCAGGGTGACGTCGTTGACGAAGCCGCCGGGCGTGCCGTCGAGCTTGGCGAGCAGCCGACCGGTCCCGGTGTCGTAGATCCGCGTGGTGCCGGTGTCGCCGCCGTTGACGAAAAGGCGCCCCCGGCCGTCCAGCGTCATCCCGGAGGTGAACGAGCGGCCGTCGGTCCCGTCGGGCGACCAGACCCTGGCTTCGGGGCGGCTGACGTGACCTCGGTAGAGGGTGCCGTCCTCGGCGCTGCCGACGTAGTAGTGACCGGTACGGGGGTCGAGGGCCATGCCGGTCGGGAAGGCGCGGTCGCCGGGGATCACGTAGCGGTCGGGTATCGAGACGGAGACGGCGGGGGCGGGGGCCGCCTGCGCTCCGGCGGGGGCCGGGGGCGCGGCCGGAGCGGCGGCGGGCGTCATCATTCCCAGCGCCAGGGTGGTCAGACCGGTGACGAGCAGACGCATGAGGAGTACCTTTCGGTCGGTGCGGCCGGGCGAGCGAACCGTCCGTCTCATCGTCGGCCGAGCGGCCCTCCGGTCACATCGCCCCGCCCTCCCCCGGGCCCTGCCCGACTCCGGCACAGCCAACCTGGGTACGGGCGCACCCACCCGCCCTCACGCCCCTCAGATGTCCGCCAGCTCCCGCAGCGCCTTCTCCTCCGGCGTGCCGGGACCGGCCGTGTAGACGAGGAGGCTGAGCTCCTGGTCCTGCGGGAAGTGCGTGATCTCGTAGGTGAGCTTGAGGAATCCGAGGTGCGGATGGTCGATGAGCTTGATGCCGTGCGACTTCGTCCGCACCGTGTGCTGCGCCCAGTAGTGGCGGAACTCCGCGCTGTGCTCCTTGAGTTCGTCCACCAGTTCCCGTAACTCGCCGTCGTCGGGGTGGATCCCGGCCGCGATCCGCAGACTGCCCACGGCCTCGCGGGCGACCATGTCACGGTCGGGGTAGCGGCTGCCGATCTCCTCGTCCAGGAGGTGCAGCCGGCACATGTTGCGCTCGCGCGGCGGGAGCGCGCCGAAGTCCGTGATCAGTCCGCACGCGGGCCGGTTCCAGGCGAGGACGTCCAGGCGGCGCCCCATGGCCAGCGCGGGGGCGGTGATCCAGTCGAGGAGCCGCTGCACCTCCGGCCGTACGGTCGCGCCGGACGCGGCGGGGACCGTGACCGTCCCGCCCGCCCCGGGCTTCTGCGGGCGGGCAAGCCGGAAGAGATGCTCACGCTCGTCCCTGTCCAGCCGCAGGGCGTCGGCGACGGCGCCGAGCACCGCGTCGGAGACGCCTTGGTTACGGCCCTGCTCCAGCCGCACGTAGTAGTCGACGCTGACCCCCGCCAGATGCGCCAGCTCCTCCCGGCGCAGGCCCGGCACCCGGCGCTGTCCGGACCCCGAGGCGTAACCGACGTCCTCGGGCTGGATCCTGGCCCGCCGCGAGCGCAGGAAATCGCCCAACTCCCCTTGTTTCCGCATGGGTTCATTGTCCACGGGGTGCCGCCGGCCGGGAGTCCTCGGTGGGGGCGCACGACCCTGGGTACGGCGGAACCCAGGTTCAGCAGGGCACACCGAGCGCGCGGTCCGCCGGGCGAGCATGAGACCTCAGGTCGTGGCCGTGTGCGTACGCGGGCGCGGGACGCGGGGACGAGAGGCGGGACTCATGCGCACAGGCGGTACACGGGGAGCGGGCGGGGCACGCGGTGGCGGGAGGGCCCGGAAGGCCGCGGTGGCGGTGACGACGGCGCTGACCGCGCTGTTCCTGACCGGGCAGGCGCCCGCCACCGCGACGGGCTCGTCCGCGGCACCGCACGGCGGCCCGCCGTCCGACCCGGCTCCGGGCGGCCCGCAGCGGCCGTACGAGCCCGATGTCCCCGGCCCGCGCAACATCGACTCGCTCTCCGCGACCGTCACGCCCGACGGCGGCACGAAGCGCGGAGTACGCGTCGGGTTCGACCGTACGAGCCGGTCCGACGAGGGTGGGGCTCCGGCGGGCGCGCGGCGTTTCGTCTTCCTCTTCGACGAGTCGCTCGACTTCCGTCCGGAGGCGTTCCCCGTCTGCGCGCGGAAGGTGATCGAGGCGGAGGGCGTCGACGCGTGTCCGGAGGGGTCGCGGGTCGGCCGGGGCACCAGCCATGTGTATCCGGAGGGCACGGCGGAGGTCTTCGCCTTCAACACCCGTCACGCGAACGGTCTGCGTGGCGCGCTGGTCGTCATCCCCGAATCGAACGCGCTCCTGGAGCTGACCTGGGAGCGCGTCACGCCCGAGTACCGCGAGAGCGGGTACGAGTGGGCACTCGACGAGATCGTGCCGGTGTCCGCCGTGCCTCCCGAGGACCGGGCGGGGACGCTGCGCTTCGAGCTGGAGTGGGGCGCCGCTCGCGAGGTCGGCGGCCGGGAGGTCAGCTTCGCCGAACTCTCCGGTGACCGCGACGAGAGGCTGCGGTTCGGGCTGTGGAGCTCGTTCGTCACGGGACAGATCGCACTCCCGGAGACGACGACGGTGCCGGGCGGGAAGCGGGCGGGCTGAGCGCCCACCGTGGCCCCCGCACGGTCAGGGGGGCGAAGGGCGCGGGGGTAGCCCTTCGCCCCTCGGAGCACCGACCATCCGGGACCGGTGCACTCCTGGCCCCTGCCGGGGACGCTGCTGGCCCACGGTGCGCGACGAATGCGCCCGTCGCCGCCACACCGCTCCTGGGCGTAACCGCCCACCCGGCGGCCGTGGGCACGGGGACCGCCGGTCCGCCCGCTCGCCCCCCGGTCGCTGCCGGGAAAGCCCCCGACCGCCGTACCCGGACACGGTCATCGCGACCGCCCTGCCCGACATCGCCGTCACACCACTAGCCAGCGCAATCGGCCACCCGGCGGCGGCGGTCGCTTCGCTGCGGGCGCGGGGACCCCCGGTCCGCACGCCACCCGGTCCCCACCAGCCGCCCCCGGCGGATACGGTCATCGCCGCCGCAACCGCTCTCCGACACGGCCACCCACCCGACGGCCCGCCGCACGGGGACCGCCGGTCCGTTGCCCGCCGCCACCCAGCCGATGCGGTCGTCATCGCACCGCTTCCCGGCGTGGCCGCCCACCCGGCGGCCATCGTCGCTTCGCCACAGGCACGAAGACCGCCGATCCGCTCGCCACCCGGTCAGTCCCGGGTACACCACTGGCCGCCGTCCGCAGATACGGTCGGTCCGCCCGCTCACCACCCGGTCCCCATCAGCCGCCGCCGGCGGATAGGGGCATCGCCTGCCGCACCGCTCGCCGGCGTGAACGGCCACCCGGCAGCCGTCGTACGGGGACTGCCGGTGCGCCACCTGCCGCCACCCAGCCGATGCGGTCGCCGTCACACCGCACCTCGGGATGGCCGCCCACCCGGCGGCCATCGTCGCTTCGCCACAGGCTCGGAGACCTCCGGTCCACTCGCTCGCCACCCGGTCAGTACCGGTACGCCGCTGGCCGCCGTCCGCAGATACGGTCGCTGCCAGCCGCCGTCGGCGGATGCGGTCGTCGCCGTACCGCTCCCCGACACGGCCATCCACCGGGCAGCCGTCGTACGGGGACCGCCGGTCCGGTGCCTGCCGCCGCCCAGCCGATGCGGTCGTCGTCGCACCGCTCCCCGGCGTGACCGGCCACCCGGCGGCCGCCGTCGATTCGCCGCAGGCACGGGGACCGCCGGTCCCCACCAGCCGCCGGCGGCGGATACCGGCATCGCCGTCGCGCGGGGGCCGCCGCCACCCGCGTTCAGCTGCTCGCCACGCCCCAGGGCCGCCAACCCGCCCCTAACGGGTGATCAGCCGGGTCCCGGGCGCGACCCGCGTCACATCCCGGGGAGCCTCCTTCCGTAGCCCCTGATACGAGAGAGGCGAGGCCCCCATGAGCAGCCTCCTGGACACGCTGGCCGCCGACGAGCGGCGAAGGCTTCGATCCGCTCGGGCGGGCGCCCTGCTCGCGTCCACGCCGATGCTCGCCACGCTGACCGACCGGCGGCTGTTCGGCGACGGCTGGATCTTTGAGCGGAAACTGGACGGCGTACGCGTACTCGCCGTACGCGACGCCTCCGGCGTACGGCTGCTGTCGCGCACCGGGCGACGGCTCAACGCGACCTATCCGGAGATCGTCGACGCCCTCGCCGAACAGGACTGCGCCGACTTCACCGTGGACGGGGAGGTCGTCGCGTACTCCCACGGCCGTACCGACTTCGCCCGCCTCCAGCAGCGGATGGGCATCAGCGACGCCCGACGGGCGCGGGCCAGCGGGGTGGCCGTCACGTACTACCTGTTCGATCTGCTGCGGCTCGACGGCGCCGATCTCACCGCGGTCTCCCTGCGTTCCCGCAAGTCCCTGCTGCGCAGGGCGCTGGCCTACCGGGCACCCCTGCGCTTCACCCCGCACCGCAACGCGGGCGGCCAGGAGCTGCTGGACAAGGCGTGTGCCGACGGCTGGGAGGGGCTGATCGCGAAACGGGCGGCGGGCCGCTACGAGCCCCGGCGCTCGACAGGGTGGCTGAAGCTCAAGTGCGAGCAGGGGCAGGAGTTCGTCATCGGCGGTTACACGGAGCCCTCCCGCTCACGCGTCGGCTTCGGCGCCCTGCTCCTCGGCCACTACGAGGACGGACGGCTCCGGTACGCGGGCAAGGTGGGCACGGGATACGACCACGCGACGCTCCTGGACCTCCGGCGCCAGCTCGACGAGGCCGAGGTGCCCCGTTCACCCTTCGCCGATGTCGTCAAGGAGAAGGCTCCGCACTGGTCGGAGCCCCGGCTCGTCGCCCAGATCGCGTTCACCGAGTGGACGCGGGACGGGATGCTGCGCCACCCCCGCTTTCTGGGGCTGCGCGACGACAAGAAGCCGGCGGACGTGGTGCGGGAGAGACCGAGGTGACGGGGCAGATGTCGTAGGGAGCCGTCGCAGGACCGACCTTGTGGGGCGGCGGACCCGTACCGGGCGTCCGTACAGTGCCTGTGTACGAGACACAGCGACGGCGACACGTGATCGTGACGAAGGGCGGAGACACCCCCATGACCACCCCCGACACCCGCATACCGCGCTTCCACCTCGCCGTGCCGGTCGACGACCTCGCCGCCGCGCGCCGCTTCTACGGCGGCGTACTCGGTCTCGCGGAGGGCCGCAGCTCGGACACCTGGGTGGACTGGAATCTGCACGGCCACCAGTTCGTCACGCATCTCGCGCCGCGGCGGGGCGACGGCGCGCACAACGAGGTCGACGGGCACGCGGTGCCCGTACCGCACTTCGGGCTGCTGCTGACGCCCCCGGACTTCCACGAGCTGGCGGGCCGGCTCCGTGCGGCGGGGACGACGTTCGTCATCGAGCCCTACCTGCGTTTCGAGGGGCAGCCGGGCGAGCAGTGGACGATGTTCCTGCACGATCCGGCGGGCAACGCGCTGGAGTTCAAGGCGTTCGCGGACGACGCGCAGGTCTTCGCGGTCTGAGTCCGCGCCCCCGGCGACACCGGGATCCTCGATCGCCGGCCGGGACGCCACCGGCGCGGCACCTCCGGCGATCGAGGACGGACGGTTCAGCGCGCCGGGCGCCGCCTACCGCTCACTGCGTACGGGCAGCTTCCAGTTCGGCCGGATGAAGTGGCAGGTGTATCCGTCGGGGTAGCGGACCAGATAGTCCTGGTGCTCGGGCTCCGCCTCCCAGAAGGGGCCTTCCTCGGCCACCTCGGTGACGACCTTCCCCGGCCAGAGGCCGGAGGCCTCCACGTCGGCGATGGTGTCCTCGGCGACGCGCTTCTGCTCGTCCCCGACGTAGTAGATGGCCGACCGGTAGCTGAGGCCGATGTCGTTGCCCTGGCGGTTGAGCGTCGTGGGGTCGTGGATCTGGAAGAAGTACTCCAGGATCTGGCGGTAGCTGGTCTTCTCGGGGTCGAAGATGATCTCGATGCCCTCGGCGTGCGTTCCGTGATTGCGGTACGTCGCGTTCGGGACGTCGCCACCCGTGTAACCGACCCTGGTGGAGATCACCCCGGGCAGACCGCGAATCAGATCCTGCATGCCCCAGAAGCAGCCGCCCGCGAGAATTGCCTTCTCTGTAGCCATTTTTTAGTCCCTCCTCTGCCTCACACGGTACTGCTCCGGCGTGGACAGAGGCGCCTCGCAGGGGGTCTCACGCGCTGTGCAGCCGCGCGTCCAGCTCTGTGGCTGACAGCTCCGTGGTGTACACGTCCGTACCGGGCTGGTGCTTACGCCCTCCCCCGCCGAGATGGCCCGCGTTCACCGGGTCGAACCCGATGTCGCGGATCAGACCCGCGACGACGGCCACGGCCTCCTCGTCGTCGCCGGAGATCGGGATGGCGAGACGTGCCGGGTCGCCCTTGGGGCGGCCACGGTCGCGGAGCGTGTCCCAGTAGATGGAATTGAACGCCTTGACCAGGTTGGAGTCCGTGAGGTTCCGCAGTTTCTCGCTGGAGGTCGTGGAGTCGTCGTCCAGATCGGCCTCGTGGCCGTCCCTCTTCGGGTAGTAGTTGCAAGTGTCGATGACGACCTTGTCGCGCAGCTCGGCGACGGGCAGATCGCCGATGTGCCCGTACGGGATCGACACGACGACCACCTGGCCGAACCGGGCCGCCTCCACGGCCGTGACGGCCCTGATGGGGCCGTCGATGCTCGCGACCACGTCGGCGAGCGTCTCGGGGCCGCGCGAGTTCGCGAGGGCCACCTCGTGGCCGATGGCGGCGAAGTGCCGGGCGAGCGTCGAGCCGATACGGCCCGCTCCGATGATTCCGATACGCATGGTGCCTCTCCTACCTGCGGGGTCGTGGGCCCGTGGTCCCGCTCGTACGGGACGCCTCATGGGTAGCCGAATGGCGCGGCCCCAAACTTGCCGGAACGCGGGCCCGGACTCACCCTGAGGCTGCGGGCCACACCCGATGCCGACGGAGACCGCGCCAGGACGCGGCCGCCGCACCCGGCGCCTGCCCCCGGACCCGCGGCCGGGCCGCGTACGGGGGTGTCGACGAGGCCCCGACCAGTGACGTGCGGAGAGGATCACGCCATGCACCACGACGAGATGATCGGCAAGATTCAGGCGCTCGCCCGACTGCCGGACCGCGGATCCACCGAGCGGGCGACACAGGCGGTGCTGCGGACCCTGGGCGAACGGCTGCCCGCGGGGCTCGCCGACCATGTGGCCGCGCAGCTGCCGCCGGAGCTGGCGGCGGACCTTCGGCGGCCGGCGGAGTTCGCGGTCGCGGAGGGGCGGGACGCGGGCTCCGGCGAACGGTTCGACCTGATCGCCTTCACGGGGCGGATCGCGGACCGCGCGGGCACTACGGAGGACGCGGCCCTGCGGGAGGCGGCCGCCGTGCTGGAGGTGCTGGACGCGGCTCTCGCGCCCGAGCTGATGAACAAGATCGCTGCCGCGCTGCCCGTCGACATCGGAGCGCTGCTGCCGGTCGGGCGGACCAGCGGCGACGCGGGGTGACACGTATCCGCGGAGAACGGGGCGGGTGGGGTGGGAACGGGGAGCGGGCTGGAGAACGGGGTCTCAGGAGGACGGAGAGCGGGAGGGCAGAGAGCGGGGCGGGGAGTGCCGGGCGAAAGCGCCGAGCGGAAGAGCCGGGCGGCGGAGCTGAGAGGAAGGGCATGTCGTGGCCGATCGCGAGCGTGAACCCGTGCTGGTGGCGGACGCCGGGTCCTCCAGCGTGCATCTGACCGTCTTCGCGAACGACGGCACGGCGCTCGCCTCGTACGACGACACGTCCGCGCCCGGTGACAACACGGCCGGACAACTCCGTGACCTGCTCCGCTTCGCGCCCGCGCCCACGGCGGTGGGGCATCGCATCGTGCACGGCGGCCCGGAGCTTCGGCATCACACCCTGGTCGACGACAACGTCAGGGACGCCCTCCAGCGCATGTCCGACCTGGCCCCCTCGCATGTCCCGCCGGCCCTGCGCGTACTGGACGCGGCCCGCGAGCTGCTGCCGAACGTGCCGCACATCGCCTGCTTCGACACCGTCTTCCACACCGGTCTGCCCGCGGCGGCCCGGGAGTTCGCCGTACCCGAGACCTGGCGCGGCGAGTTCGGCGTACGGCGCTACGGCTTCCACGGCCTCTCCTACGCCTGGGCGCTGGCCCGCGCCGCCGATCTGCTCGGGCAGCGGCCGAAGGACCTGCGGATCGTCATCGCGCATCTCGGCGGCGGCTGCTCGGCGTGCGCGGTACGGGACGGCACGAGCGTCGACACCACCATGGGTTTCACTCCGCTGGACGGCCTCGTGATGAGTCATCGCAGCGGCGCCGTCGACCCGGGCGCCCTGACCTGGCTCCAGACCCGGCACGGCCTCTCCGCGCGGGACATCGACGACGCCCTCGACCACCGCTCGGGGCTGCTGGCCCTCTCCGGTACGTCGGGCGACACCCGCGACCTGGTGCGCGCCCGCGCGAACGGCGACGAGCGGGCGGTCCTGGCGCTGGACGTCTTCACCCACCACTGCCGCAGCGGTATCGCGGCGATGGCCGCGTCGCTGGACCGGCTCGACGCGCTGGTCTTCACCGGCGAGATCGGCGAGGACCAGCCGGAGGTACGCGAGGAGATCTGCTCCGGGCTGGGCATCCTGGGCGTCACGGGCGGCCTGCTGATCCCGTCGGCGGACGACGACACGCCCGCCCACCTGGTCAGCGCGCCGGACGCGGAGGTCCCGGTGATCGTCGTACCGACGGGTGAGGCGCGCCAGATCGACAAGGAGACACGCACGTTGCTGGGCGCACGGTGAACGGCGCGGTGCCGGGGGCCTCCTGTGCGCGGGGCCGCGCCGGACTTCGTGAACAGCGCCGTGGACCCGGGCGGTTGGCGGCGGTCCTCTTCGGTCGAGTACGTTGACCGGCGATGACTACCGGGACGGCCTCGCGCCACACACGGATCGGTGACCCGGCGCTCCCCTGAGCGCCGTAAGGGCCTTCGCGGGCCCGGGGTCGGAACGAGGGCCCGACGCTGTCGCGCGGGCTCCGCCTCCTGTTCGTGCTGTTCACAGCTCGACACGTCAACCACGACAGGAGAAACGCATGCCCAGCGAGACAGTGCACATCCCCACCGAGGACGGCTCGGCCGACGCCTTCGCCGCCTTCCCCGAGGGTGCCGGGCGGCACCCGGGGGTGCTGATGTACATGGACGGCTTCGGCATCCGTCCCGTACTGCGGGAGATGGCCCTCGAACTGGCCGGCCACGGGTACTACGTACTCGTCCCCAACATCTTCTACCGGCAGGGCCCGGCACCGGTGATCGAGCTTCCCGAGTACATCGGGGCGGAGGCGCGGTCCGAGGTCCTCAGCAGGGTGATGCCCTTGATCAAGGCGCACACCCGCGAGCGGGCCCTCAGCGACGCCGACGCCTATCTCAGGTTCCTCAGCGCCCGCCCCGAGGTCGCCGCCGGGCCGGTCGCGGTGACCGGCTACTGCATCGGCGGCCTTCTGGCGCTGCGCACCGCCGTGGCCCACCCGGGCCAAGTGGCCGCCCTCGCCGCGTTCCACGCCCCCGTGAGTGCCGACGGGTTCGGCGTCTTCGGCAAGTTGAGGGCCCGGGTCCACTTCGGCCACGCCGAAGGCGACCTGACGCCCGAGGCTCTCGGCGAGCTCAACCGGGCCCTGGACGCCGCCGGGCTCGACCACACCTCCGAGATCTACCCCGGCACCGTCCACGGGTTCACCATGTCCGACACCGATGCCTTCGACCCCGCCGGACTGGAGCGCCACTGGGAACGCCTGCTGGGGCTCCTCAGCGACACATTGAGCGGGAGCTGACGCGCCGGCCCGGAACAGGCACCGGCCCAGGCCCAGGGCCCTCGGCCACGCCCTCCTGCCGGGCGGCTGCTTACTGTCGCCGGGGGCTCTCCGGGGTCGGGGCCGATCCGGGGGGAATCGCGGTGCGTCGATGGGAGGCCTGGCTGGGTGTCGCCGTCGGGAGACTGCGGTGGGGACTGGTCCGGGGGTCGCGCACGCTCGGTGAACTCGGGGCACTTGGGGATGGGGAGTTGTCCGGCGCGGTCTTCTCCCGGGGGATGGGGGTGCCGGGTCCTGGCGACGGTGGCGATGGTGGCGATGGTGGCGACGGGGCGGGGTCCGACGAGGAACTGGTCGCGGGCGGTGGGGCGAGGGGGACCGTCGGGGCCGCCGGTCCGTCGGACGTCGTCGCGAGGTGGAACGGCAGGGCGACCAGGCCGAGGGCGGCACACGACAGGCCGACGCCCGCGGCGGCGCGGAGCAGCCGGCGGCGGGCGGCATTGCGGCGGATCGCCTCGTAACGACGGGGCGGTGGGCCGAGAGGGTCGGGTGTGGGCCGCAGGATGACGGAGAGGGGGTCCTCGGGGTCGAACTCCGGCCTGTCGTCAGCGCGTGTGGTCAAGGCTTCTCCTCAAGTGGGCGCGGAGCAGTTCGCGGGCCGCGTGGAGGTCGGCCTTGACGGTTCCTTCCTTGCGTCCGGTCAGCGCGGACACCTCCCGGATCGGCATGTCGGCGTAGTAGTGCAACAGGATCGGCACACGCAGTCGTTCCGGCAGTGACTGTACGAGCAGCCGTACCGAAGGGTCGGCCTGCTCGGTGTACGGGCTGACCGCGGCTTCGGAGGTGACTCGGCGCATGGCCCTGCGTTCGCGCTCAAGTTTGCGCCAGTGGTCCCGTACGAGGTTGGCCGCGGTGACGTAGAGGAAGCCGCGCGGCTCCTGCACGGACGTCCACCGCGCCCAGAGCCGGGTGAACGCCTCGGACGCGATCTCGTGCGCGGTCTCGTCGTCGTCGACCAGCCGACGGCACCAGCCGGCGAGGCGCGGGTAGAGGGCGGCGAACAGGTCGGACGCTTCCTTGTCGCGGGACCGTTTCAACGCTCTCCATGGTCGTGGCCGCAGTGGGGGGTCGGCGGGGCTCGTCGGCCCACAGGGGAGGAGTCCGGACCGAGGGTTTACGTTCCCTCGGTCCGGGATCGGGTGCCGGGTGTAGGTCGTCGGGGGTCGACCGTCAGCCGTTGCCGGGGGGCGTGTGCGTCAGGGGCCGCTCGCAGCGGTCATCGTCGCGAAGACGATCACGTTGTCGAGGTAGCCCTCGTCATCACGCTGGCCACCGCATGTGATGAGCCGCAACTCCGGCCGGTTTACGTCCCCGTACACGTCGTCCGCCGGGAAGTCCGCCTTGGCGACCTTCCGTACGGAGGTGACCGCGAACTCCGCCGCCGCTCCGTTCTCCAGGCGCGCCGTGACCTTGTCGCCCCGGCGCAACCGCGCGAGGTCCCGGAACACCCCGTCGCCGTAGGAACCGACGGTGACATGCCCGACGACCACCGACGGGCCTGCCTGACCGGGCGTCGGCGAGTGGCGGTACCAGCCCGCGCGGTCGTCCGCCGTGACCGGCGGCACCTGCATGGTGCCGTCCGGGGCGAGCCCCAACTCCATGAGTGGGGTGTCGACCCCGATGGCGGGGATCCGCAACCCGACGGGTACGGAGCGGGCGATCGCCTTCGCGCCGCGCTCCCCGTTCACCGTCGCGGCGGGCGGTGGCGTACCGACGGCACGATCCTCTTCCGTGGCCCGGTCGGGACCCGGGCCGCCGCAGCCCACGAGCAGCGACGCGAGCGCGGCGGCGGCGAAGGCGCGCCTGGAGGGCGGGGTCACGCCCCGGTCGCTCGCCGGCGTACGACGAAGACCACCGCACCGCCCGCGACGAGAGCGGCGGCGCCGGTTCCGACCAGCACGGCGTCGTTACCGGACTCGGAGGCCACGGGAGCCACTCCGGTGTTGGGCGCACCCTCCGGTACGACACGGACCTGACCGGGTGTCCTGGCCGGGGCCGGCGCGGCACTCGGCGTCCGCGCGGGCACCGCCTGCGACGGCTCCTCGGCGGGCGCTTCGGACGGACGGGTGCTGGGCACCGGGCTCGGGGTCGCATCGTCCGCGAACGCGGGCACGGCACCGGCCAACACGGCGGTACCGGCGAGTGCCACGGCACTGAGGACAGTTCGTCGCATGAGTCGCTCTCTCTCGTCGTCCGCCCCCCTGGGGTTTCGCGGGGGCGGGGCTACAGATCGGCAGGAGAGACGAGACGGGGAGGGGCCGGGTTGTAAAGGAATGGCAAAGCCGATGGGTGGTCTTGGCGGGGCGCCTGTCACGGGGACGGCGGCCCGGCGGGGGCGGACGGGGGCGGGCCGCCACGCCGGAACGCGGTCGGGACGCCGGTCACGGGCCAACACGCCTGACTGCGCTCGCGGGTCACCACCCGTGACAGCGGGCAGGATGTCCCTCGCGGGAGTCACGCCTGACGGCGGGCGCGGCCCGGTCACGGAGCGCCACGCGCGAGTGAGGGCGCGGCGCCAGCCACGGATCGCCACACCCAACCGCAGTCGGTACGCCAATCCTCGGCGACCACGCCCCACCACATGGGGGACCTCCCTTGCGGGAGCTACACGGACCGCAGGCGCGGTGCGGGCCATGGACCGCCACGCCCGAAGGCATGCGCGACACCTGCCCTTGGCAACCACGCCCATCGCAAGCTGAACGTCCCTCACGGGAGGCACGCCTGCCTCGGACGCGACCCCGATCACAAACCACCACGCCCGAACGCAACCGAAACGCCGGTCGACCGCCACGCATTACCCCAGGCGCGACGCGGGTCCTTGACCATCACGCCCACCGCAAGACGGACCTCCCTCGCGAGCGCAAGGCGCTACCGCAAGTGGGACCTCGCTCACGCGAGCCACACATGACCGCAGGCGCAGACGGGCCTAGGGCCACCACGCCCTGAAGGCAAGCCAAACGCCAGTCACGGACCACCACGCCCCACCGCAGGCGGGACGTCCCTGGCGGGAACCACACGTCACCGCGTGCACGGCCCGCTGCAAGGGACCCGCGCATGACGACAGGTTGGGACGCCGATCACGGCCCGCCATGCACCCCTGTGGTGACGCCAGCCACGGACCGCCACACCCAACCGCAGTCGGTACGCCATTCCTTGGCAACCACGCCCCATCGCAAGCGGAACGTCCCTCACGGGAGCCACGAATGCCTCGGGCGCAGCCCCGATCACGAACCGCCACGCCCATCGTCAGCCGGACCTCCCTCGCGAGCGCAACGCGCCACCGCGAGCGAGACCTCGCTCACGCGAGCCACACATGACCGCAGGCGCGGACGGGCCAAGGGCCACCACGCCCTGAAGGCAAGCGAAACGCCAGTCACGGACCACCACGCCCCGCGACGCCTGCCGCGCCGTCGTGCCGTGCTGGTTGGACCCCGCACCCGGCCTCATCAGGCCATCACCCCCGCAGCGGTATCTTCCCGCCATGCACACCGTCGCCGTCCTCGCGCTCCATCAGGTCGTTCCCTTCGATCTGTCCACGCCGATCGAGGTCTTCAGCCGGACCCGGCTCGCGGACGGCAGCCCCGGCTACCGGATACGGGTGTGTGCCGAGCAACCCGATGTCGACGCAGGGACCTTCGCCCTGCGTGCGCCCTGGGGGCTGGACGGGCTTCGAGGTGCGGAGACGGTCATCGTCCCCGGTACCGCCGAGCCGGAGACGGCTCTCACGCCCGCCGCGCGCGACGCGCTGTGCGCGGCGGCCGGGCGGGGGGTGCGGATCGCATCCATCTGTTCCGGGGCGTTTCCCCTCGCCGCCACCGGTCTCCTCGACGGGCTGCGCGCCACCACGCACTGGATCGCGGCCGGTCAACTGGCCGCGGCCCACCCCCGTATCGAGGTCGATCCGACCGTTCTGTACGTCGACAACGGGCAGATACTCACCTCCGCCGGCGCCGCCGCCGGCCTCGACATGTGTCTGCACATGATCCGCCGCGACTACGGCTCGGCCGTCGCCGCCGACGCGGCGCGTCTGTCCGTGGTTCCCCTCGAACGCGAGGGCGGCCAGGCGCAGTTCATCGTCCACGAACACATCCCCACCCCCCGGGGCTCCGCGCTCGAACCCCTGCTGACCTGGCTCCAGGGCAACCTGGGCCGCGACCTGACGCTCGCCGACATCGCCGCGCAGGCCGGGATGAGCACCCGGACACTGATACGGCGCTTCCGCGAGCAGACCGGGGACACCCCGCTCCAGTGGCTGCACCGCGCCCGGGTCCGCCAGGCCCAGCATCTGCTGGAGAGCACCCACCACTCGGTCGAACACATCGGCGTCCAAGTCGGTTTCGGCTCGCCCACCGCCTTCCGTGACCGTTTCAAGCGCACCACGGGCGTCAGCCCTCTCACCTACCGGCGCTCCTTCAGCTGAGCGCTGGCAATAATCCGGGCCTGACTGTCACTTTCTCCGGTTCTTCCCGCCCCTTCCTTCTGGCAGATTGAGCGACAACTCCGGTGCGCCTACCGGTATCCGTACGAGAAAGCGGAAAGAAGCCCATGCTCGTTGTCGCGCCCATTTTCATCGGCGTTCTCTACGTATGCCTCATGTCTCTCATCCGTGAACCGCACCGCCGTCGGTTCAACGCCGTCATGGTGGCCGGCGCGGGAGCCGCCTACCTCAGCGGAGGTGGATTCGGAGGCTGGGAATTCGTCTTCACCACCGCCGTGACCTACTGCGCCTACCGCGGCCTTGATTCCTGGACATTCATCGGCATCGGATGGCTTCTGCACACCGGTTGGGACATCCTTCACCATCTCAAGGGGAATCCCATCATTCCTTTTGCCGAGCACTCTTCTTTCGGTTGCGCGATATGCGATCCCGTCATCGCGGTGTGGTGCCTGACAGGCGGGCACTCCGTTTTCGATCTGTTGCGTTCGCGTCGGTCCCGTTCCGAAGTGACTCCGGTCTCGCAGCGGCCGTGAACGAGCCGGCTCCGGTCCGCTCCCGGAGCCGGTTCACCCGCGCCGACGCGCCTGCTTCAATTCCCGGTCGACGGCCCACGCGTCACCGACCGGCCCGACATGGCCGAGCTTGTCGGGGTTGAGGACGACGCGGATCGTCTGGACCCGCCCGTCGAGCACGTCCAGGGCCACGATCTGGATCACCTTGCCGTCGCGGTCGCGGAAGATCGCGCCGGGCTGGCCGTTGATCTCGTGCGGCTCGAACGTCACATCGATCCGGATCAGCCAGGGGAAGAACCCGCCCATCACCCGGGCCACCTTGTCCGCGCCCATGAGGGCCCTCGCCAGCTGCGGCGCCTTTCCACCGCCGTCCCCGACCAGCCGCACGTCGGTGGCGAGCAGGTCCCGCAGTCCGTCCACATCACCGTCCTTCAACGCGTCGAAGAACCGGGTCGCCAGCTGCTGCCGCTCACGCCGGTCCGCCTCGAACCGGGGCCGCCCGGCCTCCATGTGCGCCCGTGCCCGCACCAGCAGTTGCCGGCACGCCGCCTCCGACCGCCCCACCGCCTCCGCGATGTCGTCGAACCCGAAGGCGAACACCTCCCGCATCAGGAACACCGCCCGCTCCAGCGGGGTGAGCCGCTCCAACAGCAGCAGCGCCGCCATCGACACCGAGTCGGCCAGCTCCACCGACCGCGCCGGATCCTCGTACGGATCGCTCAGCAGCGGTTCGGGGAACCACGGGCCCACATAACTCTCCCGCCTAACGCGCGCGGAGCGCAGCACATCGATCGAGATCCGGGTGACCACGGCCGACAGGAAAGCCCTGGCCGACGTGGGCCGGGTAGCCGATCCGTCGAAGCGCAGCCATGTCTCCTGCACCGCGTCCTCGGCCTCGCTCACGCTGCCGAGGATCCGGTAGGCGATCGAGAACAGCAGTGGCCGCAGCTCCTCGAACTCCTCGACCTTGCTCACGCCGGCTCCTTCCCTCCGAAGTCCTCCCGACCGACCGAACCATCCGACCGACCGCACCATCCAACTGACCGACCACACCGACCGACCCAACTGACCGCCCCTACCGGCCGACGGTGGAAGCTCCTGCCGTTCAGTCGAGCTGTCCCGCCTTGTAGTCGCCGAGCGGCTGCTGGGTGATGACGTTGAGACGGTTCACCGTGTTCATGAAGGAGACCAGGATCACCAGCGCGGTGAGCTGCTCCTCGTCGTAGTGCTTGGCGGCGTACCCCCACGTCGCGTCGCTGACGCCCTCGGCCGCGTCCGCGACCCGGGTCCCCTCCTCCGCCACCGCGAGCGCGGCCCGCTCGGCGTCGGTGAACACCGGGCCGGCCTCCCGCCACGCCGCGACCAGACCGAGCCGTACGGAGGTCTCGCCGGCGGCGACGGCTTCCTTGACGTGCATGTCGATACAGACGGCGCAGCCGTTGATCTGGCTCACGCGCAGCGCCACCAGTTCCTGTGTCAGGGGCGGCAGCGCCGAAGCCTTGAGCCCTCTGCCCACCGACATGAATGTCTTGGCGAGCTTGCCGGCCGTCGGGCTGGCGAAGAGGTTCAGTCGCGCGTTCATCGTGTACTCCTCCATGGAGTCGTTGTCACTGGTTACACCCCTGAGACGAGACGGCCCGGCGCCCTGTGACACGGCCGCGTGTGACCTGGGTCTCTCACCACCTGACGGGTCACCCCGTCGCGGTCACGGCCGGGACCGCGTCCGGCAAGGGCAAGGGCACCGGCACCGGCAGCGGCACCGGACGACTACGGGAAATGCCCGGGCTCTTGACAGAACCCGCGCCGGATTACAGCCTATGGCAACGTTGTCAGACGGTCTGTGCAGGCCGTTTGCTCTTGAGGGCTCGCCTGAAATGGATCACGTCACTCATGCCGAACCAGTCATCTCACCCCTCCCGCAGGGCAGTTGTCGCCACCGGCTCGACCCTGCTCGCCGGCTTCGGCCTCGGCGTCGCGCTCCCCGGAACGGGTCACGCCGCCGGTCCGGCGCTCACCGCCGACGCCGCCCGGGGCCGGGGCGAACTCGCCGCGTACCGCCCCGTCCAGGTGTCGTCGGTCGACTACGCGCCCAACCCCGCCGAGTTCGTGGTCGACAAGCTCAACTCCCCCGGTGTGAAGGGCAGCGGCTGGCGCGCCGCCGCCGGCGACCCGCAGTGGATCTCCGTCGATCTCCAGGCGGAGTGCACCGTCGACAGTGTCCGGCTCACCTTCGAGGCCACCGCGGACGACCCGGTGTTCACGCCCTCGCCCACCGGCAGCCCGCGTGACAACACGACCGGGCAGGAGATCCTCTCCAGTTGCGCGGTCGCCTTCACCATCGAGACCTCCCGCGACCGCCGTACGTGGACCACGGTCCACCGCACCACCGACGGCGTCGGCGGAGTCGTCGGGATCACGCTGGACAAGGCCACCACCGCGCGCTGGGTGCGGATGACGGTGACGAAGCGCTCGAACGCCAACCCGCTGGGACTCAGCGGTTTCGAGGTGTACGGCACGGCCAAGGGCCACCGCCCCGCCGCGACCGGGTGGACCGACTGGGGCACCCACGACCACCGTGCCCCCGCGCTGAAGGTCGCCGACGACGGCACCGTGCCGCTGGAGTCCGGCTGGACGCTGACCATGGACGACTGGGCGGGCGCCGAGGGCGCCGAGCTGTCCCGTCCGTCCGTCGACACCAGCCGGTGGCTGCCCGCGACCGTCCCCGGCACGGTCCTCGGCTCGCTGGTGGAACAGGGCCATCTGCCCGACCCGGTCTCGGGAATGAACAACCTGCACATCCCGGAGGCGCTGTCCCGCCACTCCTGGTGGTACCGGCGCGGTTTCCGGCTGCCGCACGGTCTGCGCACCGGCTCCGGGCGGCATGTCTGGCTGGAGTTCGACGGGGTGAACCACCAGGCGGACATCTGGCTCAACGGGGAGCGGGTCGGCGGGCTGACGTACCCCTTCGCCCGGTCCTCCCACGACGTGACGCCCCTGCTGGCGGCCGACGGCGAGCAGGCGCTGGCCGTACGGATCACGCCCATGCCCTTCCCCGGCAGCCCCGGTGACAAGAGCGAGGCCGGTCTGGCCTTCGTGGACGCCGGCGCCAACATGATGAACCGCAACTCGCCCACGTATCTGGCCGCTTCGGGCTGGGACTGGATGCCCGCCGTACGCGACCGGGTCTCCGGCATCTGGAACCACGTCCGGCTGCGCTCCACGGGCCACGCCGTCATCGGCGACCCGCGCGTCGACACCACCCTGCCGGATCTGCCGGACACCTCCACCGCCGAGGTGACCGTCGTCGTACCGGTGCGCAACGCCGACACCGCCGAGCAGCGCGTGACCGTCACCGCGTCCTTCGGCGACGTACGGGTCTCCCGCACCGTGACCGTGCCGGGCGGCGGGAGCACCGATGTCGTCTTCGCGCCGGCCGACCACAAGAGCCTGCGGGTGCGCAACCCGAAGCTGTGGTGGCCCAACGGTTACGGCGAGGCCGCCCTGCACGACCTCACGCTCGTCGCCGCGGTCGGCGGCAAGGAGAGCGACCGGCGCTCCGTCCGCTTCGGCATCAGGCAGTTCGGATACGAGTACGCGATTCCGCTGCCGTTCGGCGGCGGGACCGACGCGTACACGCAGTCGGTCCCGGTGGGGGCCAGGACGGCGCGGTACGTACGCGTCCGCTGTCTGACGCGCGCGACCGACTGGGGCTCCTCGCTGTGGGGGCTCTCGGTGGTCGACAGCTCCGCGCCCGGCACCGACCTGGCGCTGCGCAAGAAGGCCACCGCCTCGTCGGTGGACGAGCCGGGTCATGAGCCCGGCAACGTCACCGACGGAGACGCGACGACGCGCTGGGCCTCCGCGTTCGAGGACGACCACTGGATCCAGGTGGACCTCGGCGCGTCGGTCTCCTTCGACCGGGTGGACCTGACGTGGGAGCAGGCGTACGCGAAGACGTACGTCGTCCAGGTCTCCGACGACGGCGAGGCGTGGACGGACGCGGAGTCGGTCGACAACTCGGCGGTGCCGCTGCCGTTCAAGAACGCCAACGCCAGTCTCCAGAGCGTCGACACGGGCGCCCGGGAGGCCCGCTACGTGCGGATCAACGGCGGTGAGCGGGCGACCAGTTGGGGCAACTCGCTCTGGACCCTGTCGGTGATCGACAGTGCGGAGCCGGGCACCGACCTGGCGCTGCGCAAGAAGGCCACCGCCTCCACCGAGGACGGCGACAGCAAGGCGGCCAACGCCACCGACGGCAGGGCCGACACCCGCTGGTCGTCCGCCTACGAGGACAACCAGTGGATCCAGGTGGACCTCGGCGCGTCCGTCTCCTTCGACCGGGTGGTCATCGTCTGGGAGCCCGCGTACCCCAAGACGTATGTCATCCAGATCTCGGACGACGGCGAGACGTGGACGGATGTGAAGTCCGTCGACAACACCCCGGAACCGCTGAAGATCAGTGTGAACGGTGTACGGGTCTTCTGCCGGGGCGGCAACTGGGGCTGGGACGAACTCCTGCGCCGGATGCCCGCCGAGCGGATGGACACGGCGGTGCGGATGCACCGGGACATGAACTTCACCATGATCCGCAACTGGCTCGGCAGCAGCGACCGGGAGGAGTTCTTCGCCAGTTGTGACGAGTACGGGATCCTGGTGTGGAACGACTTCCCGAACGCGTGGGGCATGGACCCGCCGGACCACGACGCGTTCAACAGCCTGGCGCGCGACACCGTACGCCGCTACCGCACGCACCCCAGCGTCGTCCTGTGGTGCGGGGCCAACGAGGGCAACCCGCCGGCGGCGATCGACAACGGCATGCGCGAGGCTGTCATGTCGGAGGCGCCCGGGATCTTCTACCAGAACAACTCGGCTGGCGGCATCATCTCCGGCGGCGGTCCCTACGGCTGGGTGGAGCCGGACCGCTACTTCTCCAAGTCCACCTACGGCGGCGGCCACTTCGGCTTCCACACCGAGATCGGCATGCCGGTGGTCCCCACGGCGGAGAGCATGCGCAACCTGGTCGGCGACGAGCCGGAGTGGCCGATCGGCGAGGCCTGGTACTACCACGACTGGAGCACCCGGGGGAACCAGGCCCCGCAGAACTACCGCGCCGCCATCGAGGCCCGGCTGGACACGGCCGGGAATCTGGAGGACTTCACGCGCAAGGCGCAGTTCGTCAACTACGAGAACGCGCGCGCCATGTTCGAGGCGTGGAACGCCAATCTGTGGAAGGACGCCAGCGGTCTGATGCTCTGGATGTCCCACCCGGCCTGGCACAGCACGGTGTGGCAGACGTACGACTACGACTTCGACGTCAACGGCACGTACTACGGCGCCCGCAAGGCGTGCGAGGCCGTTCATGTCCAGGCGGATCCGCGGAAGTGGGACGTCGTCGCGGCCAATCACACCGGGCGTGAGCTCAGGGGAGTGACGGTGACGGCCCGGCTGTACGACCTGTCCGGCCGGCAGCTCGGCTCGACCCGTCGTACGACGGTGGACGTCCCCGCGTCGGGCACCGCTTCCGCGTTCACGGCCGCTTTCGGGGAGGACCTGCCGGACCTGCATCTGCTGCGGCTCGTCCTGGAGGACGGCAGGGGCAGGCCGCTGTCGGAGAACACCTACTGGCGCTACCGCGAACCGGCGGACATGCGGGCGCTGAACAAGGTCAGGCCGGTCAAGGTGACGGCCGACCTCGGCCATGTCTCCCGGTCGGGCGAGCAGCGCACGATGACGGTGACGGTGCGCAACCGGGGCGCGGCGGTCGCGTCGATGCTCCGGCTGTCGCTGCTGGACGCCAAGGACGGCCGGCGGGTGCTGCCCACGCTGTACGGGGACAACTACCTGTGGCTGCTGCCCGGTGAGTCGCGGACCGTGACCCTTAGCTGGCCCGCGCGGGCGCTGGAGTCGGGGCGCCCGGCGCTGCGCATCGAGGGGTACAACAGCGCGGAGACGGTGGTGCGGGCGTAACTCCCCGGCGGTCGAGGGGTTTTGAGGCGACGGGCTCCGGTCGCGGCGTGTGCCGTGGCCGGGGCCCGCGCGTGTACCGGGAGGGCGGGGGTGTTCAGGCGTCTGCGTCCGGACCGGGCCTCCCCGCGCTCGGAGGGGCCTGGTGGCCCCGCGGGAGGTCGCGGGTCAGGGTGGGGACGGGTCGGGGGATCGTGCCGAAGTCGTGGTCAGGGTCGACGGGGAGACGGTTGATGACCGCTTCCAGCCGGGCCGGGAGGGTCGGGCGGCTGCCGGAGTGGCACTGGGTGAGGAGTTGGTGGCGGATGCTCTCCGGCAGCAGCGGACGGGCGGCCGGTGCGCGCGTGGCGCCGTCCGGGGCGTTCAGCCGCCGGGCCTCCGCGCGCCAATGCCTCGCGTCGCTGAATTCGGCGCGCCGCCCGTGCGCGAGGGAGAGACAGAAGGCCGCGGTCCTGTTGCCTCCGCCGGCGGCGAACTGCCACCAGAACTGGGCCGCGTCATGAGCGCGGGCCAGGTGCAGCAGGGCGGCGAAGACGACCGCGCCCTCCGGGTCGGGCCGGTCGTCGTCGGCGAACCGCTCCAGGGCCGCCGCCGCCTGGGGGGTGTCGACGATGAGGGCGACCGCGAGGTCGAGATCCCGGGCGGCCTGCTCGTGCGCGGCGACGGGGGGCCGCGGGGTGGCCCGGTCGCCGGGATCCGTGCGGTCGGCCCGGGTGCTGACGCGCTGCCGGGCGGCTTCCGTGTCGTAGTCGTCGTAGTCCTCGGCGAGGACCTCCGCCTGGTTCAGCAGGTCGCCGATGGAAGCGTGGTCGTTGGTGCGCACGTCTAGTCTTCCGTCTCGCTCGGGCCGGTGTTCATGTTGAGCTCGCGTGCCAGGCGCCGGCGGGCGTGCCGTACATGGGAGCGTACGGTGGCGAGTTCGATGCCCAGGTACTCCGCGACCTGCTCCTCGTCCATGCCCAGGACGAATCGTAGGACGACGACGTCGTACTGGCGCTCGGGGAGGCCGGCGATGGCCCCGTACAGGCCGAGTTCACCCTCCAGGACGGCGAACTCGTCGCGCAGCTCGTGCAGGAGGAGTTTTCCGATGGCCGCGTGGAAGGCGGCCGTGCCCACCAGGAGCGGTTTGAGACCGCGTTCGTCCAGCCACCGCCGGATCTCCTCCTTCAGCAGCGACCACGCGTACCGGGGCACGGACTCCTGGGCCAGGACGTGCTTCCAGTCGCTCTTCAGGCGTGCGCACGCCGCGTCCACGACGGTCTCGGCCGCGGGACGGCCGCCGACCTGGGTGTGGGCGTAACGCATCCAGAGTTTGCGGTGGTAGTCGTGGAAGGCGTCGAAGGTCAGGCCCAGCACTCCCTGTCGGGTGTCCGGATCGTCCCGGGCGTCGCGGGCGCTCGGTCCGTCACCGCGTGTCTTGGGGGAAGGAGACGCCATTACGCCCCGCTCTCGGTTGCCGGGCCCGGCTCGTCCCGTCTCGAGCGAGCGCCCGACGGCGCACCGGGGGCGCAGTGCCGATGGCAGGGGTGGTGCACCCCGGCGCGTAACGCGGGGGCCGGGAGAGGGCGGGTTCCGGTCCGTATGGCGCCGGGGAAGATCCGGGCCGCGGTTCCCCGAACCACCGGATCCTCCATGTCGAGTTCCACGAGTGTCCTTGCGTGACTGGGCACCGCGCCGCTCCAGGGCGGAGGGCGTCGGTGAAGACGTGGTGTCTCATTGATCAGCCAACCGGAGGAAGGGCTTTCTTGTGCAGCCCCTCCCCAAAGATTTTCACCGACAGCAATAGTATGACTACCCAAGCGTTCGAGTGGTGGTCTCGACCGTGCGTTCTCTGTTCGCTCGAACACGGCGCCGAACGTCCGTACGGAAGGGCCACCGCTCCCGCGATTGTCGCGGGCGGGCGGTGGGAAGTGAACTGCGGTGGTGAAGGGGGGCGTTCGAGTGGCGCGCACCCGGCGCCCGTTCAGACGACGAGGAACCCTGGGGGCGTGGCATGGCGGACGACAGCACGGTGGACCTGAAGCTGGATCAGGCGCATTCGGCCCGTATGTACGACTATTACCTCGGCGGCACCACCAACTTCCCCGCCGACCGGGAAGCCGCCGGCAAGGCCCTCGCCGCCTTCCCCTCCATCCTGGCCACCGCCCGGATCAACCGGCGTTTCATGCGGCGCTCCACCCGGTTCCTCGCCCAGCAGGGCATAACCCAGTTCTTCGACATAGGCACCGGCATCCCGACCTCCCCCAACCTCCACGAGGTCGCCCAGGAGGTCACACCGTCGGCCCGGGTCGTCTACACGGACAACGACCCGATCGTTCTCGCCCACGCCCGGGCGCTGCTCCACAGCCATGCCGAGGGCCACACCGCGTACGCCCACGCCGATGCCACCGACCCGGCCGCGCTCCTGGCGGCACCGGAGATATCGGCCACCCTCGACTTCACCCGGCCGATCGCCCTGAGCCTCAACGCCCTGCTGCACTTCATCACCGACGATCGTGTCGACGGCGGCGCCCAGGGCGTCGTCGAACATCTCAAAGCGGCGCTCCCGTCGGGAAGCACGCTCACCATCACCCATGTCACCCCGGACTTCGACCCGGAGGGAATCGCCCGTCTCACCGGTGCCTACCGCGCCGCCGGGACTCCCGGACAGGCCCGCCCGCACGCGGACATCGCCAAGCTCTTCGACGGCTGGGAGCTTCTCGACCCCGGTGTCGTCCCCACCCAGCGCTGGCGCCCGGCCCCCGAGGACCAGTCCGAGAACGTCACCGACGCGGAAGCCGCCTGCTACGCCGGAGTCGCCCGCAAGCCCTGACCGGCGGGGTGGGCGCGCCGGCGCCGGCTACTCGTCGGCCCCCGGAGTGATGAAGCCCGACTCGTACGCGGCGATCACGGCCTGGACGCGGTCGCGGGCACCCAGCTTCGCAAGCACCCCGCTGACGTGCGTCTTCACCGTCTCCGTGCCCAGATGCAGCCGCGCGGCGATCTCCGCGTTCGTCAGACCGCGGGCGAGCAGGCGCAGCACCTGGCCCTCGCGTTCGGTGAGTGCTGCCCTCTCCAGTGCGCGTCGCGAGGACTCGTCGCCGTGCGCGGCGGCGAGTGAGCGCAGCGCCGGGGGAAAGAGCAGCGACTCGCCCTCGGCGACGATCCGCACGGCGTGCACGATCTCGGTGGGCCGGGCGCGCTTGAGCAGAAACCCGTCGGCCCCGGCGCGCAGCGCCTCGTAGACGTACTCGTCCTCCTCGAACGTGGTGATGACGAGGATCCGCGGAGGGTCGGCCACGGTCCGCAGCACCGCCCGGGTCGCCTCGATGCCGTCCATCAGCGGCATCCGTACGTCCATGGCGACGACATCCGGAGCCAGCTTCCGCACCAGGGGAATGACGGCGGCGCCGTCCGCCGCCTCGCCGACGACCTCGATGTCGGGCTGCGTCTCGAGGATGGCGCGCAGACCGGCCCGGACGAGCGCGTCGTCGTCGACGAGGAGAACGGTGATCGGCATGCCGGTCACCGTAGCGGCAGGGAGACATGGACCCGCCACTCTCCTCCGTCGGGCCCGTACTCGGCCACGCCGCCGAGCAGCCGGGCCCGTTCGCGGAGCCCGCGCAGCCCGGAGCCACCGTCGCGGAAGTCCGGGGACTCGGCGGACAGTTTGTTGCGGACCTCCAGCTCCAGCCGGCCGTCGCGTATCTCGATCCGCACGGTCACCGGGACCGAACCCGCGTGCCGCAGCACATTGGTGAGGCACTCCTGGAGCATTCGGTACCCCTCGCGTGAGACCGGCGCGGGCAGGGCGTCGACGTCCCCTTCCGTCTCCGCGGTCACGGCGGCCCCGGCCCCGCGCGCGGACTCCAGCAGCCGTTCGGCATGGGCGAGCGTGAGCCGCTGCCCCGCCGGGTCGGCGTCCTCGCGCAACAGCCGGAGCACCCGGTCCAGTTCGCTCAGCGCCTCGCGCCCGGTGGACTCGATGGCGGCCAGCGCCCGGTCGGTGAACTCCGGTGTCCCGGCCGCGCGCGCCGCGCCCGCCTGCACCACGGCGATGGTGAGCGCGTGCCCGATGGTGTCGTGCAGCTCGCGGGCGAGCCGCGTACGCTCCTGCAACCGCTCGGTGCGCTCCTCCAGTTCCGCGAAGCGCTCGGCGGGGGACGGACCGAGCAGCCGGGGCGCGAGCGCGGCCATCAGCGCGCCGGCCCCCGAGGTGAGGGCGAGCAACGCGGGCACCGTCACCAGACCGAGCGGGGTGAACCACCACGTCCACCGCCCGGGCAGCAGCGGGGGCGCGTATCCGAACCGCGTCCAGAGATAGGGCGTGAGCATGCCCAGCGCCAGCGCGAGTCCGTTGATGGTGATCGCGGTGACTCCGAAGCCGAGCCACAGCCGCGAGGTCAGCCAGACGAAGACGCGCCACCGGTCGCCCCACGAGGCCGAGGGCGTACGGGATATGCCCAGGTCCGGTCTGTCGTGCGGCCCGCTCGGCCTCGGGAAGACCAGCAGTTGCACCTGCATCGTCTCGGCGACCCGGGTGCCGGGGACGAGCGCGGCGATCGCGAGCAGCGGCAGGGGCGTGACGAGGAGCAGCCACTGGCTTCCGCCGGAACCGTCCAGCCCCGGATAGACCAGCCCCACGACCGGCGCGGCCACCGCGCCGACGAACAGGTGCAGCCACCGGGTGTAGGTGACCGTACGTGTCGCCGTACGGATCGCGGGCCGCACCAGCCGGGGTAGACGCTTCATGGTGTCCATGGTCCCAGCGGCGCGGGGCGGAAAGCCTCCCCTACGTGGGGGAACTCGCTCCCCTCGCCGGGGGAAGTGCTCCGCCCGCTCCGGGCGGCACCGTGGTCCCCATGACAGCCATCGAAGTGAAGGACCTGACCAAGGTCTACGGCCGGGTCCGCGCGGTCGACCGGATCACCTTCTCCGTCCGCCCCGGTCAGGTCACCGGGTTCCTCGGCCCCAACGGCGCGGGCAAGTCCACCACCATGCGCCTCGTGCTCGGCCTGGACCGCCCGAGCTCGGGGACGGCGACGATCGGTGGCCGGCCCTTCTCAGGGCTCAAGGAGCCGCTGCGGCAGGTGGGGGCCCTGCTGGACGCCCAGGCGCCGCACGGGTCCCGCACCGCCCGCGCCCATCTCCTCGCGCTCGCCGCGAGCAATCGCCTTCCGGACCGGCGGGTGGACGAGGTCCTCGAACAGACGGGCATCGCCGGCGTGGCCTCCCGCCGCGTGAAGACGTTCTCGCTCGGCATGCGCCAGCGCCTGGGCATCGCCGCGGCCCTGCTCGGCGACCCGCGGGTGCTGCTCCTCGACGAGCCGTCGAACGGCCTCGACCCGGAGGGCATCATCTGGATGCGCGAGCTGCTGCGCGGTCTCGCGCGGGAGGACCGCACCGTGCTCGTCTCCAGCCATCTGATGGGCGAGACAGCCTCGTTCGCCGACCATCTGATCGTCCTGGGCAGGGGCAGGCTGCTGGCGGACACACCGACGAAGGACTTCATCGCGGCCCGCGTCAAGCCGCGTGTCCGCGTCCGCGCAACTGAGCCGGCACGCCTGCGTGACGTACTGCTGCGGCACGGCCACACACCGGTCGAATCGGACGGCGGGCGGCTGCTGATCGACGACGTCGAGATCGACGCCATCGGGCCCCTGGCCGCGGGGGAAGGCATCACCCTTCTCGAACTCGCGGCCGAGGAGGGCACGTTGGAGCAGGCCTATCTCGACCTCACCTCCGACGCCGATGCCACGGAATTCTCCGCACGAACCCCGCAGGAGGCCTGACCATGTCCACCTCAGCCGTACTCCGCTCCGAGTGGATCAAGACGAGGACTCTGCCCGGCAGCGCGTGGTCGCTCCTCGCCTGCTTCGTCCTGTCGGTGGGCTTCGCCGTCGCGGCCAACGCGGCCTTCGGCGAGGACGAGGCGGACAACGCCGACTTCGACGCCCTCTACTCCGTCTTCATCGGCCTCAACCTCGGCCAGATCGCGCTGATCGCCTTCGGCACGATGGCCATGTCGTCCGAGTACCAGGGCGGCGCCATCCGCGCCTCGCTCGCGGCGGTCCCGAACCGCGGCCTGTTCTACGCGGCGAAGCTCGCGAACGTGGCGGGTCCGGCACTGGTGCTCGGCCTGTTGACCACGCTCGCCTCGTTCCTCGGGGGCAGCGCAGCCATGGGTGACGCGGCGCTGAGCCCCGGCGACGGGGACGCGATACGCGCGGTCCTGGGCGGGGCCGTCTACCTGACACTGATGGCGCTCCTCGCGGCCGGTCTGACGGCGGTGCTGCGCAGCGGAGTCGCCGTCCTGAGCATTCTGATCCCGTTCATCCTCGTTCTCTCCATGGTCCTCGGCCCGGCATCGGGCTCCGTCGCCGACCTCCTCCCCGACCGGGCCGGCCAGCAGGTCCTGTACGTGGACCCGCCGGGCGACCTCGCCCCGCTCACGGGCCTTGCGGTGACTGCGCTGTGGACGGGCGCGGCGCTGCTGGCGGGCTGGTGGTCCCTCCGGCGCAGGGACGCGTAAGGGCTCTCCGGTCCGCGCTCCCCGTCCGGGCGGCGTCGCAGGGACCGGGTCTGCCCGAAAGAGCCACGCTTGAGCGGGACTTGAGCGCCGCGGTGTGTGATGGGGTCCATGGTGACGATGATCAATCAGATGACGGTGCACGGCGACGAGGCGCGGTTCCTGGCCGCCCTGGACGCGATCTGCGCCCATATGCGCGCCCAGCCCGGCTTCCTGGACCTGCGGCTGCACCGCGCGACCGCCCGCCCGGAACGGTGGGCGATGACAGCCAACTGGTCGGACGCGGACGCTCATCGCGCCGCCGCGACGGCGCCCGGGGTCGCGGCCCTCCTCGACCGGCTGCGGGCGGAGGCGACGACGGCCCCCGAGGTGTACGAGACGGTCGAGGTCCGGCACGGGGACCGGGTCCCGCCTCGTCCAGTGTGAGTCGAGCGCGACTCCAGCCGCGCGGGACAGGTTCGTGCCGGAGGTGGTGAACCATGACCGAGCACATCACGACAACGAGCCCTGTCCCGGCGGCCGTTCTCTCCGGTGCGGCGACCGTCGCGGAGGTCGCGGCGGACCGTGCGAAAGCCGGGGAGGAGGATCGGCGGCTCGCCCCCGAGGTGGTCGCGGCCCTGGTCGAAGCGGGCTTCGCCCGTCATTTCGTACCGGCCGTCCACGGGGGCTCCGAAGGCGGTTTCACCGAACTGACGGAGGCGGTGGCCCGCGTGGGCGAGGGCTGCGCCTCCGCCGCCTGGGCCGCTTCGCTCGCCGCGTACGCCGGGCGCTACGCCGCGTATCTGCCGCCGGCCGCCCAGGAGGAGATCTGGGGCGGCGGGCCCGACGTGCTGCTGGCCGGCGCGCTGGTCCCGTCGGGGAAGGTGGAGCGCTCCTCGCGCGGCTGGCGGCTGACGGGTGCCTGGCCGTACATCAGCGGTGTGCACCACGCGGACTGGGTGCTGGCCTGCGCGGCGGTGCGCGGTGACGACACCGGCGAGGACGACGAGGTGCGGTTCTTCGCGGTCCCGCGCGCCGAGCACCGTGTCGAACGCACCTGGTCGACGTCCGGGATGCGGGCCACCGGCAGCGACACGCTCGTGCTGGACGGGGCCGTGGTGCCGGAGCACCGTTCGTTCCCGCGCGCCACGGTGCTGGCCGGCCGCGCCCCGCGGTCGCTCGCCCGCTGCCACACGGTGCGGATGGCGGAGGTCGGGGCGCTGCCGTTCGTCGCTCCGCTGATCGGCGCGGTACGGGGCGCGTTGCGCGCCTGGACCGCGCGCACCTCGCTGCGGGTGGACGCCAGGGGTCGGGCGGTGGCGGCCTCGCCGCTGGTCCGGTCGACGCTGGCGCGGGCGGCCGGGGAGGTGGACGCGGCCGAGTTGCTGGTTCTGCGCGCTGCGGCGGTCGCGGACGGTGACGCGCGGGTGTCCGGGGTGGACGCGGCGGTACGGGGTCCGAGGGACACCGCGCTGGCGGTGGAGTTGCTGGTGGCGGCGGTGGGCCGGATCATGCGGGCGAGCGGTACCTCCGGGCAGACCGAGTCCGATCCGGTGCAGCGCTTCTGGCGGGACGTCAACGCCGCCGCCTCGCATGTGGCGCTCTCCTTCGACACCGCCGGTCCCGCCTACGGCGCCTGGGCTCTGGAGGAGGCACGGTGACGGCCGCGACGACGGGCACGGTGCTCGTGACGGGGGCGACCGGGGCCGTTGGCGGTCGCCTGGTGCGCCGGTTGGTGGCCGGGGGGAGCCAGGTCCGGGCCCTCGTACGCAATCCCGAGCGGGTTCCGGCGCTCGCCGAGGCCGGGGCGGAACCGGTGCTCGGCGATCTGCACGACGTGCCGTCCTTGGAGGCGGCGCTGGCCGGGGTCGACCGGGCCTTCCTGCTGCTGGAGACGGACGCCGGCCGGTCGTTCTCCCAAGCGGCGGCCCGCGCGATCGGGTTGCGGCAGATCGTCGTGCTCTCGGCGACGGCCGCCGCCGACCCGGCGTACGACAACCCGATGTTCCGCAAGCATGTGCTGGGTGAGCGGCATGTGCGGGGGTCGGGCGTGCCGTGGGTCTTCCTGCGGCCGGGGGCCTTCGCCTCCCTCGCGCTGCACTGGGCACCCGCGCTGCTCGGGGACGGGATCGTACGCGTACCGCATCCCGAACTGGCCGTGCCGCTCATCGACCCCCGGGACATCGCCGACGTGGCGGCCGTGGTGCTGACGTCTCCGATACGTGACTGGGTGGGCCGCGCCGTACCGCTGTCGGGTCCCGAGGTGCTGACCCTGCCCCGGCGGGCCGAGATCCTCTCCTCCGAACTGGGCCGTCCGCTACGGGTGGTGGGGGTGCCCGAGGAACAGTGGGTGGCGCTTGCCGCGCGGGGGATCGGGGAGGAGTACGCGCGGGCGCTGGCCGGGGTGGAGCGGTACTTCACCGAGCATCCGCCGAAGGCGCTGCCGACGGTCCAGGAGATCACCGGCAGTCCGGCGCGAGGTTTCCGCACCTGGGTGCGGGACCACGCCGGGGCGTTCGGGATCGGCGAATCGGTACCCGCTCCGAGCTGATACGCCACGGTGCGACGTACGACGGGCGGGCTCCGGTCGAGGGACCGGGGCCCGCCCGCCTTCCCGCGCGCGGTCCCCTCGCGCGCGGCCTTCCCACGCGCGGTCCTCTCAGGCGTGGCAGAGCGGCACGTGCCCTCCGTTGAAGGCGACCATGTCCTCGAAGACACCGATCACGTTCAAGGGCGCGCCCAAGGGACCCGGCTCCAACTCGGCGTAGGCGCGGTGCAGGTTGGCGACGAGACGTTCGGGCTCCCGCCACTGCTCGAACGGTCCCGGGCCCGCCTCCCGGGCCGCTTCCAGAGGGGTCAGTCCGGCCGCGGACGCCTCGGCGGCGACCGATTGGAGCCATCGCAGATACCGCTCGGTCTCCTCGATCACCTCCGGTCCCGCGAGCGGTCCGTGTCCACCGACGACGGTCCGGGGGCCGAGGCGCCGCAGCACCTCAAGGGTGCGCAGGGAGCCCGCCACCGACCCCATCAGTACGAAGGGTGTGCGGCCGGGCAGCAGGATGTCGCCCGCGAACAGGACGCGTTGACCGGGCAGCCAGACCAGGGTGTCGTTGGTGGTGTGGGCGGGACCCGGATGGAACAGCTCCACCTGGAGGTCCCCGTGGTGCAGGGTGAGGCGTCGTCGGTAGGTGAGTTGAGGCAGGGTGACGTCGATCTTCCCCCAGTTCACGTCCGGCCAGAGCCCGGTGAGGCCGAGTCCGGCATCGGCCATCTCGGTCCGGGTGCGTTCGTGGGCGACGATGACGGCGTCGGGACCCACGAGCGCGTTGCCGAAGCTGTGGTCACCGTGGAAATGGGTGTTGACCACGAGGCGGACGGGTTCCGGGCTGAGCGTGTGGACGGTGTCGCGCAGCGCCAGGGAACGGGATTCGGTCGCGGCGGTGTCGATCAGCGCGACCCGGTCGGGGGCGAGCAGGATGCCCGCGTTGCTGAGGCACCAGCCGCCGTCGGGCTGGATGTGGGCGAAGACGTTCTCCGCGATCTCCTCGGTGTGCGGCGCGCCCGCGGTCATCGCGCGTTCACCGCCCCTGCCCCGGCCGTCGCCTCGGTGTGCGCGCGGGCGTGTTCCAGGGTGTGTCTGCTGTTTCCGCCGAGCAGTTCACGGACCTTTTCCCGGGCCGTACGGAGAGTGGCGCCCGGCCCGAAGCGGGCGGCCAGGGCGTCCGGGTCCAGCGCGACACGGTGCCGTGCGGTGACCCGGGTGCCGGAGGCGGTGGGGGTGAGGGTCCAGGCGCCCGCGTGGCCGAGGAGGGGCGGGGGCACGATGGTCTGTTTGTAGACGATCAGCTCGTCGGTGAAGCAGAGACGAATCGAGCGTGTCCGATGACTCGTGCCGTCCGCCGCGCGGGTCTCCATCGCCATCCGCTGGATCTCGGCCCCGGCGGTGGTGGGGCCGGCGGGAGCGCTGTCGAGGTCCAGACCGGCGACGTGCGGCAGCCGCCCGGGCCAGAGATCGGCCCGGTGGAGGAAGGCGTAGACGTCGGCGGCCGGGGCCGCGATGTCCAGGGTGTCGGTGAAGGAGAAGATCAACTCTCCTGCCCCGCCCGCCGCTTCGGCGCGCTGCGCCCAGTCGGTGACGGCGCCGATCTCGGCGGCGCTGTTGCGGTCGAGGGCGTCGGTCACCCAGCGGTGGGCCTCCTCCCCCGGCGACGACATGCTCCAGTCGTGGGCGAGAACGAGTCGGGTGCCGTCGCCGCCGTCGCCGTCGCCGTCGCTCTTCGCCTCGAACCGCCATTCTCCGCCCATGTCGGCGAGCGGCGGCGCGCTGTCCTCCTGCCGGAAACCGATCCGCAGCGAGGCGGGGTCGAGCGTACGGCGTGAGGTCCAGCTGCGGATCTCGTCCCCGGCCAGGGCCCACAGCCGGACGCGTTCGGTGCCCGGTCCCGCCTCCAGCACTTCGGCGTGCAGGCAGGGCGGGAAGAGGAGTGGCCAGCGGCGTACGTCGGCGATCAGGTCGTAGGCGCGTCCGGCCGGCGCGGCGAGACGCGCGGTGTGCTCCGCGTACCGCCGTTCCGCCCCCGTGCCACCCGCCCCGGTGAGCTCGGTCTCGGCGCCCCCGGCCCCGCTGCCGTCCTGTCCTGTCGGCGTCGTCATCAGTAATTCCCCAGTCCACCGCAGACGTTGAGCGCCTGGGCCGTGACGGCCGCCGCCGCGTCGGTGACCAGATACTCGACGAGCGCCGCCACCTCCCGGGGCTGGGTGTAGCGGCCGAGCGGGATCTTCGCCTCGAAACGGCGCAGCACCTCCTCCTCCGGGATGTCCCAGATGTTCGCGTAGTGCTGACGGACGTTGCCGGCCATCGGGGTCTCGACGTAGCCGGGGCAGACCGCGTTGACGGTGATGCCGCTCTTGGCCAGCTCCAGCCCGAGGGCCTTGGTGAAGCCGACCACTCCGTGCTTGGACGCCGAGTACGGGGCGCCGAAGGCGACGCCCTGTTTGCCGCCGGTGGAGGCGATGCTGATGATCCTGCCGTGGCCGCGCGCCGTCATGCCTCCGGTGGTGAGGACCTCCTTCGTCACGAGGAAGACACTGGTGAGGTTGGTGTCGATGACGTCCTGCCAGAGGGATTCGTCGAGCTGGCTCGTGACTCCGCCGCCGCTGCGGCCCGCGTTGTTGACGAGCACCTCGACGGGGCCAAAGCGGTCCACCGCCGTTTCGACGAACGCGCGCACCGAGGCCGTGGACGTGACGTCGCAGACGACGCCGTCGGCGCGGTGGCCGCGCTCGGTCAGCTCCTTGACGGTCTGCCGGACGGCGTCGGCGTCGCGGGCGCAGACCACGACGGGATAGCCGCGTGCGGCCAGGCTCTCGGCGACGGCCAGGCCGATGCCACGGGTACCTCCGGTGATCAGCGCGGGGCCCCGGGCGGTGCCGGTGCCCGGTTCCTGGAGTTCCGGTACGGATGCGGTCATGGTTGCCTTCCTCGTCACTGGGTGGTGCTCGCGCTGCCGTGCCCGGGGTACGGGGTCTCCCGGGCTTCTGCCACCTTCACCGCGCCTGCTTGAGGAGGGCTCAAGGAGGCGTCGAGCCGGTCCATCGAAGCTGAGGCCGCCCGGCCGGCGCGGTCGGCGCACCGTTTGGAGGGGACGCCCATGACCACCACCATCCCGTCGGCCGACGCCGTCGGCACCGGCCTCTACACGGAGGTTCAGCAGTTCTACGCCCGCCAGGCGCACCGTCTCGACTCGGTGCGGGCCGAGGAGTTCGCCGCGACCTTCGCCGAGGACGGTGTGTTCGCCCACTCCCCCGATTCCCCGCCGGCCAGGGGCCGGGCCGCCATCGCCGAGGAGGTGCGCGGTTTCAACGAGCGGCGTTTCGCCGAGGATCCGGTGCAGCGCAGGCACTGGTTCAACATGCTGGACGTGCGCCCGCAGCCGGACGGCAGCGTGCACACCGAGTACTACGCCCTGGTCGTGGTGACCCGGCCGGGGCAGCCGCGGCCCGTCATCGCGCCGAGCTGTGTCGTACGGGACGTACTGGTGCGGGAGAACGGTGAACTGCGCACGCTCTCACGGCAGGTGACGCAGGATCACACGCTGCTGTGACGGCGACGCCGAAGGGCCGGACGGAGACCTCGTGGTCTCCGTCCGGCCCTTCACCGTTGTCCGCCCGGCAACGTTCCCGCCCAGCGAGATCCGGACGACAGGACCCGGGGCCCGATCCAGGCGAGGGACCCTAGGGCCGCAGTACGGCGGTGGGAGCCCGCCGCGCGCCGTTCACCTCGTCGAGCAGGTGCCGGGGTGTCTCCAGCCGGCTCACGGTCTCGTCGGACAGTTCGACGCCGAAGCGCTGGGTGAGGGCCGCCGCCGTCTCCAGGAGGGCGAGCGAGTCGTAACCGAGGTCGGCGAACGACGTGTCCAGCGAACCGTCGAGATCGACGTCCTCGTCCTCCCCCGCGCATTCGGCGAGGATCCGCTTGAGGTCGTCGGGGGTGATCGTGCTCATGATGAGTCCTTGGGGTCGTGGGGAGGGGAGGGTGGTGCGGTCGCGGGTGGGGGTGTCACGTCGCTCAGTCGCGCGGCGCGCGTAGGACGACGGCGGCGTTGAAACCGCCGTGCCCCCGGGCGAGTACCAGGGCGGTACGCACCCGTAGCTCTCTGGGCAGGTCTCTGACCAGGTCGAGCCGGTGTCCGGGCACCGGTCGGTCCAGGTTGGCCGCAGGGGGGACCACGCCGTCCCGTACGGCGAGGAGGGCGGCTGCCACGTCGAGCGCGGGGCTGCCGGAGGAGAGCCGGCCGGTGAGCGTCTTGGGAACGCTGACGGGCACGCCGTAGGGCCCGAACAGGTTCCGCAGGGCGGTCGCTTCCGCGTCGTCGCGGGCGGGTGTCCCGGCGGCGTCGGGGAAGACCACGTCGATGTCCTCGGGGCCGGCGCCCGCGTCGGCCAGGGCGAGCCGGGCGGCCCGTTCCAGGCCGGGAGGGCGCGGGGAGCCGGGCGGCGGGTCGAACGTGGCGGCGTACCCGGCGAGTTCGCCGTAGACCTGCCGGGCTCCGCGCTCCCCGGCGTGCGCGGCGTCCTCCAGGATGAACAGGGCGCCGCCCTCCCCGGGGACGGCCCCCGAGGCCCGGCTGTCGAAGGGCAGGAAGGCCGTGCGGGGATCACTGGAGCGGCTGTGGTCACCGGAGGAGAGGTGCGCCGCGAGCCCCCAGGGGTCGAGGGCCGACTCCAGCGCGCCGGCGACCGCCAGCGAGCCGCCCTTGCGCAGCGTACGGCGGGCGTGGCCGAGTGCGTCGAGACCGCCGGCCTGGTCGCTGACCAGGACGCCGCCCGCGCCGCGCATACCGTGCCGGATGGAGATCTGGCCGGTGTTGACGGCGTAGAACCAGGCGAAGGACTCGTAGACGCTGACCCGTTTCGGTCCCTCGGTCCAGAGTTTGCGGATCTCCCGGTGGGTGAATTCGAAGCCGCCGGTGGCGTTGGAGGTGACGGCGCTCATCGCGTACTCGGGGAGGTCGGCGGGATCGGCCCCCGCGTCGGCCAGCGCCTCCTGGGCGGCGACGAGCGCCAGCCGGGTGACCCGGTCGGTCTGCGGCAGCAGCCGGCCCGGGAGCAGTTTCTCCGGCTCGAAGCCGGGGACGCGGCCGACCAGCACCCCGCCGTGTCCCGAGGCGTCGAAGTCCGTCACGGGCCCGATGCCGCTCTCGCCCCGCAGGGTGGCCGCCCACCACTCCTCGGTACCGAGGGCGCCGGGCGCGGCGACGCCGATCCCGGTGAAGACGGCCCTGGCCCGGGTGCGGGAGGCGGTGCCGGAGGCCGTACGTGTCGTCGTGGTCCCGGTCATCGGCCGCCTCCGGCCGGCGCGCCCGCTCGCACGCAGGGGTCGCGCGTGAGCACCATCGCGCTCTGGAAACCGCCGAATCCGCTGCCGACGCTCAGCACCGTGTCGACGGTGGTCTCCCGGGCCTCGTGCGGCACGTAGTCCAGGTCGCACTCGGGGTCGGGCACGTCCAGGTTCGCGGTCGGCGGTACGGCGCCGTACTCCATGGCCAGTGCGCAGGCCGCGATCTCGAGCGAGCCGATGGCGCCCAGCGAGTGCCCGATCATGGACTTGATGGAGCTGACGGGGACCCGGTAGGCGTGTTCGCCGAGCGTGGTCTTGAAGGCGGCCGTCTCATGGCGGTCGTTCTGTTTGGTGCCCGAGCCGTGGGCGTTGACGTAGTCGACGGTGGCGGGGTCGGTGCGGCTCTCGTCGAGTGCGTGCCGGATCGCCTCGGCCATCTCCCGGCCGTCGGGCTTCAGTCCGGTCATGTGGTAGGCGTTGCAGCGTGTCGCGTAGCCGGACAGCAGGCCGTAGACGTGGGCGCCACGGGCGCGGGCGTGCCCCAGCTCCTCCAGGACCAGCACGGCGGCGCCCTCGGCGAGTACGAAGCCGTCGCGGTCGCGGTCGAAGGGCCGTGAGGCGTGCGCGGGGTCGTGGTTGCTGGGCGACGTGGCCTTGATGGCGTCGAAGCAGGCGACGGCGATGGGGGAGATCGGGGTGTCGGCCCCGCCGGCGATCATCACGTCGGCGCTGCCCTCGGCGATGAGGTCCCGGGCGTGGCCGAGCGAGTCGATGCCGGAGGTGCAGCCGGTGGAGATGACGGTGGCCGGTCCCTCGGCGCCCGCGTCGACCGCCACCTCGCGCGCCAGCGAGCTGGGTACGAAGGCGTCGTAGAGGTGCGGGGAGAGATAGGACAGGTCGAGTTCCCATTGGCGTCCGCTGTCGCTGAGGGCCAGGTACTCGCGCTCCAGCGAGGTGGTGCCGCCGACGGCGCTGCCGATGCTGACGCCGATCCGGTGCGGGTCGAGCTCGGTCGACGCGAGGCCGCTGTCGGCGAGGCTCTCGCGGGCGGCGACGACCGCGAACTGCGCGGCCCGGTCCATCCTGCGGATCTCACGCGGGCTCAGTCCATGGGCGACGGGGTCGAAGTCCACCTCCGCCGCGATGCGTGAGCGGAACGGCGAGGCGTCGAAGAAGGAGATGGCGCGGGTGGCGGTACGGCCTGAGGTCAGGAGTTCCCAGAACGCCTTTCTGCCGACCCCTCCCGGGGCCACCACACCGATGCCGGTGATGGCGACATGTCGGTTCACTGCACAAACCCCCTCGGGCTTCCGGACGACGGAGTGCCGTACACGGTCCTGCCGACGATCCTGGGAGCCGCTGCTCGAAAGGGACTTGAGGATCGGTGGCGCCCCGGTGCCGCCGTGCCCGGGTGCTTCTGGAGCGGGAATCGACCGGTGGTCGAGCGAGGGCCGCGATCGTCGCGGGAGCAGTGGCCCCGACGGACCGAGCCCCGGGGCCCCGGCGGACGGAGGCTGCGGTGCGGAGCACGGTCGAGGTCGGCACAGACGGCGGCGGTGGTGGCGGTGGCGGCCCGGACGCCGTGCCGCGGACGGTCCTGCTGCTTCCTGGGCAGGGCGCCCAGCGGGAGCGGATGGCGGCGGGACTCCATGGCCGGATACCGGAATTCACGGAGGCCGCCGACGAGTTCCTCGGGCTCCTCGGCGCAGAGGGGGAGAGGTTACGGGAGGTGTGGCTGCGCCCCGGTACGGGGCCGGCTCTCGACGGGGCGGCGACGGCGCAGCCGTTGCTCTTCGCGGTGGGGTACGCGCTGGGTCGGGCCGTCGCCGCGCGGGTGCCCGGCGCGCCCGCGGTCCTGCTCGGCCACAGTGTCGGTGAGCTGGCCGCGGCCTGCCTCGCCGGGGTGCTGCCGCTGACGGGAGCCGCGCGGTTGATGGCGGCGCGGGGGCGGGCACTGCGGACGGCGCCGCCCGGCGGCATGCTGGCGGTGGCCGCCTCCGTCGCCGGCGTCGGTCCCTTCCTCGGGGGCGGGGTGACGGTCGGCGCGGTCAACGGGCCCCGGCAGACGGTTCTCTGCGGCCCCCGGGAGCCGTTGGCCCGCGCCGCGGAACGAGCGGGCGCCGCGGGACTGACCGTCCGGCCCCTGCGCTCGGACGTCGGCTTCCACGGCCCCTCCCTGGCGGGGGCCGCGCACGCCCTGCGGGCGGCGCTCGATCCGGAGCGGGCGCGCTGGCGCGCGCCCCGGCTGCCGGTGTACTCGTCGCGTACGGCCCGTCCCGTCACCCCCGCCGAGGCCGTACGGCCCGACTTCTGGTGCGACCAGGTGGCGCTGCCGGTGCTGTACTGGCCGGCCCTGCGCGCGCTGCTCGCCGCCGAGGCGGCGGCCCCGGAGCGGAAGCTGCTGCTGTTGGACGCGTCGCCCGACCGGAGCCTGGGCGCACCGGCCCGGCGCCACCCGGCGGTCCGGGCGGGGCGGGCGGCCGTCGTCGGGCTCCTCCCGCCCCGTACGGCGGGCACGGACGAGGACCCGCGTGTCTTCGAGACGGCCATGGAGAACCTGACCGCCGCACGGGCCGGCGTCCCGTCCCGGGGGCGGGGCGTAGTACGGGGCGCTAGGTACGGGCCCGTGTGATCCGGCCGTCCACGTACGCGATGAGCGCGCCGGGTGTGTCGAGCGCGTCCAGGTCCTCGTCGGGCACGGTCACCCCGTAGTCGTCCTGGATGCGGGTGACGAACTCGTAGACCGTCAGCGAGTCGTAGCCGAGGTCGGTGAACGTGGTGTCCAGGGCGGCGGCGTCGAGTGCGTCGGCGGCCTCGCTCTCGTAACTCAGCCCGACGATCTTCTTGAACTCGGTGAGGGTGAAGGCGCTCATGGTCCGTCCTTTTCTCGTGGGCTCGGGTCGGGGGGCTCCCCCGGCGCGTGGCCGGGTGATGCGGACAACCCTGCGCGCGGTGGCTCGATCCCGGCTCGATCCGGGCTCAAGACGCGGCGCCGACGCTGTGGCCGGGGTCCCGCCGGGGCCCGGCGGACCGGAGGGAGCAGGGGTGAGCGGCAACATCAGGGTGGCGGCACGCGCCACGTACAGCGCGGTTCTGGGGGTGGGCGGTTACCGGCCGCGCCGCGTGGTGGGCAACGAGGAGCTGTGCGTGGGGATCGACTCCACGCCGGAGTGGATCGAGTCCCGCAGCGGCATCCGGGAGCGGGGGTTCGCGGCCCCGGACGAGACGCTGCCGATGATGGCGAACGCGGCGGCGGAGAAGGCGCTGGCGCGGGCCGGGACCGCCCCGTCGGAGGTGGATCTCGTCCTGGTCGCGAGCATGTCGCGGCTCGTGCAGACACCGCCGCTCGCCGTGCTGGTCGCCGACGGTCTCGGCGCGCGCGGCGCCGCGGCCGTGGATGTGTCGGGGGCCTGCGCGGGGTTCTGCCACGCCTTGGCGCTCGCGTCGGACGCGGTCGTGGCGGGCAGCGCGCGGCAGGTGCTGGTGGTGGGCGCCGAGCGGATGACGGACATCGTGGATCCGCTGGACCGCTCGGTCTCGGTGCTGTTCGCGGACGGGGCGGGCGCGGTCGTCGTCGGTCCCTCGGCGCGGCCCGGTATCTCGCGGGTGGTGCGGGGCGCCGACGGGCGGTACGCGGACGCCCTGCGGATGAGCGGGAGTTGGGCGCGGTTCGCGGCGGACCCGGAGTCGGGCCGGCCGTGGATGCGGATGGACGGGCGCCGGGTGTTCCGCTGGGCGATGGAGGAGGTGGCCCCGGCGGCGGGCCGGGTGCTGCGGGAGGCGGGGCTGACGGCGGACGGTCTGGACGCGTTCGTGCCGCACCAGGCCAATCTGAGAATGATCGGGCTGATGGCCGAAAGGCTGGGGCTGACGGGTCGCACGGTGGTGGCGCGCGACGTGGTGCGGGCGGGCAACACCTCTGCCGCATCTGTGCCGTTGGCGCTGGAGGCGCTGCTGGACTCGGGGGCGGTGGGCACCGGCGGCACGGCGCTGCTGATGGGGTTCGGCGCCGGGCTGAACTACGCGGGACAGGTGGTGGAGCTGCCGTGAAGGAGCCGACGGGAGCGGGGACCGTGGGCCGGGTGACGGCGGTGGAGTTCCGTGCGGCCATGGCCCGGTTCGCGGCGGGGGTCGTGATCGTCACCACCCGGGAGGACGACGGAACTCCCCGCGGATTCACGGCGAGTTCGTTCTGTTCGGTCTCCCAGGACCCGCCGCTCGTCCTGGTCTGTCTGTCCACGGCCGCCGACTCGCACGAGGCGTTCCTGGGCTGTACGGAGTTGGCCGTGAGCGTGCTGCGGGACGAACAGCGCGCGCTGGCCGGGCTGTTCGCGACCAGGGGCGCCGACAAGTTCGCCGCGGGCGGCTTCGCGCCGTCGCCGGGGGGTCTTCCGGTGGCCGTCGGCGCGCTGGTGACGCTGGAGTGCGCGGTACGGGACCGTCATCCGGCGGGCGACCACACGATCCTGGTCGCCGAGGTGCGCGGGGTACGGCTCGAAGAGGGCTCACCCATGGTGTATTACGGCCGGGCCTTCCACGGCCTCGTCTGACCCGGCCCGGAACGGCCCGGCCCGGCTCCGGTCCCCCCGACTCCTTCGGCGGACGAACCGGCCGGGTGGTGGCTCAGGTCAGGGCCGCGAAGTCGGCGCCCTGGGCCCCTCTGAGCTGGGTCGCGTGCGGGGTGCCGGAGCGGCGCCCGCTCTCCTCCACCTCGCCGCTGAGGACGTCGTACTGAAGGCGGTGCAGCCGTCCGCCGGGTTCGAGCCCCAGGTCCTCGATCATCCGCTCGCGCAGACTCCGGAACACGGCGAGCGCGTCCTGCCGTCTCCCGCTGCGTACCAGCGCGATCATCAACTGGGCGGCGAGTTCCTCGTGGTAGGGGTACTGGGCGATCAGTGCGGACAGCTCGCTGACCGCCTCCCGGTGCCGGCCGAGGATGAGGTCTCCCTCGACGCAGCGCTCGATCAGCGAGAGTCTGCACTCCTCCAGCCGTACGGCCTCCGCGCGCAGCACCGGCCCGTGCTCGATGTCGGCGAACAGCGGTCCACGCCACAGCCCGAGCGCCTCACGGAAATGGCTCACCGCTGTCATGATGTCGCCCTCGCGCTCCGCCGACCTGCCCACGTCCGTCAACCGACGGAATTCGGACAGATCGGATGTCGCGTCGTCGGAAACACGCAACAGGTAACCGCACGGCCAGGTGACAAGCGTGTTTCTGGAAATGCGGGACAGCCCTTGACCGCTCATGGCCGCGAGGCATTTCCGAAGCTGGAGAATGTACGTCTGAAGCGTGGTCAGGGCACTGCGCGGGGGGTCTTCCCCCCACAGCTCGGTGATCAGCGAACCGGTGGTGACCGGCCTCTTCTCGTTGAGCAGGAGCAGCGCGAGCACCGTACGCGGCTTGCCTGCCGAGGGTATCTTCTCGCTGCCGTTCCAGCGCAACGAAAGTTGACCCATAAACTGTATCTCCATTGGTTCCTCCCTGGACGAAAACGCATGGGCGGAATCAAGCCGGATAGCATATTCGGACCGACTTCCGCCCGAAGCGCAGCCAGGATAGGCAGCCGAATATTAACGCCAGGCGAAAAGTGGCACAGGTCACAATGGCGTCACGCCTTTCCCGTCAACCATATGAAAAGCGGCCCGCCGGTGTTTCCGACGGGCCGCACCAGGGAAATCGGGAATTCACTCGGCCGCGAGGCCCTTCGGCGCCGGCGGCCTGCCGGGCGCGGCGAACGAGGCCAGCAGCCCGACCAGGGCAAGGGCCGCCGCCACCCCGAAGGCGAGCGCGTAGCCCGAGGCGTAGGCGTGGCGGGCGAGTTCGGCGGCGGGCCGGCCGCCCTCGCCGACGACGGTGTCGATACGGGACGTGGCCACCGCCGCGAGGACCGCGAGGCCCAGCGCGCCGCCCAGTTGCCGGGTCGCGTTGAGCAACCCCGAGGCGAGACCGGCCTGTTCGGGAGCGACACCCGCGACCCCGGCGATGGCGGACGCGGACATCGAGATGCCCTGGCCCGCGCCGAGGATGATCGTGGGGCCCAGCAGTCCGCCGGCGAAGGTGGACTCCTCGGTGATCCGGGAGAGCCACAGCAGCCCTCCGGCGGTGAGGGCCATACCCGCGAGCAGCGTGGCGCGGGGACCGACCCGGCGGACGAGGGCGGCCGAGAACTGCGCGGCCACCATGATGGCGAAGGCCAGCGGGAGATACGCGAAGCCGGTGCGCAGCGGGCTGTAGTCCCGTACCTGGCTGAGGAAGAGCGTCAGGAAGTAGAACATGCTGAACAGCGCGGCACCGCTGGTCATCGCGACGATGTTGGCGGCGGTGACGGACCGGGAGCGGAAGATCCCGAGCGGCATCAGCGGCTGGGCGGCGAACTTCCCCTCGACCAGCAGGAAGACGCCCACCAGCGCAAGACCGGCCAGCAACGGCACCAGCGTCCGCGCCGAGTCCCAGCCGTGCGGTCCGCTCTGCACGATGCCGAGCACCAGGGCGAGCAGGCCGACGGTGACGGTGACCGCGCCGGTCACGTCCAGCCGACGGCCCTGCCCGTCGTGCCGCAGCTCCGTGATGGCCCGCAGGACACCGAGGATGAGCAGCAGGCCGATCGGGATGTTCACGAACAGGATCCAGCGCCAGGACAGGCTGTCGGTGAGTACGCCGCCCGCGAGCGCGCCGAACGCACCACCCGCGCCGGACACGGCGCCCCAGGCGCCGAACGCCTTGTGCCGCTGGTGCGGGTCCTTGAAGGTCGTGCCGAGCACGGCCAGTGTGGTGGGCGCGATCACGGCGGCCGCCAGCCCCTGCACGGCACGGGCCACGACCAGGGTGCCGGCGTTCTGACTCAGTCCGCCGGCCAGGCTGGCGAGGGTGAAGAGGGCGACGCCGGCCAGGAAGATCCGGCGCCGGCCGAAGAGATCGGCGATCCGCCCGCCGAGCAGCAGGAAGCCCGCGAAGGTCACCGTGTAGGCGTTGACCACCCACTGGAGGCTGCTGGCGTCGAAGCCCAGGCTGCTCTGGATGCTGGGCAGGGCGACGTTGACGATCGCCACGCTGAGGGTGACGAGGAACTGGGCGAGACAGCAGACGGTGAGAACCAGTCCGAGCCGGGGCTCATCGGCGGGGCGGAGGGCCGAGGCCGGGCTCGCGGAATCGGAGCGCGCCGTGGGCGTACTCATGAGGGGGACTCTCTTCTCGGGGCGTGGTGGGGACGGGAGGCCGACGGCCGTGCGGGGCGCGTGCCGTGGTCCACGGTGGTCGTGAGGGCAGCCGCGGTCCTGGTCGCGGCGGGCGCGTCGGGCGGCACCCCGGGCGATCGGGGAGGTGCCGGGGTACCGCCCGTCGTGTCAGGCGGTACGGACGGTGGCGCGGTCCAGCAGTCCGGCGAGGACCTCGACGGGCTGCGCGCCCGAGACGGACCACTGCTCGGCGATGACGAAGGAGGGCACTCCGGAGACGCCGAGGCGGGCGGCCCGGTCCTCGTCCGCCCTGACGGCGTCGGCGTACGCGTCACCGGCGAGCACGTCGCGTACCGGGCCGGTGGCGAGGCCCGACTCCTCGGCGAGCGCGACCAGCGTGGGGTGGTCGGCGACCGACGCGCCCTCGGCGGTGTAGGCGCGCATGAGCCGTTCCTGGAAGCGTTCGGCCAGTCCTTCGGTGTCCGCGTGGTGGACCAGCCGGTGGGCGTCGAAGGTGTTGACGGGACGGGCCCGGTCCAGGTGGTACTCCAGGCCCTCGGCCGCGGCCTGCTCGCTGACCCCGGCGAGCAGTTGGGCGGCCCGCTCCGGCGGGATGCCCTGGCGCCTGAGCATGCGTTGGGGGATGGTCTCCTCGGTGTCGCGCAGGGCGGCCGGGTCCAGTTCGAAGCTGCGCCAGCGCACGCGCACGGCGTCCCGTTCCTCGAACTGTGCGAGGGCCTTCTCGAACCGGCGCTTCCCGATGAAGCACCACGGGCAGACGACGTCGGTCCAGATCTCCACACTGATCTCGTTCACGCTCCGGAGCCTAGAGGGGGAACATTCTCCGAGTAAGCCCCAACCTGGAAGTAAGCCCCAACCCTCCACGTAGGCATGCAGGCCCTCCGATCGGGACGCCGTAGCGGTGTGACGCACATCACCCCGCCCGGCGAGTCGTGGGTCGTACGGCCTCCGCGTCGAGGAGTTCCCTGGTGTACGGGTGCCGAGGGGTCTCCAGCACGTCGGCGCTCGAGCCCGACTCCACCAGCCGCCCGGCCCGCATGACGGCCACCCGGTCGCACAGCTGACGCACCACGTGCAGCTCGTGGGAGATGAACAGGCAGGTGAGCCCCAACTCGGCGCGCAGCCCGGTCAGTAGCTCGACGACGCGGCGCTGCGCGAGGGGGTCCAGCGCCGACACCGGCTCGTCGCACACCAGCAGCCGGGGTCCCGGCGCCAGAGCACGGGCGAGCGCGACGCGCTGGCGCTGGCCGCCGGAGAGCTCGGCCGGGCGCCGGTTCAGCAGGTCGCTGTCGAGCGCGGTCAACTCCAGCAGGTCCCGCACCCGTTCGCGACGGCGGGCGGCCCCGTCGCCCCTGGCGCGCAGCGGCTCCTCGATGAGACGGCGCACGCTCCAGCGGGGGTCGAACGCCGCGTACGGGCTCTGCTGGACGAGTTGCGGGCGGACCGGCGACGGCGCGTGCTCCAGCCTGCCCGAGGTCGGCGGGGTCAGACCGGTCACCAGCCGGGCCGTGGTCGACTTGCCTGAGCCGGACTCGCCGACCAGTCCGAAGAACTCGCCCTCCCGCACGGTGAATCCGACCCCGTCGACCGCGCGCAGCGGCTGCCCCCGGCCGGACCGGTACTCCTTCACCAGGTCCTCGGCAACGAGGACGGGCGCGCCCTCCGGCTCGGTACGCGCCGCCCGCCGCGCCGGCCGGGCCGCCGTGACGAGGCCGCGGGTGAGGTGGTGGGCGGGAGCGTCCAGCACGCTCGCGGCCGGGCCGGTCTCGACGACCCGGCCCCCGGAGAGCACCGCCACCCGGTCGGCCCGCTCCCTGGCGAGGGCGAAGTCGTGCGTGATCAGCAGCAGCGCGGTGCCACACTCCGCCACCACCTCGGCGAACCGGTCCATGATCCGGCGCCGTACGGTGGCGTCGAGCGCGCTGGTGGGCTCGTCGGCGACGACCAGCCGGGGCCGGGCCGCGAACGCCGCGGCGATCAGGGCCCGTTGGCGCTGTCCGCCGGAGAGGGTGTGCGGATAGGACCGCGCCACCCGCACCGGATCGTCGATGCCCGCCTCGGCGAGCAGGTCCACCGCCCGTTCGCGCGCGGCGCGCCGTCCGGCGAGACCGTGGGCGCGCAGACTCTCCACGACCTGGTCCCCCACCCGTACCAGCGGGTCGAAGGAGGCGGCGGGGTCCTGGGGCACGAGCGCGACCACGGCGCCGCGCAGGGCGCGCAGTTCGCGCGGGGAGCGGCCGGTGACCTCGGTGCCCGCCACGGCGATACGCCCCGACGCCACCCTGCCGCCGACGGGCAGCAGCCCCAGCACGGCCTGGGCCAGGGTGCTCTTGCCCGAGCCGGACTCCCCGAGCACGGCGAACACCTCCCCCGGCGCGACGCTCAGCGCGACGTCCTGAAGGACCGTCCGGTTCCCGTACGTCACGTGCAGCCCGCTCACTTCGAGGGCCGGCGGGACCACGTCGGACACCGCCGTCCCCGGCGGTTCGGGCGCCGGCTCGGAGGAAGGTTCGCAGGACGGCGCGGACGCCGCTTCGGACGCCGCCTCGGACGCCGCTTCGGACGCCGGTTCGCAGGGATACCGCTGTGAAGACGTCATGAGCTCCGCTCCCGTTCCTCCCGCTCCAGGGCACGGCCCACCCGTTGCAGGGAGGTCACCAGCGCCACGAGTACGAGCCCCGGCAGTGTGGTGAGCCACCACGCCGCCGTCAGATAGTCACGGCCGCCGGAGATCAGCGCGCCCCACTCCGGGGCCGGCGGCGGAGTGCCGAAGCCGAGGAAGCCGAGCGCCGCGACGCCGAGGACGGCGGTGCCGCACTCCAGGACGGCCAGGACCAGGACCGGCGGGGCCGCGTTCGGGACGACGTGCCGCAGCAGGATCAGCGGGCCCGGTACGCCGGCCAGCCGGGCGGCGTCCATGTAGTCGGCCGCCGCGACGCGCAGCACCTCGGCCCGGGTGACCCGGGCGATCCCCCCGACGCCGCCCGCGCCGACGGCGACGGCCACCTGGACGGTGCCGAAGCCGAGGGCCGAGACCACGGCGAGGGACAGCAACAGGCCCGGCACCGCGAGCAGGACGTCCACCAGCCGCATCACCACCGTGTCGACGGCCCGCCCCGCCGTGCCCGCGACCGCGCCGAGCACTCCGCCCACCAGCAGGCTGAACCCCACGGCAAGGAGCGCGGCGGACAGCGAGAGCCCGGTGCCGTGCACCACCCGGGCGTACAGGTCGCGGCCCAGATGGTCGGTGCCGAAGGGGTGTCCGGCCCCGGGCGGCAGCAACCGGTGCGCCGGGTCGGCCCGCAGGGGGTCCGCCCCGGTGAAGAGACCGGGCGCGAGGGCCCAGGCGAGGGCGACCGTGAGGACGAGCACACAGAGGAGGAGCCCGGGGCGGCGCAGGATCCGGTACGGCCCGAACCGGCGCCGCGCGGGCTCCGCGTCCCTCTCCCCGCGCGCCCCGGGGGCGGTTCCGCCCGGTCCGGCGGGCCCCTCGGGCATACGGTCGGCCACTGCGGCGGGACCGGTGAGGATGCGGTCGAGCGCGTCACCCCGCATGGGGGACCTCCGTCGCCGTGCGGGGATCGAGCAGCGGGATCGCCAGGTCCACGGCGAGGTTCGCGAGCGCGGTGACGGCGGCGGCCAGCGCCACCACGCCCTGCACCACGGGCAGATCCTGATGGGTGACCGCGTCCACCGCGACGCGGCCCACCCCGTCGCGCGCGAACACCGTCTCCACGAGTACGGCGCCGGCGAGGAGCTGTCCGCACACGACACCGAGCATCGCCACGGCGGGCACCGAAGCGGTGCGCAGCGCGTGCCCGAACAGCAGCCTCGCCCGCCCCGCGCCCCGGGCCCGCGCGACGTCGGCGTACGGCTGCGCCAGCGCGTACCGCAGCCCCCGCCCGAGGATCTGGGCGAGCACACAGCCGACGGGGACGGCCAGGGTGAGGGCGGGGAGCAGGGTCTCGGCGGGCGAGCGCCCGCCGCCGGTCGCGGGCAGCAGCCCCCAGCGGAAGGACACCCACTGCATGAGCAGCAGCCCGAGCCAGAAGCTGGGGACGGCGGTGCCGAGGGAGGGCAGTGCGGTGGCGGCGCGCCGCAGCGCCGCCGACCGGGGCCAGGCGCCACCCACGGCGAGGAGCAGCGCGACGAGCACGCTGAGTGGAAGGGCGAGTCCGGCGACGGCCAGCGTGTCCGGCAGGGCGTCGGTGAGGGTGGTGGTGACCGGCGCGCCGCTGCGGATCGACACCCCGAGGTCGCCGCGCAGCGCGTGCGTGAGCAGCGACACGTACTGCTCGGCGACGGGCCGGTCGAGGCCGAGTTGGTGCCGTAGCCCGGCGGCCTGTTCGGGGTCCACGGCGCTCCCGCTTCCGGAGGCGCCGCTGAGCATCGTCTGCACCGGGTCCCCGGGGAGCAGGAACAGGACGACGAAGGTCAGCGTGTAGGAGGCCCAGACCACGAACAGCACCCGTCCGGTCCGGCGCAGGGCGTACCGCGGCATCAGCCGATCCAGGTGTCGTGCAGCAGCAGCCGGTTGGAGGCGTCGAGCCCCAGGCCGTGCACCCGGTCGCTGCGGGCGACGGTCACCTCCACCTCGTTCAGAGGCAGTACGTGGGCGTCCTCGACGAGCCGGGTCTGGACCCGGCCGAAGATCCGCTCGCGCTCGGCGTCGTCGGCGGAGGCCGACGCCCGGCGCAGATCGGCGCGCAGGGCGCGGTCGGGGACGGGGTTCTGCTCGGTGAAGACCGTGGTCAGCACGTCGGGGTCGGCGCGGTTGGCGCTCTGCAGACTGAGGTCGTACTCGCCGGAGCCGAGCACCTGCGGGAAGCGGGAGACGGTGAGCGGCCGCAACTCCAGCCGCACACCGATCTCCTTGAGCTGCTGCTGGACCAGTTCCAGGCTCTGCTGGCGTACGAAGACGGCGTCCAGACGCAGTTGTTCGCCCTCCTTGACGCGAACACCGTCCGGTCCGGGGCGCCAGCCGGCCGCGTCGAGCAGACGTTTCGCGCCGTCCGGGTCATGGCCGAGACGGGCGCCGAGGTCGGTGTAGTCGGGTGTGGTCGAGGACAGGACGCCGCTCGCGGCAAGTCGGGGAGAGCTGAGGAAGGCCAGGGCGATCGCCTCGCGGTCGATTCCCTTCTGGAGCGCGCGCCGGACCCGGACGTCGCCGAGCGCCGGGCGGGCGGTGTTGACGTGGAGAGCGAGCGGGACGCCGGGACCGGTGCGGCGCAGCAGCGCGAACCCGCCGCCCTCGAACCGTGCCGTGTCCTGGGGCGCGACGGCCGTCGCCACGTCGAGCTGGCCCGAGGACAGGCTCCCGGAGCGGGTGGTGTTCTCCGGTACAACGCGGTACTCGACGCTCTTCAGGTACGCGCCGCCCCGCCGGGCCCACAGCGGAGAGCCCCAGTCGTATCCAGGGCGTCGGTTCAGCGTGACGGAGGTGTTGGCGCGGTAGGTGTCGAGCGTGAAGGGGCCGGTGCCCCGGATCTCCCCCGTGCACCGCTCGCGCGGGCTGCGGGCCAGCGAACGCGGGGAGAGCAGTCCGAGGGAGACGGTCGATGTCCCGCGCAGGAACTGGGCGTTGGGCGTGGCGAAGAGGACCGTGGCCGTACGAGGTCCTTCGACCCGGGTCTCCCGGTAGCCGGAGAGATGGACGGCTCCGCGCGACAGGGCGGGGCCCAGCCGGTGCACGGCGTCGAAGTTCGCCTTGAGCGCCTTCGCGTCGAGCGGTTCGCCGTCACTGAAGGTGACCCCGGGGCGGAGGGTGAAGGTGAAGCGGGTGGCCCGTTCGTCGCTCTTCCAGGAGGTCGCGAGCCAGGGCACGGTCTTGCCGGTGCGCGGGTCCTGGTCGGTGAGGGAGTCCACCACCTGGCGTCCGATGTCGAGACTCTGCCCGAGCGCGGACTGCTGCGGGTCCAGACAGACCGGGTCGTGGTCGAGACCGAGTCGGAGGGTGCCGCCGTCACGGGGCTGTCCCGGGCGGGCGCCGCCGTCGGCGCCGCCCGAACAGCCGGTGAGCGCGATCAGGGCCGCGACCGCGACGGGGACGGGTGACCTGGACAGGCGTGGGCGCATGGGTGGTGTCCTCGCTTTCTCGCATGTGCGTGGTCGGTGTCCGTGCGGGCCGTGGGCCGGGGCGTCCGCGTCCGGGCCGGGGGCCGGTGACGGTCAGAGCACAGGGGTGAGTTCGCCCGCCTCCACGGCGATGGGCAGGGTGTTGCCCGTGGGCGGCAGGGCGCAGGAGGCGTACGGGGTGAAGGCGCACGGCGGGTTGATGGCGCGGTTGAAGTCCAGGACGACCTCCTGCCCGTCGCGCAGCGCCCCCGCGGGCCTGCGGGCGTACAGCACCCGGGCCGCGCCGTAGGTCGTGGCGCCGCTCGTCAGATCCCGGAAGGGGATGTTCAGCAGGTCCTCCCGGCCGCCGTAGGGCTCCAGGGCCAGTTCACGTCCCGCCAGCCGGAAGAGCAGCCGGCCCGGGATGGAGAACTCCCTGCGTACGGTGTCCAGCGCGGTGGCCAGCACCTGGCGCCGGGGCTGCGGGTAGGAGGCGAAGACGGCGCGCGTGACCCATTCGGGACGGGGCGGCAGGGCCGGTACGTCACGGAAGCGGCGCAGCGCCGGGGAGCGGGGGGAGCGGGGGCGCAGGGCCCAGCGTGTCTCCTGTCCCCCGGTCTCGGGGAACGCGAGTACGTCGACGCGCAGTTCGCCGCTGGTCACCTGGACGGCGCCGCCGGGCGGGGGCACGATCCCCTCGGACCGTACGGGCACCTCGCCGTCGACCAGGACACCGTCGACCCGCAGTGCCTCGGCGGCGGTGGCACGCGCCCGGACTCCGCCGGCCGTCACCCACCACAGCCCGGGCACCCCCGGATGGCTCTGGGGTTGGGTGCCCAGCCAGTGCAGTCCGACGGGCGACAGGATGCCGTAGGGCTCGCGCAGTTGGGTGAGACGGGCGACGCGCCACTGCTCCCAAGAGGCGAGGAAGGCGTCCTGGGCGGGGGCGGGGGCGGCCGGGTGGGTGCGCGGCGATTCGCTCACGCCCGGCCCTCGGCGCGCAGGGCGGCGATGACCGCGTTCTGCCGTCGGTCGCGGCGGGCGGCCAGTTCCGGGTACGGGTGGCGGGCGAAGCCGCGTTCGGCCTGGGCGAGGATCGTCTCGACGGTCTCCTCGTCGGCCGGGGGCCGGCCCAGTGACTCCCAGCCGCGTTCGAGTCCGGCGCCCAGATGCGCGAACCAGTGGCGCAGTCCGCCGGGGCCGCCGCCCAGATGGAAGGCCTCGAAGGGCCCGACGACCGCCCAGCGCTGGCCGATGGACGAGGTGACGACCGTGTCCAGCTCGTCCACGGTCACCACGCCTTCGCGGACGAGGTGGACGGCTTCGCGCAGGAGCGCCGCCTGGAGGCGGTTGGCGACGAACCCGGGCAGTGCCCGGCGCAGCACCACGGGGCTCTTGCCGAGGCCTCGGTAGAAGTCGACGGCCCGGGCCACGAGGGCCGGGTCGGAGCCAGGGGAGCCGACGACCTCGACGAGCGGCACGATGTGCGGCGGGTTGAAGGGGTGGCCGATGACGACCCGGCCGGGTTCGGCGAGTTCGGCGCCCAGTTGGTCGGGCAGAAGAGTGGAGGTGGACGACAGCAGGAGCGCTCCGGACGGTGCCGCGTCGGCCACGCGCGCGAACAGCTTCTGTTTCAGCGGCAGGTCCTCGGGTGCGTTCTCCTGTACGACGTCGGCGTCGCCGACCGCGTCCCGTACCTCCGGCACGAAAGTGATCCGGTCGAGGAGCGCCGCGGGGTCCACCGCCCCGTCGGGCAGCGTGGCCGCGTATCGCGGGATCGCCCCGGCGACGTACTCCGGCGCGTCGGGGCGGGTGCTGCTGACCCGCACCCGCAGGTCCCGGGCGGCGAACAGGGCGATCCAGCCGAGCGCGATGGTGCCGGTGCCGATGACCACCGCGGTCCGGGGTGTCTGCGTGCTCATTGTCCGCTCCCGCCTGCTGAGGAGAACCTCCGGTCCCCCCGAGCATCGGGAGGCGGCCTCGAAAGCGGCTCAAGGGTCGGTGGAGGAGCCCCGTTGGAGGCGGATTCGACCGGCGCTCCAGTGCCGGGGAGAAGGATCGGCGGTGCACGGCGCCAGGCCGTGGGCGCCAGGAACGTACGACGGGAAGGGAGTTGGCCATGGCGGCGAACGAGACACGGCGGACGGCGACCGGTCGGGCGGCACATCGGGCGCCCCGGCCCCCGGATCAGGTGGCCCATTCGGACCTGGCCCTGCGGCTCGCGGGGGCGCTGCTGGTCTGCCGTGATCCCTCGGTCCTGTGCGGGCTGCTGGGCCTGGACCCCGAGCCGGACGAGCCCGGAAGGCCGTCCGCTCCGGCGAACCTCTGAGTGCCGCCCCGGCTCAGGAAGCGGTGTCGTGGGCGCGCTGCGCCTCCACGATCGCGGGCGTGCGGGCCGAGATCCAGTCGATCAGGCTCTGGAGCGGATGCGCCAACTCCTGCCCCAGGGGCGTCAGGGAGTAACTGACCTTGGGCGGCAGCGCGGGCTCCACCTCGCGGGCGACGAGCCCGTCCCGGCCCAGGATCCGCAGGTTCTGCGAGAGCATCTTCTCGCTGATCCCGCCGACCCGGTCCCGTACCTCGTAGAAGCGCAGCGGCCGCTCGCGCAGCGAGGCGAGGATCAACACGCCCCAGCGGCTGGTCACATGGTCGAGCACGACACGCCCCGGGCAGTCCACCCGGAACGCGTCGCCCGCGCCCTCGGGGAGCCGGGACGTCGCGGAGTTCTCAGCGGCCATGGTGCGAGCTTAAGCGACTCCGGCGCCGGCCCCCGGCCCGGAGCCGGACGGCGGGCCTCTACCACGGCGAGACGAGGGCCACTTTCTCCCTACTCCATACGAGTGATGTGGCGTGTCCGCGGCCGGGCGGCTGGGGAGTAACGGGCCGACGAAATGAGGTCCGGCACCGTGTGGGAACCGAGCGAAGCACCGCCCCGCCCCCCGACGGGGGCATCGTGACGTACCCGCCGAGCGGGCGCGGCCCCCGGCCCGGGCCGGCGCGTGCCGCCACGGCGGCTCCCCCGGGGAGCTGGCGCCCGGCGCCCGGGATGCCGTACGCGGGCTTCTGGGCGCAGCCGGCCGACGCGGCGGCGCCGGTCGGTGACGGCGACGTCCTGCTCGCCGGTGGTGAGGACGGTCGGCGGATGCCGACCGACGCGAGCGCGGTGTTCGCCCCGGCGACCGGGCTCTGGACCTCCAAGCGACCGCTGGGGCAGGCCCGGCGCCTGCACACGCTGACCCGGCTCGGGACCGGCCAGGTGCTGGCGGTCGGCGGTCTCGGGGAGGGGCCCGGAGTTCCCACGACCGGCCTGGCGTCGGCGGAGGTGTACGACCCCGGCAGCGGCGGCTGGTCGCCCGTGGGCGAGCTGAGCCAGCCCCGGTTCTCCCACTCGGCGACGGCCCTGGAGGACGGCCGGGTCCTGGTCGCGGGCGGCTGCACGGGCCGTGACGCGCACACGTTGCGCACCCTGCGGTCCGCGGAGTTGTACGACCCCGACAGCAGGCGGTGGACCACGGTGCGGGCCCCGATGACGGACGCCCGCTTCGGCCACCCGGCGCTCCGGCTGAGGGACGGGCGGGTGCTGCTGGTGGGCGGGGCCCTCGCGGTCGGCCGCGGGAGCTACGCGGCGCTCGGCCACTGCGAGCTGTTCAACCCCGACGACTCCACCTGGGCACCGACCGGCACGCTCGCCTCGGCCCGCAAGGGGCACCAGGCCACGCTCCTCCTCGATGACGACGTGCTGGTCACGGGAGGGGACATGAAGGGGTTCCGGGAGACGGACTGGCTGTACGACCCGTACAGCCAGTGGACCACCGAACGGTACGACCCGGACTCCGGGAGATGGACCGCGGACGCGGACATGCCCTGGGGCCGCAGTCATCACCGCGCCCTTCTCCTGGAATCGGGCGCCGTGCTCGTCCTCGGCGGCACGGACGACTCGTCGCTCGCCGTCGGATATCAGAACGCCGTCCGCTACGACCCCGACGCGCGGGCCTGGTCCGCCGAGATCCCCATGGTCGAGGGCCGTTGGGCCCCGGCCGCGATCGCTCTCGGCGGCAGCCGTGTCCTGGTCCTCGGCGGTCTCACCCACTCCGGGGCGGCGGCGCCGGTCCTGGGCGAGGACCGGGTCACCGCCACCACCGAGATCTACACGCCCTGACCGCACGCCCCACCGGCGCACGGTTCGAGAGGAGGGGAGGAGTGGGAGTGCGCGACCTACTGGCGGGCGGAGCGGGCGCCGGGCCGGGAGCGGGCGCTGTGCCGGGAGCGAACGCTGGGGCGGGAGCCGGCACGGGATCGAGGGCGGGTGCGCCGATGGAGGCCCCGCCGGAGGTCCGGGGCGCCTGGACGGACGCCGGGGAGCTGTCCGTACCGCTCGTCTACCGGCACGGACAGTACGAGGGACCGGTCACGCTGCGGGACGGCCGGGCGCTCGCCGCGGGCGGCGCGGGGCGGCTGCTGCTCTCGCTGGACACCTCCAGCCTCTACAACCCGGTCGGGAACACCTGGACATCGACCGCCCCGCTGCTCCAGGACCGGCGCATGCACTCCCTCACCGCGCTGTGCGACGGCCGCGCGCTCGCCGCCGGGGGTATCCCCGGGCCGCAGGCCTTTCCGCAGCCGGCGGTGGACCACGCGGAGTTGTTCGACCCGGTCGGCGAGGCGTGGACGGCGACGGCGCCCATGGGAGAGACCCGTCAGGGTCACGCGGCGACGGTGCTCGCGGACGGGCGCGTGCTCGTGACGGGCGGTCAGCGCCCGCGTCCGCCCCGTGGCATGGGCACGCTCGCCACGGCCGAGGTGTTCGACCCGGAGCGGGAGGTCTGGGAGCCGACCGGCGCGATGGCCCTGCCCCGCTGGCACCATCTGACGGTCCTGCTGCCCGACGGCCGCGTCCTCGCGGTGGGCGGCCTGACCGCCACCGGACAGCACGGCGCGAGCCCGGCGCTCGGGCTGTGCGAGCTGTACGACCCGGACACGGGGACCTGGTCGCCGACAGGTTCAATGCGCGCCGCCCGCGCCACCCACCAGGCGGTGCCCCTCCCCGACGGTTCCGTTCTCGCGGTCGGCGGCGCCCACACCGACAGGGCGGACGACGCCCGCTTTCACCCGTTCAGCCTGGCGGGCACGGAGATCTACGACGTCGCCGCCGGGCAGTGGCGCGACGGGCCGTCGCTGCCGTGGGGGCGCGGCTACCACCGCGCGCTGCCGCTGGGCACTGGTGAGGTGGTGGTCTGCGGAGGGACGGAGAACTCCTGCCTGGACGTGGGGTTCGCGAGCACACTGCGATGGAGCCCCGGGACGCGCCACTGGCGGCCGGCGGGCCCCATGGCCACCGGCCGCTGGGCGTTCGGCGCGACGGTGCTGCTCGACGGACGGGTGCTCGCCATCGGGGGTGTCTCGCGGACAGGCGCCCCGGCTCCCCGACCGGGCGAGGACGTACCGGCCGCGAGGGCGGAGGTGTTCACGCCATGAGCGGGGGGAGCTGGGCGCCGACCGGCGAACTGCCCTGGGAGCGCAACCTGTTCGGCGCCCAGAGCGGAGCCGTACTGCTCAGGGAAGGAAGCGTCATGATCGCGGGCGGCGGGGACGGCCGGCTCACCGCGCAGGACGGCGCCGCGCTCTACGACCCGCGTGCCGGGGTCTGGCGGACGGCCACGCCGCTCCCGGAGCCGCGCAGAATGCACTCGACCACCGCGCTCGCCGACGGACGCGTCCTGGTCGCGGGCGGGTACGGCTCGTCGGGCTTCCCGGTCCCCGCGCTGGACACGGCGGTGGTGTACGACCCGGTGGAGCGGAGCTGGTCGCAGACCGGTCCGATGCACGGGGGACGGTACGGGCACTCCGCGACGCCGCTGCCGGACGGCCGGGTGCTCGTCGCCGGCGGCAGCGCGGCTCGCTCGTCGGACAGTGAACGCGCCCTCCTCTCGGCCGAGATCTTCGATCCGGAGAGCGGTGCCTGGACGCCGACCGGGCCGATGGACGACGCCCGCTCCTTCCACCCCGCCGTGCCGCTGCCCGACGGCGGTGTGCTGGTGGCGGGCGGCTGGGTGGTGACGGGCCGCGGCTGGCCGGGTGGCGCCGGCCTCGCCGGCTGCGAGCGGTACTCCCCCGCGACCGGCCGCTGGACCTCCACGGGTGCTCTCACCACTCCCCGTACGGGACACCGGCTCACCGCGCTGACCGACGGCACGGTCCTCGCCACCGGGGGCGGTGACCCGGACGGCGGGGTCCAGGGACGCCCCGACCCGTACAGCCGGGCCACCGCCGAACGCTTCGACCCCGTCGCAGGTGTGTGGAGCCGGACGGCCGACATGCCGTTCGGCACGGCGATGCACCATGCCGTACTGCTCCCGACCGGGGAGGTGATGGTCGTCGGCGGCACCAACGGCGCCCTTGGCGAGGCGGGTCTGCGCGCTGCCGCGCGCTACCACCCGGGCGTCGGGGCCTGGACCCGGGAGCGGGGAATGGCGGTGGGGCGTGTCGACTTCGCCGCGACGCTCCTCGCCGACGGCCGGGTGCTCGTCGCGGGCGGGGCGGAGCGCACCGGCCCGGCCACCCGCGCCGGCGGATACCACCAGCTCACCTCCACCAGCGAGTTGTTCCTGCTGCGGATGTGACCCACCGCCCCATGCACCCACCCACCCGACGACGGGCAGCCCCCGGGACCGTCACGACCCGGCCCGGCACGCACTTCCGACACCCCGACCCGACCGACCACGAACAGCCGAAGAGGAGTGCGTCATGACCGACGCCACCGTCCACCGCCCCGACGCCGAACCACCGCCGGCGCCTCACGTCGTCACCGGCACCGTCACCGACGAAGGGCGCCCGGCGCCCGCCGGCACCCGGGTCGCCCTCGCCTCGTGGCGGCTCCGCTCCACCAGCGGGCTCGGTGAGACACGGACGGGCAACGACGGCCGCTACCGGCTGGAGTACCGGCCGCCCGACGGCCCGGCCGGTCTGGTCGCGCGGGTGACGGCGCCCGACGGCAGGACCGCCGAGGTGATCCGTCCGGCTCCCGGCCCCCGGGAGGTCGTCGATGTCGCCCTGCCCGCCGATCCCCGCAGCGAGTACGCCCGCCTCCTCGCGGCGGTGACACCCCGGCTCGACGGGGCCGACCCGGCCGGGCTCAGCACCGACGACGTGGGGCTCCTCGCCCACGCGACCGGCCGTTCCCCGGAGCACATCGGCCATCTCTCGACGGCGGCCCGTCTCGCCGCCGCCACGGGCGAGTCGCCGGAACTGTTCTACGGCGCGCTGCGGCGCGGCCTGCCGTCCGATCCCGGTGATCTCGCCCTGCTGCCCGCCGACACGGTCCGGGCCGCGCTCGTCACCGCCGCGGAGGCCGGGCTCATCGGATCGGCGGAGGGCGCGGACGGTCTGGTGGCCGCCGTGCGCGCGCGTCAGCTCAGCCCCGGGGACGGTACGGGCGGGACACCGGCGCCCGCCCTGGCCCGTCTGTTCACGATGACGATCACGGACCCGGAGGTACGGCTGCGGCTGTTCTCCGCCCATCTCGACCACGCGGGGCCCGACGGCATCGCCCGACGGGCCCCGGCCGACGCCGGCGCGCCGCCGGCCGAGGCCGAACGCCTGCGGCTTGCCCTCGAACTCAGCCGCGTGACGGACGGTCACCCCGAGTTGGTGGGCGCGCTCCTGGAGCGTTTCGACAGCGGAGAGCTGCACCACCCCCGGGATCTGGTACGCCTGGACGGGCAGTGGGAGGGGATCGTGGCGGAGGCGGGCGGCCCGCCTCCGGAATCCGCCCGGTCGTCCTCGCCCTCCGCTCCGAGGTCCTCGTCCCCGTCCCCGTCGTCCTCTGCCCTGTCCAGGTCCCCGTCCGCGTACGCGGCGGAACTGCGCGCCCGGGTCGAACGGAGCCATCCCACCCCGTACATCGCCCATCGACTCGCCACCGCTCCGGGGCCGGACACCGCTCCCGCCGCCCGGTTCCTCGCCGAGAACCCGGACTTCGACCTGATCGGCACCCCGGTCGACGCCCGCGCCGTCCCGGACGCACTGGCTCGGCCGGAGCTGGCGGCCATCCAGCGCGTCTACCGGGTGGCCCCGCGCTTCGACGCCGTACGGGCGCTGCGGGACCGGGGCTTCGCCTCGTCGGCAGCCATCGCCGGGCTGGCCAGGGAGACCTTCACCGAGCGGATGGCGGAACACCTCGACGAGCAGGAGGCGCACGCGATCCACGGGCGGGCGCTGCGCGTCCACGCCGCCGCCGTCAACCTGGTGGCGGACCTGCGAACCGCCGGACAGTTCGACGTGCCGTGGCTGCCCGCTCTCGAACCGCAGACCTCGCTGATCCCGGACTGGGTGGAGCTGTTCGGGTCCGCCGACAGCTGCGCGTGCAGGGAGTGCCGCACCCTCTACAGCCAGCCCGCCTATCTCGTGGACCTGCTGTACTTCCTGAAGCGAGCGGCCTCCTCGGGCCCCTTCGGTGAGCTGGGCGAGAGCCCCATGGCGGACGCCCTCCACGCCAGGCGCCCCGATCTCTGGCATCTGAAGCTCAGTTGCGACAACACCGACCTCAAGCTGCCGTACATCGATCTTGTGAACGAGGTGCTGGAGAGCGCCGTGGCGTGGGATCCCGCCACGGAGGCCCCTCTGCGGCAGAGCAGCGGCGACGCCGCCCATCTGCGGGTCCAGCCGCAGTGGACCAACCACACGGCGTACAACCGGCTCGGCGCCGCCGTCTACCCGTGGACGCTGCCGTACGACCTCTGGTCGGACCGGGCCAGGACCCATCTCGGGCTGCTCGGTGTGCGGCGCGAGGAGCTGATGGCCACACTGCGCCCCGCCATGGCGGACTCCGACGACGTGGTCGCGGAGACGCTGGGCACGACCCTGGACGCGATGCGGATCATCACCGGCGAGACCCCGGCGACGGTCCACACCCTGGCCTCCCTCTACGGCAAACCCGCGGACCTGCCACCGGACCGGCTCCTGGACTCCGTCTCTACGGTGCGGGCGATGCTCGACACCGCCCGGCTGGACTACGCGGAGCTCGAATCGGTCCTCGACACCCGTTTCATCGACCCGGCGGGGAGCGTGGCGATCGAACCGGTCGATCCGGACCACCCGTGCGACACCCGTCTGCTGCGGATCACCGGCCTCAGTACGGAGATCCTCGAACGGCTGCACCGCTTCGAGCGCCTGCGGTCGCTGCTCGGCTGGCCCGCCCACCGGCTCGACGCGGCCATCGCCACCTGTACGCCGGGAGAGCTGACCTCCACGACCCTGGCCTGTCTGGTCGCGGTGCGCCGCCTCGCCGAGCGGTTCGGACTGCCGGTGGACCGGGTCCTGTGTCTGTACGGGGTGGTGGACACCCATCTGTACCGGACGGGCGACGAACTCCCGCTGTACGACCGGCTGTTCCTCGACGACACGGTGATCGCCGCCATGCCGGGCGACCCGAACCCCTTCGCGCTCAACGCGGAGCGTACGGAGATCGCGGGCGCGGGAGACCTGCGCTCCTGGCCCGTGTCGGCCGCCCTGCTCGGGGTCCTGGAGGTGACCGACAGCGAGCTGGCCCTGCTCGTCGACGGGCCCCTCGCCGTGGTCGCGGACAGCCGGCTGACGCTGGCGAACCTCTCCGCCCTGCTGCGGACGGTGACGCTGGCGCGCGCCGTCCGGCTGCCCGTCGCGGATCTTCTGCGGCTCTTCGAACTCCGGGGCCGTGGCCCGCTCCCCCACGGCGGACCGGCCGGGAGCGCCGCCCACGACGGGGAGACCGAACTGCCCGCCGGCCGGCCCCTGCGGCTGCGGCCCGTACCTGACGAGGACCCGGGACGGCGCGGGACACCACTGGCGGACGGCCGCCCGATCGGCGAAGCACCGCGCGCCGGCGACTCCGGCGCGTCCGTGCGCGCGTCGCTCGCCGACACGGTCCGCTTCGCCGACGAGGTGGAGTCGATCCTGGCCGCCGGCCTCACCGTCGCCGAAGCCGACGCCGTACTGACCGCGACGACCGGGCCCGAGGGCACGGCCGTCCCCTCCGACGCCACCCTCGGCTCGGTGCTCACCGGCCTGCGCTCGGCGGTGCGGGCCGTGTACGAGCAGACCGCCCGGACCACCGACGACAAAGGCGGGCTGACGGGCAGGCAGCTGGCGCTGCTCGGCTGGGACGCGGCCCGGGTGGAGCAGGCGGTCGACACCCTCCTCGGCACCGCCGTCTACTCCGCCCCGATCGCCAACGACGTCGGCGCCCGCCCGTATCCGGCGGATCTCCCCCTCCGTTTCGAGCCCGGTCCCGACGGGCAGGGCATGCTCCGCTTCACCGGTCCCATGACGCTCGGCCAGAGGGAGCGGATGTACGCGCTGGGCTCCGGCGAGCTGTGGGGCATCGCCGTGCGGAAGCTGTTCTCCGGGCCACGCCAGTTCGTGCTCACCCAGATGAACGCCTATCGGATCCCCGTGTACACGACCCCCCTGAGCGCCCTGCCGGCCGATCTGGTGATGCCTCCCCAACTCGTGGGCAAGGTCTTCCACGATCCGTCGGCGGGCGCGCTCTGCTCGCACGGCCAGCTCGTCCAGGAGGAGATCGACGCGCTGCTCGCCGCCTCGGAGGACGGGGACTTCCTCAGGGCGGTGAGCCTTCTCCAGCGCGTACCCGCCGAACAACCCCCGGAGGAGGAGAACCGGTTCCTGGACCAGGCGCGGGCCGACGCCCTGTTCGACCAGCCGCTGGCCGCCGCCGACCGGTTCCATCTCGTCCTGTCGGTGCTCGTGCCGGAGCTGCGGCGCAGGCTCGGCGAGACGACCGTGAAGCTCCAGCTCGGGCAGGCGGTCGGCGTCGACGCGGCCGCCGCCGACGCCCTCCTCGGCGGATGGCTCCGGGCCCTGTCGGTGACGGGACCGCTCGTACTGGACTTCCTGGCGCCCGCGTTCGTCGGCAGCGACCAGGCGGTGCCGCTCACCCGTCAGGGGTTCCCCGTCCAGTTCACCGCGCTGTCGCTGCTCCACCGGGTCGCGCTGGCCCTGTCGCGGCTGCGGGTCACGGGCAAGGAACTGCCGTGGGTGATCGGTTACGCCACGGGCGCCGGCTGGCTGGATCTGACGGCGCTGCCGCCCGAGCGGGTCACCGGCGCCTCACCTCTGTACCGGCCGTTCCTGCGACTGCTCGATCTGCTGGCCCTGCGCGGCCCGGTCCCGGGCGGCTCGCCCACGCTCGGTGCCGCGCTCGCGGCGGGCCGGGGCGCGGGGGCGTCCGGGGACCGGGTGCTGGGTGTGCTGAGCGAGCGGACCGGCTGGAACCATGAAGACCTCGCGGTGCTCTGCGCCGCCGGCATGGTGGAGATCACCGTGCCGGGGGAACTCGCCGACGAACGGGGCCTGCGCAAGGTGGCCGCGGCGGTGTCGCTGCTGCGCCGGCTCGGCGTCTCGGCGGCCCGCGCCGCCGCCTGGATCCCCTCGCGCCTGCCGATGGACATGGTGCAGTCGGCGATGATGGCGGCCAAGTCACGGTTCTCGCCCGAGGACTGGCTCACCGCCGCCCTGCCCGTACAGGACGCGCTGCGCGAGCGTCAGCGGGCCGCGCTGGTGGCGTATCTGCTCGGAAACACACCGCGCGGCGGTGACGGGACCCCGCTGTGGGCCGACACCAACGACCTGTTCGACCATTTCCTGCTCGATGTCGAGATGAGCGGCTGTCTGCTCACGACCCGTACGGCGCAGGCGATCAACACGGTCCAGCTCTTCGTCCAGCGGGTGCTGCTCGGACTGGAGGCGCCGGTGCTCCCCGGGGGCGACTCCACCTGGGAGCAGTGGGAGTGGATGAAGCGCTACCGACTGTGGGAGGCGAACCAGAAGGTCTTCCTGTACCCGGAGAACTATGTCCAGCCCGACCTGCGGGCCGGCGCGTCCCCGTTCTTCACCGGCCTGCAGAACGAGCTGATGCAGAAGGAGGTGATCGCCGAGAATCTCGACGAGGTCTTCCGCAACTACGTCGAGCGGCTCGACACGGTCTCCCGCCTCCAGCCCTGCGGGATCTACCACGACCGTTCCACCGGCACCGAGATCGTGCATCTCTTCGCGTGCACCGATTCGGCCCCGCGTACCTTCCACCACCGCCGGTGGATCAAGAACCGGACGGTGTGGACGCCCTGGGAGAAGATCGAACTCGACATCGACACACCGGCCCTCGTCCCCGTGGTCTGGAACAACCGGCTGCATCTGCTGTGGCCGACCTTCGTCAAGTCGGGAGACTCCAAGGCGATCACAGACCTGCCCAGCGAGAACACGCCGATCCAGACCCCGCCGACGTACTGGAAGATCCAGCTCAACTGGACCCAGTACGCGAACGGGGCGTGGCAGGCGAAGCGGATCACCAAGCAGACCATCGACACCTTCAAGTACGCGCTGCCCCTGAGCGAGGAGGATCAGGCGAAGGCGGACGCGGACCCCTTCGCGGGTACGGGCCGCTACCGCTTCTATCCGCAACTCAACCCGGCGATCGGGGAGTTGACGGTGTGGAGCGTGCTGAACCTGCGGGAGTACGTCAACCCCGACCCGCGCCCCGGCGTGGTCTCCGGCGCGTTCCGCTTCAGTCCGCGCGCCGGGTCGGTCAGCGTCGATCCCACCAGGTGGGTCGAGTGGGAGACCCCTGAGGCCGCGACCCGGGGACAGATCCTTTTCCCGCCCGAGGACTCGCTCAGCCTCAACAACGAGTTCGTCCAGTACCGGCTCCCCGGGACACCCCCCGACCGGCGGGAGAAGTTCCACGTACCCGAGGTGACACAGTTCCGGGGAAGTGTGCTGCTGCTCGACAACCCCCAGGGTGCGCAGCCCTTCCGGCTCCAGCTGCCCGTCGCCTTCTCCGCGCCGGGGAGCTGGCTCTACGACTCGGCCGCCTTCACCGACGGGGCGCGCAGCTACCTGATCACGCCGGACACCCGGCTCAGCCGACCACGCTATCTCTTCACTCCCATGTACCACCCGCACGTCGACCTGTTCGTGAGTATCCTCAACCGCTCCGGCACGGACGCGCTGTTCGACCGGGCGGTCCAGCTCGCACCGGGCGACAAGTGGCCTCTGTTCGACTTCGGCTCGTACGCTCCCAAGGACGAGGTGTCCCCGGAGCGCCCTTCCGAGGCGGAGGTGGACTTCACGCCGGAGGGGACCTACGCCGACTACAACTGGGAGCTGTTCTTCCATGTCCCGCTGCTGATGGCGCAGCGGCTGAGCGCCAATCTCCGGTTCGCCGAGGCCCAGCGGTGGTTTCACAAGATCTTCGACCCGACCACCCGGGACGGAGGTGAGTCGCCGGCCCGGTACTGGATCACCAAGCCCTTCCATCTGCAGAAGCACTACCAGCGGGACCGGATCGAGGAGATTCTGGAGCGGCTCGCCTCGGGGAACGTGGAGGAGCGGCGCCGGGTCGAGGAGTGGCTGGCCAACCCCTTCGAGCCGCACGTGATCGCCAAGTTCCGCACCACCGCGTATCAGAAGGCGGTGGTGATGAGGTATCTGGACAATCTGATCGCCTGGGGTGACCAGCTCTTCCGCGAGGGAACGCTGGAGTCGGTGAACCAGGCGACCCAGATGTACGTCCTGGCGGCGGAGTTGCTCGGACCGCGCCCCGAGACGGTCTCCGCGCGGGAGGAGCCGGCGCCGCTGAGCTACGCCGAACTGCGGGCCCGGGACGGGAGGGCACCGGATCCGGTGACGGCCGCCGAGCATCTGATCCCGGCCGGCGGGGAGGAACCGCCGTCCCCGACGATCTCGCCCGGTCTCGGTCTGGGCTGGCTGGACTACTTCCGTATCCCGCCCAACGACCAGCTGCTCGGCTACTGGGACACGGTCGAGGACCGGCTGTTCAAGGTCCGGCACTGCCAGGACATCGACGGTACCCGGCGGGAGCTGGAGCTGTTCGGTGCCCCGATCGATCCGTCCCTGCTGTCCCGCGCCGCCGCGTCCGGGGCCGACCTCCAGTCCGTACTGGAGGACATCGGCGGCCCACTCCCCCACTACCGCTTCGCCACCATGATCGCGAAGGCCCGTGAGTACAACGCCGAGGTGAAGTCCTTCGGTTCGCAGCTCCTCGCCGCGCTGGAGAAGCGCGACACGGAGGCCCTGGCCCGGCTGCGCGCCACGCACGAGACGGCCCTGCTCGACGCGGTCCGGGACGTGCGGACGGCACAGGTCGACGAGGCGGCCCAGACGGTGGCAGGGCTGCGGGAGGCACGCGCGGGGGCGGCCGGGAAGCGGGAGTACTTCACCACCCGCGAGGCGATGAACTCCGGCGAGAAGGTGCACGAGGTCCTCAGCCATCTGGCCATCGGCCATCAGTTCGTCGCGGCGGCGATCGACATGACGGTGAGCGTCATGCGGCTCCTGCCGGAGTTCAAGGTCGGCTCGCCGACGACGATCGGTGTGACCTGGGGCGGCACCAACCTCGGCGAGGCGCTCAAGGGCCTCTCGGGCTCGCTGTCGCAGATCGCCGGCACCCTCAACTCCGGGGCCTCGCTCGCCGCGACGCTCGCCGGGTACCAGCGGCGCTCCGAGGAGTGGGAGTTCCAGGCGGGGCAGGCCGATTCGGAGATGGCCAACCTCGACGCCCAGATCGCGGCCGCGGTCGTGCGCCACGACATCGCCCGGCGGGAGCTGGCCAACCACGATCTCCAGACGGCCCACACACGGGAGGCCGACCGGTTCCTGTACGACAAGTACACCGGACAGGAGCTGTACGACTGGATGGTGGGGCAGCTGTCCACCACCTACTTCCAGGCCTACCAGCTCGCGTACGAGACGGCCAAGCGGGCCGAGCGCGGGATGCGGCACGAGCTGGGCGGCGACGGTTCGCCCCTCGTACGGTTCGGTCACTGGGACACCCTGCGCAAGGGCCTGCTCGCGGGTGAGCGGCTCGCGGCGGACCTGAACCGGCTGGACGCCGCCTATCTGGAGTCGAACGCGCGTGAGTTCGAACTGACCAAGGCGGTCTCACTGGCCCAGCTCGACGCGAACGCCCTGCTGTCGCTCAAGGAGACCGGCAGTTGCTACGTGTCGCTGCCGGAGGCGCTGTTCGACCTCGACGCGCCGGGCCACTATCTGCGGCGGATCAAGACGGTGAGCTTCACGGTGCCCTGCGTCGGCGGCCCGTACACGAGTGTGAATCTGACGGCCACTCTGACCCGGAGCAGTGTGCGCGCCGACCCCCGGCTGCCCGGCAACCGCTACGCGCGGCAGGCTGCCGACGCCAGGTTCCGAGACTACGCGGGTCCCGCCCAGTCGATCGTGACCAGCACGGGCCAGGACGACAACGGGATGTTCGAGACGAATCTGCGGGACGAGCGCTTCCTGCCCTTCGAAGGGGCGGGTGTCATCAGTGAGTGGAGGCTGAGCCTCCCGGACGAGTTCCGGCAGTTCGACTACGAGTCGATCGCCGATGTCGTGATGCATCTGCGCTACACGGCGCGGGAGGGCGGGGTCGAACTCGCCGGGCGGGCCACGCTGGAGCTCCGGGAGGGCCTGAACGGCTGGCTGCACGCCCATGGCGGAAAGGGTCTGCTGCGGGGCTTCAGCGCACGCCGGGAGTTCGGCGACCAGTGGTACCGGTTCGTGAGCGGAACCGCCCCGTCGCTGCGGTTCACCGCGTCCAAGCGGTTCTTCCCGCGGCTGTTCGGCGACGACACGATCACGCTCGCGGAGCCCCAACTGGCCCTGGTGCTCTCCACCGATCTCGTCCCGGGCGGCACCGAGAGGTACGTGGACTGCTTTCACGAGGAGGGTAGGGCCGATCCGACCGTCACCCTGACCTCCCCGGGCGGGGTGGCCACGGAGGCGGCCCTCTCCGCCGATCCGCAGCTGAAGGGCCAGCCGCGCGCCCGGTTCACCGGCGCGGGCGGGCCGGTCGCCGAACGCGACGAGGACTGGCTGGTGACGGTGCCGCTCGCGGAACTGGACCCACGGCTGCTCAAGGACGGCGGACTCGACCCGGACGCGGTGGTGGACCTGCTGCTCGTCTGGGAGTACACGGTGTCGCGGGTGTCCTGACGGCCGGACGGGGGGCGGGGGGGGGGGCGGGGGACCCCCCCCCCCCCCCCCCCCCCAAACCCCCGGGGACCAATTAGGTTTGACGATTGCCCCAAATAAACCAGGGGATAGTTAGAAAGTTA
>NZ_JBHXRM010000030.1:0-30741 GCF_042716895.1 Streptomyces sp. NPDC058653 | reverse complement strand
CCGGGGGGGGGGGGGTGCGCGGGGGGGGGGGGGGGGGGGGGGGCGGGCCCGTGCCCCCCCCCCCCCGCCCCACGCTCACTTCCGCCGGGTCACGATGTCGTTGAGCGGATGGCCGATCTTCACCAGGTCCTTCTTGAGATTCTGCAACTCGGCGGTGAGGGCGTCCCGGTACTCCTGCGTGTAGTCGCCCTTGCCCTCGACCGCCTTCCTGAGCCTGGCGATCACGACCTCGTGGTAGCCCCTCCCGTGCGCCCCCTTGTGCCCCTCGATCTCGATGCGGTTCTCGCGTGACTGGAGAGTGAGAGGGTCCTGCCCCGGTACGGACGCCTTCTCGAAGATCCCGACGAACTGAGGCTTGAACTCGGTGTCCTTGTCGGTGGCGACATGGTGCTCCTGGACCGGGTCCTTGATGACCCGGATGACACCGCCGGCGTCGAGGTAGGTCTCCCGGATGGCCTTGTCCGCCTCCCGCTTCTCCTTCTCTCCCCGGGCGCGCTCCCCCAGCCAGTCGTCCGACGGGCGAGGGGGAGCTTTGCGCGGCGGCTTTCCCGCGCCACCGGCCGCCGTCGCCGGCTCCGCGGGCGCGGACTTCTTCGGTACGGCCGGGACGAACGTCTTGCCCATCCAGGTGCCCTGGACCTTCTCGACCCCGGGATCGGGATCCTGCCGCGGCGGCGGGACCACGGTCGTCCGGGAGGCCGGAGGGGAGGCCGGGGGCGGTGCTCCCGGCGGCGTCACCCGGCCCGCCGGTGCCGGAGTGCCGGGCAGGGTCGGAGCGGGGTCGGCCAGCGCGCTGAGGCCGACGCCCACGGCGAGGACGGCCAGGACGATGACCACCGTCGCCTTGAGCGGGGGCGGGGCGGCCCGGACCGCGGGCACACCTGTCCGCACCGCCTGGCCGGCCGCCCGCAGTGCCTTCTCGGCCGCCGCGACGGCGGCGGTGAACTTCCCTCCCTCCTCGACGAGCCGGCCGTCCGGATCACGGAAACGCACCGGCCCGCACCGGGCGTACGCGTAGCGGCACGGGCCGTCGGCCAGACCCGCCGGGTCGCAGCTCGTCCAACGGCCGAGCCACGGCGCGTAGTAGCGGGCTCCGAAGTAGCTGAGGCCCGTCTCGTCGTCGCGCTCCTTACCGGTGTGGCGGTACCGCTTGAGCCCGGTCTCGGCGGCGGTGCGGCCGGCCTGGAAAGCGGTCGTGCCGTAGGGGTGGTACTCCTCGTAGCCCACCAGCGCGCCGGTCTCGTCGAGTTCGACACAGACCGATTCGAGATGGTTGGCGAACTGGTAGCGGATCGCGGGCGGTCGTACGGCCGGGAGGGTGGCCGTCTCGACGACGGCGAGGCGGGTCCCCGCGTCGTTCACCTGGAGGGTCTCGCGTTCGAGGACGGTCCCGCCGGCGCCGTACTCGCGGTAGAGCTCGAAGCCCCCCAGGTACCGGCGCTCGTTCTTGCGTGCTCCCGCCGCCGTCACGGTCACCTTGCGGACCCGTTGACCGCTGGAGTCGTACAGGTAGTGGGTCGTCTCGGGGGCGCCCTCGTTCACGACCTGCCGTGCGGTGGCGGCCAGTTGGTCCCAGTGGTCCCACCGCATGAGCGGCAGATGGGGCAGGCGCGTGATGTTTCCGTGCGCGTCGTGGGCGTAGGCCGCGCCGTAGCCGCCCTCCGCCGCGTAGTCCGGGAGGGTGCCGGCCTCACCGGGGAGGCTGGTGGCGAGCAGCCGGTTGCTGTCGAGGGCGTACTGGTGGTGGCGCCGCCACAGGGTGGGGCCCGGCGCGTCGGCGTCGGTACCTTCGTGGTGGGCCAGGTGCATCAGGTTGCCGACCGCGTCGTAGCGGTAGCGCTCGACGTAACCGCGCAGCCCCTGGAGGTCGTTGGCGTGGACACGGGCTCCGGCGAAGGGGTAGTCCCGGCGGCTGCCGTCGGCCGGGGAGAGCAGGAAACCGGTCTGGCCCGCGTGCTCGCGGCCGCTCGCCGCGACGAGCCGGTAGAGGGCGTCGTGGACCTGGTCGCAGACGGAGCCGGGCCCTGCGGTGGTGGCGAGCGCGGCGTCCTCGACGCGGACGATGTTGCCGACGGGGTCGTAGGTGTGGCGCAGGTCCTGGACGACCGAGGCGTTGGCGAAGAGCGCCGACGCCGTGGTGTCGGGGTCGGCCGGCCGGGTGGTGCGCAGCCCGGTGAGCCGGAAGGTGAGCGGGTCGTAGGTGCAGGCGGTGCGGGCGCCGTTCCCGTAGGCGACCCGGGTCCGCCGGCCCCGGGCGTCGTAGTCGATGTCGGTGACGAAGGCGGTGGCGGTCGCCTCGCCCCTCCTGCGCACCTCCACCCGCCGGAGCAGGCCCGCCTCGTTGAAGGACTGCCGCGAGACGCTCCCGTCGGGGGTGGTGACCGCGACGGGGCGGTTCAGCGCGTCGTACTCCGTCCTCGTCGTCGACGGCGGGCCCGGTTCGAGCAGGGGCTCGGCGGCGGCCTCGATCTCCCCGGGGTCGGTCGACGCGTCCAGGGCGGACCAGTCCGGCGGGCCCGTGTGATCGAGGGCGAAGCGGCGGCCGGTGGTCAGGAGATTGCCCTTGAAGTCGTAGCGGTCGTCCGTCGTCACCCCGGCACCGTCGTAGATCCGGTGCACCCGGCCGCGCAGATTCGCCTCCGGGTCGGGATGCGTCTCGCCGTACACCCGGTACTCGACCAGCGTCTCCGGGGCCGGTGGTGACGCCGGGTCGCGCGGTGTCCCGGCGACGGTCGTGTCGCCGGTCGCGCGCACGTACAGGCCGACCGGTCTGCGCAGGGTGTCGTAGGTCGTGCGGGTACGGAATCCGCGCCCGGACCAGCTGAACAGGGGCTGGTCCGCCGCGTCCAGGAGCGTCCGGCGGTCCCCGGAGTCCGGGCTGTGCGCGAACAGCGCCCGTCCGGCGATGTCGTAGGAGGGGGCGAAGCCGTACGGGGACAGGTTCCGCGGGTCGTCGAACGGACAGGAGCCGGGCGGCAGCGGCGGGACGGCGTGCTGCTCCACCCGGATACCGCGCGGGTCCTGGGTCCAGAGCGGTCTGCCCGCCACATCGAGCCGGGTGAAGGTGACGTGCTTCTCGTCGACGCCCGCGACCCTGTTGTGCGCGACGGTCACCACGGAGTGTCCGAGGCTGTCGAGCAGCGTGAGCAGGGGGGTGCCGGCGTGGGCGGCGGCCTGCCCCGCCGCACGCCGTTCGGCGGGCACGGCCGAGGTGCTCATCCGCGCGTACCAGGCGTTGCCCGGTTCGAGGACGGTGTCGTTCGGGTCGTGATCGGTGACGTGCCAGGGCGAGAAGTCGACGCGCTGGTGGGTGCCGTCGGGCGCGTCGGTGCGGACGAGCCGGCCGACCGCGTCGTAGAAGAACAGCGGGGTGACGCCGTGCTCCCCCGGCTCCTCGAAGCGGTGCCCCGTCTCAGGGGGGCTGAAGTAGGGCTCGTACCGCTTGACGGGGTTTCCCTTGTTGTTGAGGACCGTCTTGCCGTCGGCGATCCAGCGCCGGGGCCCGCCTGCCCGCTCCGGTTCCGCCTCGACCTTGCTCACCAGGATGTTCCCGCTGCCGTCGGCGTACGCGAAGGTGGCCCGCAGCGGGCTCTCGCCCGGCTCGGACGCGTGCCGCTCACGGACCAGCACGGCGGTGCACGGGGGGTGCCGGGCCCACACGGTCTCGCCGTCGACCGACTCCTCCCCGAAGTGCGGGAGGTACCGGCTGGTGGCGCCGAGGAGCAGCGTCCGCGCGGTCGCGGGATCGTAGTCGTCGGTGACGAAGAAGGCGGTGAGCGCGGGGAGTTCGGGGTTCAGCGCGGCCGGGTCGAGGCCGGTGAGACGGTCACCTTCGCCGTTCTTGCCGGTGAGGGCGGTGGCGGCGGGCAGGCCGAGGGCGTCGAAGCGGACTTCGGAGTGGTTGCCGTTGAGGTCGCGGATACGGCGCGGCGCCATGACCCGGTAGTCGAAGTCGAGCACTTCCGTGCGGTTGCCCACGGGGTCGGTGCTCGCCCGCAGGGAGAGTCCGAACGGGTCGTGTTCAAGGTGGGTGGTGTTGCCGAAGGGGTCGGTCCAGCCGCTCGGGAGGAAGAAGTGCCGGGAGGCGTCCGGTTCGTAGCGCGAGCCCGCGGAGCAGCGCCAGTACGTGCCGGCGGCGTCCTCCCCGAGGAGCCGCACCGCCTCCGGCCCGCCGAGGTGGCCGCTGTGCGGCCTGCTTCCGGCGGCGGCCCTGACCTCGGGCGTCGCGTCGGCCCCCAGGAGCGCCGTGAGCATGGCGTCGGTCCAGACGGGCGTGAACGTCCCGTAGGGCAGGGCGCGGGCGTCGAGTTCGCCGAGCGGGAGGGGCGCGGTGAGGGTGTCGTCGTAGTAGAGGGTGCGGATCTGTTCGAGGAGCCGTTTCCGCGGGGTCGTCCGGTCCGGCAGTTCATGGTGCGGGAGTTCGGCCACCGGCGTGCCCCCGGTCTGGTACCGCTCACCGAGCCGGAAGCGTCGCAGCCCCTCCAGGGTGAGATGCGTGCCGTCGCCCGCCTGGCCGGGCCCGATTCCCGTCAGTTCGTACACGCGTGTGTCGCAGGGCAGCGGGAGGCGGTGCCGGTCGGGATGGGGTGCGATCTCCTCGGTGTGGCGGCTCTCGGTGTACACGACGTTCAACTCGCCCTGTACGGAGGCGACGAGCGTCCCGGTTCCCGGCGGGAGCAGGGGGTCGGCGAGGGGCTCCGGCCGGGTGCGCGGATAGCCGACGGTGACGGACTGGAGGGGGTGACCGTAGGCGTCGACGGTCATGTTCAGGGTGTGGGTGAGGCGCGGGTCGGGCCGGGCGTCCGGGGTGCGCAGGCCGAGTTCGTAGTGGTGGGTGACGGTCTCGCTCTCGTACGGGTGGAAGACGGCGTGCCGCCCGCCGGCGCGGGGGTGCAGCAGCCGGACGTGGTGGGCGTGCGAGACGGCCGAGAGGATCTTGACGGGGGCGGGGGTCACGGCGGGGCCGGGCTCGCCCCCGTCTGGCGCGGTGAGGTCCAGTTCGTACGTCTCCTGGCGCAGCGGCGCGCCCTTCAACGCCCTGACGGCCTCGCGCCGTTCGTCCGGGCTCAGCGGGAGGGCACCCAGGTCCTGGTCCGGTGGCACGTACTCGTCGAACGGGCGGGGCCCGCCCGGGGCGCCCCGGTTCGGGAAGTACTCGTGCCGCAGTGGGTGCGGGAGGTCGCCTCCCTCGACCGGCACACCGGTGTGGTACCAGGTGACGGTCCGCACGGGCGGCTGCTGGAGCCGCCGGTCGAGGGTGACGTACGGGCTGTCGGCGTTGGCCTCGGCGAAGGTCCCGTAGTCCTCGATGTCCGTCCGCTCCACCCGTGCGAATCCGCGGAACTCGCGCTCGGCTCCGTCGAAGCAGCCGTGGTGGTAGCTGTAGGTGCTGGAGAAGCGCGTCCCGCGCCATTTGTCGGTGGCGGTCACCCTTTCGACGACGTGCACGGGGAAGGGCAGCCTGGTGACCCAGGGCGTACCCGCCCGTCTGTCCCTCAGGGCGAACGTCGTGGACGGGGCGTACGCGATCTCCGTCTCCGCGCCGATGTTGTTGTTCACGCGCGCCAGCAGATGGGGCTTCACCCCGCCCATCAGATCGAGGTAGCGCAGCGGGCGCCGCGCGTCGGCGGGGAGGGGCGACGACCACACCAGACACGCCGTGCCGTTGCCCAGCAGGTCGACGGGCCGTACGCCGGTCAGGGCGTCGACCGGGGGCAGCGTGGGCAGCGGGACCGGCGGCCCCCAGCCGTTGCCGGACCGGTTGAAGTGGATCCGTACGCCCTCCGGGCGCAGATGGATGATGTCGGTGGTGCCGGAGCCGTCGACGTCGGCGAGCAGGACGCGCCGCTGGTCGAAGAGGTCGGGGTGGTCGGAGGGGGCGTCGGCCATGGTGACCTTGGGGCCGAAGCGGCCGTGGCCCAGATTGGGCCAGTAGCAGACCTCGCCGTTGCGGATACGGACGAGGTCGGTGAGCCCGTCGCCGCTCATGTCGGCTAGATGGACGGCCTGTTCGCCGTCGGCGAAGACGAGCACCGGCCCCTGCTCCTCGTCGCGGGGCCGGACGACGCGCCGCCGTGGCCCGAATCCGCTCTCCCCGAGCGAGGGATGCCAGACCAGCGCGTCGTCCTCGGTCATCAGGACATCGGCGAGTCCGTCGCCGTCGAGATCGACGAAGCGCAGGTTCGGATCGGCCCAGTTCAGATCGGGCAGTGAGGCGAAGGGGGTGTACGGCGACCAGCGGCCGTCCTCCCCGTGTTCCTGGAATCCGGGATCGGGCCCGGCGAAGCGGACGATGTCCGGGCGGCCGTCCCCCGCCAGATCGAGGAACTCCGCTCCCGCGAGCGCGACGGACGGGCGGCCGGTGACCGTCTCGACCGGTCCGAACCGGGCGGCGGCCGGGCCCCGGCCGCCGGGCTGAGGGCCGTGGCCCAGCGGGCTGAGATTGCGTTTGTAGAACCAGCCACCGCCCTGTTCGGCGAGGATTCCCGGCAGTCCCTCGCCGTCCAGGTCGACCCATCGGTGCCGGGTACCGTCCAGACCGGTGGGCAGCCCGTCCAGGCTCTCGTCGTCGAGTTCGCGCGGGGTGCCGTCGACGACCGCCTCCGTGTAGGCGAAGGTCACCGGTGGCACCGACCGGATCCGGTAGCCGTCCTCCTCGCGTTGGAAGCCCCGCTGGGTCACCGAGGTGAGGACGGTGTGGACGGGGTTGCGCGGGTCGTCCGGCCGCTCCTCGTGGGCGTAACGGAGTTCGGTGGAGCGCACCAGGCAGTCGGCGCCGACGTCGGCGGCCTCGGGGAAGTGGTGGAACATCAGGACGCGGCGGCAGAGGCGGTGGGTCCTGACCTCGAAACCGGAGCGGAAGGACGAGAAGGGGTCGGGCCTGGCGGACCAGGCGGCACCGTCCTGGGGTGTTGGGGCGGCCGGGTCGTGTTCGCCGTAGTCGAGGACGAGTTCGAAGTGCCACTGACCGTCGGCGGGCAGAGTCCGCCAGCCGGCGACGGGGTCGATGGACGAGGGCCAGGGGACGCGGTTGCCGTAGCGGATGCGCTTCGGGTGGCGGTTGGCGTCGCGCCGGCGGTTCCGCTCGTGGCCGGAGGCCGTGTCGACCCCCTCGTCGTTCTCGGACCGGTAGTCGTACGCGATGAGGTTGCCCCGGTCGTCGTAGCTCTCGCAGATCAGCCAGCCGAAGACGCGTGAGGCGTCTGCGGGGTCGGTGACACGGGACCCGGGGCTCCGGCCGTACCACGTGGTGATGTCGTCCCTGGAGATCGAACGCCAGAAGACGTCGGCCGGGTCCTCGGTGTTCGTCCAGCGCTCGATCCGCGCGAAGAGGCCCTCGACGCGGGGGTGGTAGCGCCGGACGGTGTAGACGGCGTCGCCGACGGTACGCGGGGGCAGCACCTCCGGCACCCATCGGTCGCCCTCCGGCACCAGTACCGGAACGAGATCCTCCGCTCCGGACATGATGAAGACGTCGGAGTCGGCGGCGTCGTCGTAGCGGGGCACGCCCTTGTCGGTCCTGCGGGTGATCGCGGGCAGTCCGATGGTCCAGCCCAGCCCGAACAGCCCGTTCCCGGCACCGGAGTCGTAGGTGAGCGAAAGCTCCGGACCGAAACCCGACCGGCCGGGAGTCGCGGCGATCGGCACGGTCATCGTGCCGCCGCCCGTCACCGGGTTGGCCGCGAACTTCTCCCCGATGCCCTTGAGCGCCCCGCCCCCCTTCGGCAGGCTCACACCGGGCGGTCCCGGGACTCCCGGCGGCGCGGCGGTCGTTCGGCGCCCGCCGCCCGGTCCGGCTCCGGCTCCGGCTCCGTTCGTCGCGGTCTCGCTGCTGACGGCCACCACCCCCACGCGATCATCGGCTCAGGTGTCGCACATACCCGTCACGTGGCACACGGCACACACGGAACGATCCCGCATGGAAAGTAGTACACGCGGCCTTTCCGGCGCATGCGCGACATACATCCGACTTCCGGGAGCTGATGCCCGCCCCGTCGGTCGAGCGCCGGAGTACGCCGCCCCAGGTACCGACGCGCCCGTACGACCGCGCGGGCGGTCGTACGGGCGGTGGTGCGAGCGGTGGTGCGGGTCGCGCGGGCGGCTACCTCGTGCGATAGGCGTCGATGATCGTCTGGCCGAACGAGTTCCCCTTGCGGTCCGTCACACGGGCCCTGAAGGAGACGGACCCGCCGGCCGCCGGGTTGTCGACGGTCACCTTCCCCTTGTGCACGGAGGCCTGACGCCAGGTGGAACCGCTGTCGTACGAGACCGACACCTGGAAAGACGTGTGCCCCTGCCCGCCGGCCGTCCCGCGCACCGTGACCGGCACGCTCTGCCGTACCCCGGCCGGGGCCGTGGAGTCGGCGGCGAGCTTCGGCGCGTAACGGACGACACTCGTCGGCAGTGCGACCGCTCCGTCCGTACGGGCGGAGGTGAACTCGGCCTGCCAGGTGACCGTGGAACTCACCGGTGACACGCCCGTTCCGGCCCGGCCGACGGTGGTCACCACGCGGTACTTCGCCCTGCCGGGGGGCAGTTCGAAGTCGACCGCGTCCAACACGTCGGCGGCGGTGGCGAGTTGCCGCCCGTCGCGGTAGACCGTCGTGGAGGCGGACTTCGGGTCGTACACGCTCGCGCCCAGATGGCCCTCGCCGTCGGCGAACGGTGTGATGCGGCCGGTGAGCGTGTCGCCGTCGCGGACCAGACCCGCGCCCTCGCCGACGAGCGCCGGGCCGAACACCCCGGTGTTCATGGTGCTCGTACCGCTGCTGCCGGCTTCGTAGCGCCGCCGCGGAAGGTGGTACTCGGCCTGCGGGTCGTAGGCGTCGTCGAGCTGTTGGGTGTAGACGCCCCAGCGCCGCCCTCCCTGGAGGTAGATCGTCCGGGTGCTCGGCAGGTCCGAGTAGAAACCGACCGCCCCGAACGAGTCGTCCGGCGGAAGGGTCCAGGTGAGCCCCACGGCCCCTGCCACCGGGGAGCCCAGGCGCACGGTCTGCTTGGCCAGATCACGCCATGTCACATGCTGCGTATGACCGTTGTAGAAGCCGTCCTTGAGCGTGTCGGTGACATGGAACTGGGTGTCCCCGCTCTGCCAGTGGGACATGAACCGTGAGGTCACCTCGCCCGGTTCCGGGGAGGCTCCGAGCTGGGCGGCGCGGACGTTGGCCAGGTTCGAACCGAGTCCGACGGAGGTCGTCGTGGTGGCGTCGCCCGATCGCGCCGTGGTGGCCATGAAGGAGGAGTAACCCACGGCGTCGGGGTCCGGAACGGTCACATCGATCGGCCGCGCCCGCCGGGCGTCGATCTCGATCGTCATGTCCTTGTCGACCGTCAGTTTCGGCGCGATGAGGTAGTCGATCCCGAGTCCGCCGTCGTCGGGCCTGGAGAAGGTCTTGCCCACGACCGTGTAGTCACCCGCGGGTACGCGGACCGTTCCAGTGCCGTCCTCGCCCGCCACCAGCTCGAAGACGTCGGTACCGATGCCGGTCAGATAGCCGGCCCAGTCGAAGGCTCCGGGCGTGCTCCCGTCCCGGCCGACGGCCTTGAAGGTGACGTCGAAGGTGTGCGCCGCCCGCTCGACGCCTCCGACGTGACGAACGGTCTGACCGGCCCCGGTCGCGGTCACCGCCACGCTGTACGCGCCCGTGGTGTCCCCGCCGATCCTGGTGTCGACCGTGACGACCACGTCGGCGGTGCCGCCGGCCGGCACGGTGATCCGGTCCGCGGAGAGGGTGAGGAAGCCCGCCGGAGCGGCGCCGCCCGACGGGGCGGTCGCCCCGGCGTCGAGCGCGAGATCGACGGGGCTCTCACCGTCGTTGCGGTACGTCAGGGTCCGGGTGAGCGGTTCGTCGTCGGTGTGCGGCCAGGGGACGGCGCCGAAGTTGAGGGACGCGGGCTCGGCGGCGACGGTCTGCTCGGTGGCGCGCACCAGGTCGACGCGGCCGGTGCCCTGTTCGTACACGCCGTGGTCGCCCGGGGTGGCCGAACCGACCAGCGCCGACTTGATCTGCCGGCCCGTCCAGTCCGGACGCGCCTGGGCCAGCAGGGCCGCGGCGCCCGCGACATGCGGGGAGGCCATGGAGGTGCCGCTCATCGCCGCGTACGCGGGCCGGGGCTCCTCGCCGGTGGGCGGCGCGCCCGCGGCGGAGGCGGCGGTGATGTCCACGCCGGGGGCGGTGAGGTCGGGCTTCACTCCCCCGTCCTCGATCCGGGGCCCCCGGGACGAGAAGGACGCGAGCGCGTCCTGCTTGTCGACGGCGCCCACGGTCAGAGCGCCCTCGGCGACACCGGGTGACCTGAGCGAACCGGCGGCGGGACCGGAGTTGCCGGCGGCCACGACGAACAGCGCCCGGTCGGACAGCGCGTCGACCGTCTCCTCCAGCGGATCGGTCCCGAACTCGTCGGGAGCGCCCAGCGACATGTTGACCACGTCGGCGCCCTGCTCGACCGCCCACTCCATGCCCGCGACGATCTCCGAAGTCAGTCCGCTTCCGGAGGAGTTGAGCACCTTGCCGATGAGGAGGTCGGCGCCGGGCGCCGCGCCGCGGTACCTGCCGTCCGACGCGGCGCCGGTCCCGGCGGCCGTGGAGGCCACGTGCGTGCCGTGGCCGTTGTGGTCGTCGGTGTCCGCCTCGCCGGTGAAGTTCTGCTGTGCGACGATCTTGTCCTTGACGTCGGGATGGCCGGCGTCGATGCCCGTGTCGAGTACGGCGATCTTGACCCCGGTGCCGTCGTACCCCTTCTCCCACACCTGCGGCGCGCCGATCTGCGGCACGCTCACGTCCAGTGCGGCCTCCACGACACCGTCGAGGCCGACGGACTCGACGCCGGGGGCCAGTTCGCTCACGCCGTCGGAGGTGTCGGTGAGGGCGGACCAGGCCGCGGCCGTGCTCTGCGGCTCCACGACGAGCGCGTCGCCCTCGACCGCCTTGAGGTCCCGCACGGGCTCGCTGCTCCGTGCCTGGAGCCGGCCGCGTACGGCGGGGTCGGCCTTCGTGTACGTGACGATCAGGGGCAGTCCGGTGCCTGCCAGGTCGGTGTACTCGGGGCGGGCGAGTTCGGTGGCGTCGAACAGGGACCGATCGATCCTGCCCTGGGCTATCAGCGGCTCGACGTCGGCCGGAATGACGTAGCTGTGCCCGTCGGACTCGCTGATCTGGACCGGCACGGAGCGGCGGCCCTCGGCGGGTGTCGTCCCGAGGACGCGGCCGTCCTCGTTCAGCAGGACGCGGTCACCGGTGATCAGGGTCAGGGTGCGGGCCGGAGTCCCCTTCGCGGCTGCGGGCGGCCGGGAGTTCGGTGCCGTGCCGTCGTCGGCGACGGCCGACGGGAGGCCCGGTGGGAAGGCCGTCGCGAGGGCGAGTGCCGTCGTCACGGCGGCGGTCAGCGGGCTGATGCGTCTCTTTCTCGACACTGTTGTCCCTACTCTGCGAGCGAGGTCACCGGAGAACACGCGGATTGGTCCAGTCCTTTAGTGACCATGTTGGCATGCACGCCTCATGGAAACCAGCAGGCCGTCGAAGCGCAGGAGCCTCAGACCCGGCCCTCGAACTCCCCGTGCCGGGGCCTGCTTGACGGCCCGTGACGATCTTCTCGGCGGCTCATGACAGCGCCGCCGGCCCGGGGCAGCCACCAGGCTCCCGGGACCGGCGGCGTCGATCTGCCGCGCCGGCCGTGGATGACGTCAGACGGCCTTGAGAAGCTCGCGCAGCTCGGCGGTGTCGATGACATAGGCCCTGGTCGGGAACACCTTCTCGACCAGGAGCTGATGGACCTCGGGGTTGAGGTCGGCGCAGCAGTCCGACAGGACGTAGACGCGGTAGTCGCGGTCGATGGCGTCGACCAGCGTGGCCAGGACGACGCCGCTGGTGCTGAGGCCCCCGAGGATCAGGGTGTCGACGCCGCGCGCGCCCAACTGCTCGTGGAGATCGGTCGTCGAGCCGGCGCCGACGCGAACCTTGCGTACGACGATGTCGCCGTCCTCGGGGGTGATCCGCTCGTCTATCCGCGTGCCGTTGTCCTCGTGGTGGAGCCGCTTCGCGGCGGCCACGGCCGAGAAGTGCCTGTTGGTCTCGGGAATCGCCGCCCAGTCGTCCTCGGTGAAGCCGCTGCGGACATAGCCCACGGTGCCGCCGACGGCGCGGACATCGGCGATGGCGCCCTTGATCCGGTCCATCAGGGCGTCGGGCTCAGGGGCGCGCGGGACGGTCCCGTTCTGGAAATCCATCGCCAGCAGGGCGGTCCGCGCGGGAACGATCGCGGGCAGGGCGGGGGTGCTCATGAAGGGGTTCTCCTCGGTGAATTTCACAGTCGTGGCCAGGCAGTTGAGGTTATCCGCCGACTCGTCGCGAACCGGGGTCCCCGATCGGGCGGAGGGGGCTGTAGGGGTTTCCCCGATGCTCTCCAGCGGTGAGCGGCAACTGATCGCGGCGGCGCGCACCTGGCTGTCCGCCGCGCCCGTGGTCCCGCTGGACGAGGCCACCCGCCATCTCGACATGCGGAGCGAGGCCGTGGTCGAGTCGGCCTTCGCCGCCCGGCCGGGAACATTGATCGTCATCGCCCACCGCCTGGCGTCCGCGCTGGGTGGCCGGCGTGTCCTGTTGTTGGACGACACCAGGGCGGTGTGCGGTACGCACGCCGACCTGCTGTCGGCGGAGCCGGGTTACGCGGCACTCGTCGGCCACTGGGACGGGACGAGGGGACGCGGCGCGCCGGGGGCGTGAGCGGCCGCCCGCCGCGACACGCGCGTCAAGTGCGCGTGCACAGGGGGCGGTTCAGACGCCGGCCGGTCGCGCCGTTCCGTACGCCGCCACCAGCGCCGCCCGCGAGCGGGTGCCCGTCTTGCGGAAGACCCGGGTGAGGTGGGCCTCCACCGTCTTGACGGAGACGAACAGATCACGGGCGATGTCGCGGTTGGACATGCCCCGGCACACCATGCCGAGGATCTGGCGCTCGCGGTGGGAGAGGCCCGCCCCGGCGACGTCGGGACCGCGCGCACCGCGCGGTCGACGCGCACCGATCGCACGCTGTACGTCCACGGAGAGTTGCCGCAGATGGCCCGAATCGGTGTGCTCCGCACGGGACTTCGCCAGTCCGGCGTGCAGCGTGGCCTCCGTCAGCCGACCCGCTTCCATCAGCCGCCGGGCCAGCAGCAGGCGGGTGCGGCACTCCAGGAGGAGCGCCCCGTCGTTCGCGTGGTGCTTCACCGCGGCGGCCAGCAGCGGGATCGCGGCCTCGTCCGTGGCGAGGGCCGCCTCGGCGCGCAGGACGGCGGCGTGGTCGGCCGCCAGCCGCGACCTGGCCGCCGCGGCGCGGGCCGTGGCCACCCACGTACGCGCGCCGGCGGAGCGACCGGCCGCGGCGGCGCGGGAGGCGAGGGACCACCAGACCGCCGGGCCGGTGGCGGGGTCGGGCGGCGCCCCGGCGTCGGCGGCGCCCGAGAGGAGCAGCCGCAGGCTGTCGTCCGGTCTGCCCGCCTCCAACTGGACGGCGGCCATCAGCAGCGTGGCGGCCCGCCCCGGCCCGTCGGGCAGTTCGCCCGGCTGGGCCAGGTCGGGGATCAGGGCGGATGCGGCCTCGTGGCCGACCGACCAGAGCGCGATCCAGCCGCGTACCACCCGTGCCTGGTGGGCCAGTTCGGCGCAGCCCAGCGAACGTGCGACCGCCTCGGCCTCGACGGCCGCCGTCGACGCGACGCCGAGACGGCCCAGCGTCGTCTCGGCCGCGGCCTGCCCGATCAGCAGCGCGGGCAGGTCGACGGTGCGTCCGCCGAGCCGGGCGCACCGCACTCCCCGGGCGAACAGACGCGCGGCGTCCGCATGACGGCCCGTCAGATGCTGTGCCCGGCCGAGCCGGACGATCGCGTCCAACGCGTCGGTCAGCATCGCGTCCGTGAGAAGGCCCGCCCGGTGTGCGGCCTCATCGACGGCCGCGTCCCGCGCGGTGGTGTCGGAGGCGAGGACCGTGGCCAGAGCAAGACTGGCGGCCCCGCCCATCCCGCGTGCCGGGTCCGGCGCGTCAGTGATCCGTGCGACGACGGCCAACTCCTTCCGTACGATGGCCACTTCACCACTCGCTGCGTGCAGCGCCGCGGACCGCGACACGAGCGGGGCCGACTCGGGGCAGATCGGGCCGGATAGCGCCGCGTCCAGCAGTGCCCGGGCCTCCCGGTGGCCGCCGAGACCGTCCTCCAGCCGCGCGTGCAGTTCGATCAGCCGCGTACGTTCCTCCGTCGTCAGTGCCGGCGAGGCCAGCACCAGGGGCAGTTGGCGTACGAAGTCGTCCCGCTCCCCCGACCGGGCCGCCGCGACGCACAACTGGCCCCGGATACGCAGAAGGGCGCCGACGGCCGCTCCCGACTCGGCCTTGGGGTGGACGCGCAGTGCCGCGCGGAGCCAGTCGGCGGCGGTGTCGGGCCGGGTGTCCAGCAGTTGGGCGGCGGCGCGGTGCAGTCGGTCGGCGGCGTCCGCGTTCCCGGGCGGGGCGGACCGGGCGAGATGGGGGGCCTGCCGTGTGAGAGGGGCGCCGACGCGCCCGAGCGCGTCCGCCGCGGCGGCGTGGGCGGCGATACGGCGGCCGGGCGGTATCCGCGTATAGGCGAGAGCCCGCAGCAGCGGATGGCGGAAATGGAAGAGGGGTGCTCCGGACTTGTCCTCGCGCAGTACCCGCCGGGCGACGAGTTCGTCGAGCACGGCGAGCGTACGGGGCACCTCCCAGCCACTGACCGTCGCCAGCAGGGTGGGTGAGATGTCGGGGCCGAGGACCGCGCCGTATCCGCCGGCGGTGGACTGGTCGGGGGTCAGGGCGGCGAGCACGCGCGGCAATCCGGGGTCCGGCAGCGGCTGTCCCGCGTCGGTCGGCTGCCCGGCGAGTTCACGGAGTGTGGCGTCGGACAGGGCGGTCAGGGCTTCGGCCCACCACCGTTCGTCGGGGCCGAGATGACGGAGCAGCGTCGCGCGCAGGCAGTGTCCCGGCGCCGCGTGAGCGCGGTCCGTGGGGGACGTCGTGCCGGCCGAGGGGAGCGAGGCCGGGGACGACTGCCGGAGGAGTGTCATCGTTCCCTCTCGAAGGGGCGGTTCCGGTACGGGACGAGCCGGGCGCGGGCCGGAGCGGGCTGCGGGCCGGTGTGGGCCGACGCGGGGTCAGCGGCCCGGGTGCCCGGAGCGGCGGTCGGTGAGGAGGTACGGTCCCTCCTCGTCCGCCAGCGCCTCGCCGGGCCGTTCCATCAGCCGGCGGGCGGCGTCGGGGGTCCGACGGGGAGGCGGCGCGGAACTCGCCGCTCCGCGGTCGCGAGGCGTGCTTCTGGTGGGTCCAGCCGTAGAAGAGGCCGATGGAGAGGTGCTTGAAGGAGACGTCCTCGTCGAAGCGGATGCCGGCCACCACGTCGAGTACATGGGTGAGGCGCCCCGGCCGGGCGGAGACGTGCACCTTCCAGCCCGCCGCCGCGACCTCCTGGCCCTCGCGCCGCCACGCGGTCCAGCTCCCGGAGGGTGTGCCGAGCCAGCTGGGGTGTGTCCGGGAGGGGAGGAGTTCCCCGCCGTCGGGCCGCGCGGCTTCGAGCGGTTCGCAGAAGTCGGGATCCGCGACCGTGAAGGGGTAGGGGGGTCCGCATCTGTCCTCTTCCTATGAGGTCCGAGGCGAGGTCAAGCACGGCGGCAAGCTGATATGAATACGACTGCCCTTCACATCCGCATCAGCTGTCGCGCACCACGATGACCCAGGCAGATCGGCTCGTCAACTGAAATGAATGACTTGAAAGAATTCATCCACCTTGGCTGACGCCACTCTCGCGGTCATCCGCACCCTCGGCCGCCTTCCGTGACCCCCGTCCGCTCCCCGGAGGACGTCATGCGTCACGTACCGCAGCCTCAGACCATGAGCTCGGGCGACGAGGCGGCCGGCCTGCTGCCGCCCACGATCACCACCAGCGTCAGCTCACTCAGCGTCATCTTCTGCGACTCCAGCACCACTTGGGCGGCGCCCGAGAACACGGGCGCCTGACCGGACCCACGCGGACGGGGCGGGCGCGGGGCCGGACCCCTCGCCCGCTTCGCCGTGCCCGCCTCCGGCCGCCCTCGCCGCCGCCCACTCGCAGGCCGAACTAGAATGAACGGGGCCCGGCGCGAGGAGACGCCCCAGCTGACGAGACCGGACCGGAGGTGCGACATGACGGAACCCGAGTCCGAGCCCGGTTCTGGAGCCGAACCCGGTCCCGGTCGTACTCCCGGCCCCAGCCCTGATTCCGGAGCCGAATCCGGCGCGGAAACCACGGCGCAGACGCTGGCCGGCAAGATCGACGGCCTCTTCCGCGTCGTCCGCCGCCCCAACCGCGAGCAGTACAGCCACGAGGAAGTCGCCAAGGCGTGCCGCGAGGCCACCGGCGAGAGCTTCTCGGCCACCTATCTGTGGCAGTTGCGGACCGGCCGGCGCGACAATCCGACCAAGCGGCATCTGGAAGCGCTCGCCCAGTTCTTCCAGGTCCCGGTGACGTACTTCTTCGACGACGCGCAGGGCGCGGCCATCGCCGAGGAACTCGAACTCCTCGGCGCCCTGCGCGACGCGGGCGTACGGAGCATGGCGCTGCGGGCGGTGAATCTGTCGCCGCAGGCGGTCGGCACCATCAGCGACATGATCGACGTGATAGCCCGCCGGGAACAGGGCGGAGGCTCCCCGCCGTGACCGCCGACGACGGCGCGTCGCAGGACACTTCGTCCGGCCGCGCCGTCTCCAGCCGCGAACGGAGACGGATGTGGCGGGCCTGCCGCCGTCTCGTCGACGATCTCCGGCTGCCGGACCCCTTCGACGCCGCCGAGTTCGTCCGCGGCGTCGCGGCCAGGCGCGGACGGCCGATCGAGCTCTTAGCAGTGCACGCCAGGCCCGATCTGCCCTGCGGGCTCCTGCTCACGACCGAGGCGGCCGACTACCTGATGTACGCCGCCGACACGACCCCGTTCCACCAGCAGCACATCCTGCTGCACGAAGCGGCACATCTGATCTGCGGTCACCAGGACAAGGCGTCGTTGCGCGCCGCCGCGCAGATCCTGCTCCCCAACCTCCACCCGTCGCTGGTCCAACGGGTCCTCGGCCGCACCGTCTACAGCGAACCGCAGGAGAGGGAAGCCGAGTTGGTGGCCTCCCTGATTCTCTCCCGCGTCAGTTCCCCTCGGCCGTACGACGGGGACGGCGCCGCCCAGACCGCCGTGGCACCTCTCTTCGGCCTGCCGGACGGCCGGCCACAGCAGGGCAGTTGAACAGCGACCGGGAGCCGCTCAGGTGATCGACATGGCCGTGTACGCCGCCGCGGGCATCTTCCTCTGTTTCGCCCTCTTCCGGCTCTGCGTGGCCCCCACGGGCATCATCCAGCGCTGCACCTGGGGCTTCGCGCTCTGTCTCGGAGTCTCCCTGCTGCTGAACGCGCCGAACGTCCGGCCCGCGCACGACCTCACCCCGCTCCTCGTCGTCCTGACGCACGGGCTGAAACTGGCCGCCCTGACGTGCGTCGCCCTCATCGGCGCCGCACTCGACCGGCCCTCCGTCGGCCGCGCGACCTGGCTGCGCCTCGCGGGCTGGGGCCTCGCCGTACAGGTGTCGTCGGCCGTGCTCTACAACGCCTCCCGAGTGGTCGTCACCCACGAGACCGTCCTTGTCGCACCCGGGCGCGCCTGGGCGTTCGCCCTCTACAACGTCATCTTCGCCCTGTACGGGGCGCTCTGCATCGTCCCGCTCGCCCTCGCCCTCGCCCGCCACGCGCGCCGTGCGGCGCCCGGCCGGATCAGGACGGGCCTGCGGCTGATCACCCTCGCGTGCTGCGCCGGCGTCCTGTGGACCTCGTGGGCGCTCTCCGACGCCTACGACATCCTCCGCGACGGTCACGTGGGGCTGGGTGAGGACCTGATCTCCACGCTGATGGGTGTCACGGTGGCTCTGGTCGGTGTGGGCGGCGCCTCGGCGAGATTCTGGCCGGACGTCCTCGGCACCCCCGCGCGCTGGCTCCGGGCCCGCCGCTCGTACCACGCCCTGGAACCGCTCTGGACGGCCCTGCACACCGAACTCCCCGGCATCGCCCTCCAGGACCCGTCGGCCGCCGGCCATGGACACCTCCCCTGGCGGGCCACGTTCGAGCTGTACCGCCGGGTCGTGGAGATCCGCGACGCCTACCTCGCGCTGCGCCCGTACACGGAACCGGAGACCGCCGGGAGAATCGCGGCGTCCCCGCCGGACCGCAGGGCCGTCCTCGAAGCGACGGCGATCGCCCAGGCCTTGCGGAACCGCCGCCTCAACCACCGCTTCAACGCCGCCGCTTCACCACCCTCGGTCTCAACCGCGCCCGGAACGCTGGCGGATGAGACGGCCTGGCTCCTCCAGGTGGCCCGCGCCTTCGCGACCGCCCCCGAGGTCCGGCGGATCGCCGACGGGCGGCCGAGCGAGACGAGATGACCACGAGCCACGGGTACGCGTTCTGACGGTCGCTCGCCCCAAGGGCGGCGAAGTACCGTGTGGACATGGCTTCAACAGGCCGAGGACGGGGGGCGCAACGATGACGGACGGGGTTCGCGCACAGCAGCGGAAGCAGACACGGGACGCCTTGGTGCGGGAGAGCCGGCGGCTCTTCTCGAAGCTGGGTTACGCGTCCGTGGGCCTGTCGGAGATCGTCGGGGCCGCCGGGGTGACCAAGGGCGCGCTGTACCACCACTTCGACAGCAAGGCCGATCTGTTCCGGGCCGTCCTGGAGCAGGTGCAGCGGGAGGTCGCCGCGCACATCGCGGCCGACGCGGATGCCCAGGAGGACGCCTGGGACCAGTTCACCTACGGCTGCCAGGCGTTCCTCAGCGCGACCACGGACCCCGCGATCCAGCGCATCATGCTCGTCGACGGACCGGCGGTGCTCGGCTGGCGGGACTGGCGGGCGATGAACGAGGCCACCTCGGGCCGTCATCTGGCCCAGGCGCTCACCGTGCTGATCCACGAGGGCACGATCCCCGCACAGCCCGTGGCACCGCTCGCGCATCTGCTGTCGGGGGCGATGAACGAGGCCGCGTTGTGGCTGGCGACGTCGGAGGTCCCGTCCGATCTCGGGGACACCCGGCAGGCGCTGGCGCGGATGCTGGAGGCGCTGCGGGCGAGGTGACCGGTCACACCGGTGCGACGACATCGATACGGACCCCGTTGGGGTCGGTGATGACGAGGTGTCCGCGATCGAGATGCGCGGCGGCCCCGAGGGACGCGATCCGGTCCCACTCCTCGGCCGACCCGTCCACCGCGAGGGTGAGCCGTACGGCGCGCACCGGCCGGCGGAGCGCGTCGGGCAGTGCGGGGTGAGCGTGGTCGAGCAGCGCGAGTTCGTGCTCTCGTCCGCCGGGCCGGGTGAGACCGGCGTACCACCGCGTCGTGAACGTGGCGGTGAAGCCGAACAGTCTGTTGTAGAAGCTGCGGGACTCCCCCAGCCGCGAGGTGCAGATCACCGGACAGAAGCTGGTCAGCATGGGGGGCCGTCTCTGCTCGCGTACCATCGGTATGCGAACTGAACCTAATGGCATACCGATGGCATGTCAACGCGGCTCTCTTCTCTCCAACGAGCCGACGCCGCCCAGGACATGGCCGTACGCCGACCAATTCAGCTCGCCCGGTCCTGGGGGCACCCGCACCCACCGGGGCACGGCCAGCGCCGCCGCGTGCGTACGGCTCCGCGCCCCGAGGGACAGATTGACCACGCTCCAGCCCGGGGGCCTTCCCTCTCCCCCGGCCCCCAGATAGTCCCGGTCCAGCCCCCGGCCGAGCCCGGTCCCCAGAGCTTTCAGATACGCCTCCTTACGCGTCCACAACCGGCAGAATTCCAGGGGCAGTTCGGCGCGGAGGACCCGGCGCAGCTCCTCGCGCTCGCGCGGATGCAGCCGCGCCAGGCAGAGTTGTACGGTCCCACGGCCGGGCAGCCGGTCCACGTCGACCCCGACGGGCACGTCGGCGATCCCGATGAGCGTGATGCCGGGGCAGTGGGAGAGGGAGAAGTGCGGGGCGCCGGGGCCGCCGAGGAGTACGGGCCTGCCGTTCGGGCCGCCGCAGTGCGCGCACCGGTCACGGCCGAAGCGCAGGTCCCGGGGGTGGACCCCCAGCCGGTCACCCAGCAGCAACCGCAGCCCCACATGCGCCGCGAGGTACATCGACCGGTCGCGCGGACGCGTCAGGGAGGCCGCCTTGGCCCGCTCCCCCGCGTCCAGCAGGGAGAGCGAGAGTTCCTCCCGCCACGGGGGTGCCTGCCGTACCGCCCAGACCCGGACCCCGTCCGCCGGGCGCGCCGCCGATGCCATGTCGACCTGCCTTCGATCCGGGGCCCGGGGCCGGTGCCGTGCGCGCGCCCGGACGTGACGCGGGGCCGGACGCCTCGTTGAGACAAGTCGACCGCGTACCCGGCCCAGAACGGTGCTGTGATGACCCCCTCAGCCGTGACCAGCTTCTATCCCGTGCTCTGCACCGAGCGGATCGGTGAGTCCGTGGCGTTCTACCGCACATTCTTCGGATTCGAGACGACCTACACGAGCGACTGGTACGTCAGCCTGCGGCGGCCCGAGCCACCGCACTACGAACTCGCCCTCGTCGCGGCCGGGCACGAGACGGTGCCGGAGACCTACCGCCGGCCGGCCCAGGGGCTGCTCCTCAACTTCGAGGTGGCCGATGTCGACGCCGAGTACGCGCGTCTTGTCACCCGGGCCGGGCTGAGGACCGAACTCCCCCTGCGCAGTGAGGAGTTCGGCCAGCGCCACTTCATCGTGGCCGCGCCCGACGGTGTGCTGATCGACGTCATCACGCCCATCGCCCCCACGGAGGCGTACGCGGACGCCTACGAGGAGGCGTCCGGCAGGTAGGGCGTGGAGTGCGGCCCGCGCCCTACCACGCGGGCCGCACCCCGGACACCGGCCGTGCCCATGGCGAGAGGGGCGCCTAGCTCTCCACCTTGACGGCGGTGACGACGCCGCCGTCGGCCGCCGTGTCGGTGCCCTCGGATTCCTGGCCCGCCCCGGTGGCCGGAAGCTTGATGACCACCGCCACCAGCACGGCGGAGGCGAGCGCGACGAACGCGCCGATGCCACCGATGATGTTCATGCCGTCGGTGAAGGCCTCCCGTGCGGAGCCGAGCAGAACGGCCGCCACGTCCGAGGAGAGACCCCCCGCCGCCTCGACCGCTCCGGCCAGCGTGTCGTCGGCGCCCGCCACCCCGGCCGGGACGTCCACCCCGGCGCGGTACACGGCGGCGCCGAGGCTGCCGAACAGGGCGACGCCGAGCGCCATGCCGAGTTCGGTGCTGGTCTCCGAGAGCGCGGCCGCGGACCCGGCCTGCTCGGGCTGGGCCGATCCGACGACGATGTCCGTGCCCAGGGCGATGAGCGGGCCACCGCCGGCGTAGACGAAGGCGAAGCCCGTCACCACCTGGGCGATGCCCGACGAGCTGTCGGCCAGGCTCAGCATCACATGGCCGACGCCCGACACCGCGAGCCCGACGGCGACGACGTACGCCGGGCGGAACCTGCTCGCCGCCATCGGGGACACCACGGCGGTCACGATCAGCGCGAAGGCCGCCGGCAGCAGATACAGACCGGCCTTCATCGGGGACAGTTCACCGACGAGCTGGAGGTACTGCGTCACCATCAGATACGTGCCGCCCGCCACCAGCATGCTGAGCAGCAGCGTCACCAGGGCCGTGAGGAAGGTCGAACTGCGGAAGAGCGCGAGGTCGAGCAGCGGGCTCTCCAGCGTGCGCTGTCTGCGTACGAACAGGACGCCGACGACCAGACCGACGGCGATCGCGACGAACGGGAGCGGGCCGGGCCCGTCGTTGGCGATCTCCTTCAGTCCGTAGATCACCGGGAGGATCGTGGCGAGCGACAGCGCCACGCTGACGAGGTCGATCCGGCCGGCCTCCTCGTCGCGGTACTCCGGCAGCAGGATCGGACCCGCCACCAGCAGCAGACCCATGATGGGCACGCCGAGCAGGAAGACCGAACCCCACCAGAAGTACTCCAGCATCGCGCCGCCGACCACCGGGCCGAGCGCGATGCCCACGGAGAACATGGTGACCCAGACCGCGATCGCCACCCCGCGCTGCCGTGCGTCGCGGAACATGTTGATGATCAGGGCGAGGGTCGAGGGCATCAGCGTGGCTCCGGCGATGCCCATCGCGGCCCGCGCCGCAATCAGCGTGGCCGGGTCGTCGGCGAAGACTGCGGCCACCGACGCGAGGCCGAACGCGGCGGCGCCGATGAGGAGCAGCTTCCGGCGGCCGATCCGGTCGCCCAGGGTGCCCATCGCCACCAGGAAGCCGGCGATCAGGAAGCCGTAGATGTCGATGATCCACAGCATCTGGGCGGCGGACGGGTTCAGTCCCTCACTGATGTGCGGTACGGCCAGGTGCAGCACGCTCACATCGATGGACAGCAGCAAGGTGGGCAGCGCCAGTACGGCCAGGCCCAGCCACTCACGGGGTCCTGCCTGCGCGGTGGTGTCGGCGGTGGTACTCACATGTTTCCTTTCGGGGATGGTGCGCGTCGGTGCCCGAACTCGGTCATCGGGCGAGGGGGTGTGGGACGGACGGCTCCGACCGGGGGTGGTCGGGGCCGGGGACCAGACGGGCGGCGACAACCGCCGCGTTGGCGGGTGTGTAGAGGTAGAAGTGACCGCCCGTGAACGTCTGCCGGCTGAAGCCGCCCGATGTCTCCAGCGACCACAGATGCATCCGTTCGTCGACGACGACCGGGTCGTCCACCGCGCCGAGCGCCAGGATGGGGACGCGGGTACCGGACGGCGGCCGGCGGTAGGTCTCCATCGCCTCCAGATCGGCCCGGATCGCCCGGAGCGACGACTGGACGAGGTCGGCGCGGTCCACCAGACCGGGAGACATCCCGCCCATGTCCATCAGATGCTCCAGCAGTTCGGCGTCGCTCCTGAGATGCGCGAAAGGCGGCTCGCTGGGGAAGCACGGCGGCTGCCGCGCGGAGACCGCCAGCAGGGTGGGCGGCAGACCCTTACGCTCCATCGCCCGGGTGAGCTCGTAGCCGAGCACGCTGCCGAAGCTGTGCCCGACGACCGCGTACGGCAGGGGTTCCAGCTCCGTCAGCCCTTGTACGAGGGCGTCGACCAGCGGTTCGACGCGGGCCACCAGGGGCTCGTTGATCCGCACGCCACGGCCGGGGAGTTGGGCGACGACGCAGTCCACGTCCTGCGGCAGCACCTGCCACCAGGACCGGAACGCGGACGGCCACCCGCCCGCGTGCGGGAGCGCCACGACGCGGAACCGGGCGCGGGGCCGCGCCCCAAGGCCGGTGCCGGTGCCCTCCCCCGTCCGACGCGCGCCGCGCCCCACCGTCATCCACCAGCCGCCGCTCATCGCGGGACCCCTGCCCCGGGTACCTCGGCGGCCTTGGGTGTGCCGGCAGTCCCGGGCGCGTCGGCTACCCCGGGTGCGTCGACCGCCTCGCGTGCCGGGGTCGCTTCGCGTGCCGGGGGCGCCAACAGAGGGTGGTGGCCCTCCAGATGGGCGATCACCCGCTCCTGGTGACGCTGGAGGCGCTGGCCCGGAAGGTGTTCGAGCGAGTGCAGGAAAGGGTCCTGAGGGGCCGGCAGTCCGGCGACCCCACTGGCCGTGCCCAGCACCAGCATCGGCTGGTACCACGCCGAATAGCCGCCCTCGTGGGCGAAAACAACCCTGCCCCCGGTCAGTTCGTCCGCGAGCCGGCACATCGTCGACGTCATCGTGTGGAAGGTCCGGCTGGTGCAGAGCATCCGGCCCATCGGATCGTGGCCGCTCGCGTCGACGCCCGCCGCCACGAGGATCAGATCGGGGCCGAAGGCACGGGCCGCCGGCTCCACGATCCGGTCCATCACCGCGAGATACGCGCCGTGGCCCGAGCCGGCGGGCAGCGGCACGTTGAGCGTGCCGCCGGCCCCCGCGCCCGCGCCGGTCTCCAGTACGAGACCGGACGCCGCCGGGAAGAGCCCTTCCTGGTGCACCGAGATGTACAGCACGTCCGGGTCCTCGTAGAAGGTCCGCTGGATGCCGTTGCCGTGGTGCACGTCCCAGTCCAGGATCAGCACACGGCGCGCCCCCTGACGCTGTGCCACGCGCGCGGCCACCGCCAGGTTGTTGTAGAGGCAGAGAGCCATCGCCCGGTCCGGCTCCGCGTGATGGCCCGGCGGCCTCACCAGGCAGTAGGCCCGGTCGAAGCGGCCCTCCAGGACACCGGTGACCGCCTGCGTACAGGCACCGACGGCGAGTCTCGCGGCCCGCGCGCTGTGGTAGTTGACGTACGCGTACACACCGGCGTCGCCCGCCCCGGCCGCCGAGGCGGCCTCGACCCGCTCGATGTGCTCGGGGACGTGCACGAGGAGCAGTTCCTCGTCGGAGGCGGGCGCCGGGGTGAGGCCGGTGAACCGGTCCATCACACCGGACGCCTTGACCAGCCCCTCGGCACGCCGGAGATCGGGGTCGACCGCGAACTGGCGGAGCGGCTCGACACCCGGTCCGACCGGCACGTACCCCGATCCGGGACCGGGGTCGTGCCAGAAGCAGATCTCGTGGCTGTACCACGCGAGACGGGAGGTTTTCACCAGCCGGACAGACCCAGCGAGGCCCGGCTGAACCCGGAGACCTTCTCGATGTACTGGAGGTAGTACTCGCGCTCCTCGTCCGGCGTACGCTTGGTGCGCAGCGTCGTCCCGAGGAGTCCGAGGACCTCCTCGGCCTCCGCCGGCGTCAGCCGCCGGTCACCGATCTCCTTCTCCACCGCGCGGATCCGCGCGGTCGGCTCCAGCACGCCGGACGCGTACGCGCCCTGGTCGGTGCCGTGATTGCGGGTCGAGGCGATGGTCTTCAGGATCGCCCCGAAGAACGCCGTGGTGTCGATGTCGGTCATGGCCGTGGCCCCCTGGTTGCCGTGCGGTGATGGGCGGACGGTGTCCGTCTCTGTGGACCGCTCCATTCCTGTGCGAGCGCCGCGCTCCCGCGGACCGCCGGGTTCCTCGCCGGGTCCCCGTGGATCGCGTGGATCGCGTGTCGCGTGGGTCGCTCCGTCGGACCGGTGTTCAGCGGATCAGGCCGCAGGCGCGGCCGGCCTTCTCCAGCGTCATGACGGCCGCGTCCAGATCGGCGTCGGAGTGGCCGAGGTTGACGATGGTCCGCAGCCGGGGCAGCGCCCGCGGGACGGCCGGGTAGACGATCGGCTGCACGAAGAGCCCGTCCTGCTGGCAGAGCCGGGCCATGGTCCCCGCCTGATCGGCACTGGCGCAGATGACGGGCACCACCGGTGTCTCACTGGCGAGGGTGTCGAAGCCGAGGGCGCGCAGCTGCTCGCGGTACCGGCTCGTCTTCGTCCGCAGCTCCCGGGTGAGCGAGGGGGCGGCCTCCATCACCTCGATCGCCGCCTTGGCCGCCGCCACCTGGGCCGGGGTCACGGCTGCGGAGAACATCCAGCCGCGCGCGTTGTTCTTCAGCGCGAAGATCAGGTCGGCGGACCCGGCGACGTAACCACCCGCGCTCGGCACCGTCTTGGAGAGCGTCCCCATCTTGACGTCGACCCGTGCCGGGTCGATGCCGAAGTGCTCGGTGATTCCCCGGCCGGTGGCACCGAGGACACCCAGGCTGTGTGCCTCGTCGACCATCAGCGGCGCGTCGTAGCGCTCGCACAGCTCCACGACGCCGGGCAGATCGGCCACGTCGCCGTCCATGCTGAAGACGGCGTCCGTGACGACCAGCCGGCCCGCGTCCCCCGCCTTGCGCAGGGCGCGTTCCAGGTCGGCGAGATCGTTGTGGGCGTACGTGATGACCGACGCGCCCGAGAGCCGGTACCCGTCCAGGATGCTGGCGTGGTTGTAGACGTCGCCCATGACGACGTCGCCGGGACCGACGAGAGCGCCGAGCGTCGCCACGTTCGCCATGTAACCGCTGGAGAAGACGATGGCGTCCTCGGTGCCCAGGAAGCGGGCGAGGGCCAACTCCAGCTCCCGGTGCAGGTGGAGGGTGCCCGCCAGCAGCCGTACCCCGTGCGCGCCGGTGCCGTGCCGCTCCACGGCGCGCAGGGCCTGGTCGTCGATGTAGTCGTGCCCGATGAGCCCGAGGTAGCTGTAGGAGGCGAAGTTGAGGAACCAGCGGCCGTCGAACTTGATACGGGGGCCGGTGGCCTCCTCGATGACGGGCTCGTAGAAGTACTCGTCCTTGGCGACGATCAGCCGGTCCTCGGTCGACAGGGTGTCGATGCGCCGGTCGATGAACCTGCCGTGCGGGGCGTCGGCCAGTCGGCCGGGCAGAGTCCGCCGCGGTACGCGGTCGGCAGCCCGGGACGGCGAGGACGCCGGGTGCGGGGCCACGGTTCGGGCCGGGGTGGGAGGCGGCTGCACCGGCGGGGCCGAGGGGGCGGCGGCCGGGGCGGGAGCCGTGTCCCTGAAGCGGTCCCAGTCGGGGACGAAGGACTCGGGGGCGAAGGACTCGGCGGTGGCGGACGGCGCCGGTTGCCGCGGCACCGGGACGTGCGGCGCACGAGCCGGAGGCGCGGCCGGCGTCCGCGGAGGCGGCGGGGTTACGCGGACGGGTGCCGGGATCACGGCGGAGACCGGCGCGGCTGGGGCCGGCCCGGCGGCGGTCGGACCGGTGCGCGGCAGCGATTCGAGGTGGGCCAACAGCGCCCCGACGTTGGTGCGTTCGAAGAACACCATGGGGTCGATGTCGAGCCCGTCGGTGGCCAGCGACGCCGCGAGCTCGACCGCCATCATCGAGTCGAGTCCCAGTTCCAGGAGGTCGTCCTCGGCGGACACACCGTCGAGATGCAGGACGTTCGTGAGCGCGTGGGTGAGCGACGGCCACAGCCCGGAGTCCGGTGTGACAGCTGTCATGGATGCATCCTTCGCTTCAGCGGCGGCGGACAGGACGTAATGCGCGGGCGGGCGGCCCAGGGCCGTACGGAGCAGGTCGATGCCGTCGTCCGGGGTGAGGGCCGGGATGCCGTGCGCGGCGGCCTTCGGGGCGATGGACTCGCCCATCCCGACGGTCCACAGCCCCCAGCCGAGGCTGTACCAGGCGCGGCCCTCGGCGCGCTGCCGGGCGGCGTAGCCCTCCAGATAGGCGTTGGCGGCGGCGTAGGCGCTCTGGCCGAGGTTCGCCCGTACGGCGGCGACCGAGGAGAACAGGGCGACGAAACCCGGCTGTTGCTGGTCGGAGAACAGGTCGGTGAGCGCGTGTACGCCGCCGATCTTGGGCCCGAGGACGGTGTCCACCTGCTCCGGCGTCAGACTGCGGGCGAGTCCGTCGCGCAGGACTCCGGCGGAGTGGAACACCCCGTCATAGCGTGGGGCTCCTGCCAGTTCCTCGCGGAGTGAGCGGACGTCCGCCGCCACGACCGTCAGGTCGCAGCGCGCTCCGAGCCGGTCGAGACGCTCGCGGGCGTCCCCCTGGTCGGGCACCGAGCGCCCGACAAGGGTCAGTTGGGCGCAGCCCGCGTCCGCGAGGAACTCGGCGACGCGCAGACCGATTCCGCCCATGCCGCCGGTGATCAGGAAGCGGCCACCGCCGTATCGCACGGGCGCGGTGCCGGACATGTGCTGCGGCTCCACGGAGGGCTCGTACCAGGCGCCGTCGCGTCGGGCGAGTTCCGGACGGTCCAAGCCGAGCACGTCCCGGAGGACTTCGGCGTCGTCGGGGCCGTCGGCGTACTCGGGGCCGAGATCGACCAGGCGAACCTTGGTACGGGGGTGCTCGACGCGCAGCGTACGGCCGAGGCCCCACAGCGCGGTCATGAACGGATCGACGACATCCTCCGCCGCCACCTGGTGCGCGCCGGAGGTGACGATCAGCAGGTCGGCCATCGGCGGGCGCGCCGCGAGCCGCCGTATCAGCGCGAAGAACGCTTGCAGCGCCTCCGTCACCTGCCCCTGGCCGTTCAGCCCGCGTGGGGCGACGTACACGACGTCCCGGAAGGCGGCGTCCTGCGGCAGCGTGTCGAGGCCCCCGTCCGAGAGCAGCGCCGGTGTCAGATGTACGCCGCCCTCCAAGAGGCGCGGGTCGTGCGTGGACACGATCAGCACGGGCCCCTCGGGCGCGGTCACCGGGCGTACGGGAGTGGCGTCGGCCTTGCGCCAGACGACCGTCTCGATCAACGGGACGGCGCGGGGCTCCTGTTGGGCGGCGGCGGGCGGCTCGGACACCGTGGATGGAGTGGGCACGGGGGACTTGGCGGCCTTGAGTGTGACGCGGTCCAGTTCCAGCAGGACCTCCCCCTGCTGGTTGCAGAGCGTGGCCCGTCCCCGTACCGCACCCCCCTTGCCCTCGCCCGGCTCCTCCCGCTCGACCAGCGCGATCACCGTGCCGGAGATCCTGCGACGGGCCACCAGCCGGCCCACGTACCAGGGCAGGCACGCCCCGGCGGCGCCCCCGTCGAGCATCCCGAGCGCCTGGAACACGCTGTCGAGCAGCGCCGGCGGTACGAAGGGAGGGTCCGGCGTCCCGTTCGATTCGTCGGCGGCCCGGAGCATCAGCAGCATCCGGCCCGGGCCCCGGTGCGCCGACCGGATCACCTGGTACGCCGGCCCGTACGTGATCCCGCTCGCCTCACGCCACGCGGCCACCTCCGACAGCGGCACCTGCTCCGTACAGCCGGCGCGCAGCGCGGCGAGGTCGACGTAGCGGGGCGGCGGCAACGGGCTGCCGGACACCCGGGCGGTGCTGTGCACGAGCGGTGCGCCGTCCTCCGGCCCCGGCGAACGAACCGCGCAGCCGCCGTCCCCGGCCGCCTGGACCTCCAGCTCCGCCTGGGCACCCACCACCAACAGCGGTACACGAAAGGCGACTTGCTCCAGCGTCCACGAGCAGTCGGGGCGGCGGGCGTCGCAGGCGGAGAGCATGGCGTCGATCTGCGCGGCGGCGGGCAGGACCGGGATGCCGCCGATCCGGTGGTGGGAGACCAGCGGATCGGCGGCGCTGAGGACCGATCTGTGGCCGGTCATGTGAGTAGCCCGAATCTCCCGGTGGCCTGGACGAGACCGTTCACCTGGATGTCGACGGTGTGCTCACCCGGGTAGTACCGCCGGGTCTGCACCTCCTTGATCGTGTGGGTCTTCTCCAGGGACCGCCGCTCGCCGGGGCCGAGTTCGAGGGTGGTCAGCTTGAAGACCTTCGGGATGCTGCGCCCGTTCTTCCGTACGTGGTGCACCACGTAGTCGATCGCGATGCTGTGCGCCCGGTCGTCGGTGTTCTCGACCTCGAAGCCGATGACGAGGGTGTCCCCGATGGTCACCGTCCGGGGGCTGACGCTCAGCCGGGGTACGCGCACATGCTCGCCGCCGGTGGCCCCGAGAATGGCCAGAGCCTGCTGATCGCCCTTCTTCACCAGCGTCCGCAGTCCGTGCTTGACGATCCAGTTGGTCTCGGGGGTCGGGCTCTCCTCCAGCCACCGCAGCGCGGTGTCGAGTGCGAGATCGGGGGCGTCCTTGGAGATGTCGTTGAGGTTGTTGGCGACGGACTTGCGTACGTACTCCGAGGGGTCGCTGCGCAGCGGTTCGAGGATCTCCAGGACGGGCCGCGGGTCCTTGACGAACCTGGTCAGGATGCGGGCCCAGGGCAGCCGGGAGCGGATTCCCTCGGTCGCCAGGCGCCGCACGTTGTGGCTGGGGCTCCGCGCCCAGAGGGCGACGCGCTCCATCGTCGGCGCGTAGTGCTGTTCGACGTAGGGCCGGATCGCGTACTCGCCGGTGTGCCGCCTGGTGATCTCCTCGATGGCGTCCAGCGACAGATCGGGGTGGTCGAGACCGTACTCCTCCACGAACCGCGCGACAGGCATGAGGAACCAGCTGGAGTTGAACATGCCTTCCCCCTCGGCGAGTTCGTCGCCGAGGACGGTGAGGAGGATCGGTACGGCATGGGGGTACTCGGCGGGCAGACGGCTGCGCAGTCCCTCGGCCAGGACGAGGACGCGGTCCTTCAGTTCCTTGTCGGGAATACGCGACTCGACCTCCGCCGCGTAGCCCTCCACGTCGAACCCGGGGTGGACGGCACGGATCCGGTCGCCGATCAGGCGCGCCGCGTCGCCGTTGAAGTGTCGCTTGAGTCCGTATTCGCTAGCCATGGTTCTGGTGCCTCTTCGTCTCGTTCTTCTGGATCCGGTGCTGGTGCGGGTGCTGATTCTGGTTCTGGATCGATGTGGTGTCGTGCGGGCCGGAGGAGATCCAGAACCGCTGTCGGTTGAAGGGATAGGTGGGGACGGTGGTGGTGCGCCGGCCCTTCCCGTGGTGCAGACCGGACCAGTCCAGATCGGCCGAGGTCTGGTTGACGTACGCGGCGACGGCCGCGTGCAGTTGGACCTGATCGGCGCGGTCCCGCCGTAGTGTGCTGAGCCATACCGGCTGGGTCCCGCCGGACCATGACGCCTTCGCGAGCGAGGTCAGTTGGGGATGCGAGCCGATCTCCCACACCGATCCTGGAGCCAACTCGCCGAGCGCGGCGATGGCTTGGGAGAAGCGCACGGGTTCTCGGATGGCGCGGCCCCAGTAACCCGGGTCCGGGGCCGTCCGCTCGTCGTGCCAGCCGCCCGTCACGGTCGACGCGAACGGAATCACCGGAGCCGACAACGTCCTGCCGGACATCGCCTCCACGAACGGCGCCACCGCACCCTCGATCGCAGCCGAATGGAACGCATGACTTACCGTCAGCAACTGCGTCCGCAGACCAGAATCCCGACAGAACGCGGCAACCGCGTCTGCGGGTCCGGTGAC
>NZ_JBHXRM010000029.1:6788-110588 GCF_042716895.1 Streptomyces sp. NPDC058653 | reverse complement strand
TTCCAGGCGCTCGCCGGGCAGCCTACCGGTGCGCGACAGACGCCGATGACCGGCCCCGGTCGTCGGCGCCGGCCGGGTCAGGCGTGGGGACGCAGCGTCCAGACGATGGTCATCTCACCGGTGACGGCGCCGTCCTCGCGGGTGAAGACGACGGTGACGGGGAATTCGGGACGTCCGCCCCCGTCGAGTTCGGCGACGACCTCCGCCACCAGCCGGTCCACGGTGGCGGTCGCCGTGACGACTCCCTTGGCGAGCTTCTTGTAGCCGATCTCCGCCTTGACGACGAGCGGTACGGCGCGGCTCAGCTGGTCGCCGAAGGCGGCGAGCACGACGGCGCCGCTGACGGTGTCGCCGAGGGTGAACATCGCGCCCGCGTGCGGGCCTCCCACATGGTTGTGGAAGGCGGGCTGGTCCGGCAGCCGTACGACGGCACGGTCGGCGGAGGTCTCCAGGAACTCGATGTTGAGGGTCTTCGCCATGGGAACGGTGGCGGCGAGCATCTCGCCGACGGTCATCCGATCAGAAGTCATACAACCTGATATTACTCACGGGTAGCATCAGTTGCCATCCTGCGACAGGGCGGCCGTAGCAGCGCGGGGACGGCCCCTCTATCGTTACTCGCCATGTGGCCAGGACAGCAGCCGCCCGGGGGCGAGCCAAACCCGCAGGATCCGAATTCGAACCCGTACCAGCAGCCGGGGTACCAGCAGCCGAATCCCTATCAACAGCCGGGGTACCAGCAGCCTGGTTACCAGCAGCAGCCCGGGTACCCGCAGCAGCCGGGACCCCACCAGCCCAACCCATACCAGCAGCCGACCGTGCCGCAGTACGCGGTCCCGGGGCAGCCGGGCGGGCCGGGCGGCCCCGGCGGTCCCGATCCCTCGCAGGACAGGAAGCGCACGAGGACGGTCGCGATCATCGCCGTGGCCGCGGTCGTCGTGGCGGCCGCCGCCACCGGCTTCTTCGTGATGCAGGGCGACGACGAGAGCTCGAACGTCGCCGAGGACCCCAAGGCGTCCGAGTCGAAGGAGCCGAAGACGAAGCCGTCGGCCCCGGACAACCCGCGCGACGGTTCGAGTGTCGGCAAGCCCACCATCGCGGGCTGGAAGGTCGTGACCAACCCCAACCACGGGACGCAGTTCGACGTTCCCGCCGACTGGGTGGTCGAGAAGCCCGACACCTTCTCGGGCTTCGAGGATGTCGAGAAGGGCGACGGCTCGCCCGCCATCACCTTCTCCGCTCCGGCTTTCCTCAAGACCAACTGGTGCGAGCAGGACAGCGACCAGGACGGCACGATGGAGGACGTCGGCCTCGGCGGTACGGGCACCAAGGGCGGCAAGGGGGCCAAGGACACGGCGACCGCCGCCAGCAACGAGTCCGGCAGCTGGGTCTGGGCCGCGTACGCCCAGGAGGCCAGCAAGGCCGAGCAGCAGAAGGCGATCAAGGTCGAGAAGTCCAAGGCCTACACGACCAAGGCCGGACTCAAGGGGCACTACTCGACGGCCGCCAGCACGGGCCTGCCGAAGAAGGAGAAGTGCGACACCGACGGCAAGTCGATCGCCTTCACCTTCACCAACGCCAAGGGCGACTTCACGACCTGGGTGCTGTACGGCGCCAGGGGCGTCGAGGACGAGATCCCGGACGAGACACTGATGAAGATCATGAGCACCGTCCGGCTGGCGAAGTAGCCGACGGGCCCCGCCCGAGGGCGGGGCCCGCGCTCTCAGCCGATGCTGAACGCCCCTTCGGGCGGCTCGGGCGACGCGACCGCGTCGGCGTCCCGTACGACCCGCGCCGCTCCGGTGAACCGCCGCAGGGACGCGCCGTGTTCGACACGCGCCGGGAAGGCGTCCGACGCGGTCCGCCGGGCCAGCGCCGCCGTGTCGATCGGCGCGTGCGAGGCGAGGAGTACGGCGTTGCCGAACCGGCGTCCGCGCAGCACGGACGGTTCGGCGATGAGCGCCGTCTCCTCGAACACCGAGGCGAAGGTGGCCAGTTGGGAGGTAAGAAAGGTGAACGGCGCGCCGTCGGCGAGGTTGGCCGCGTAGAGGCCGTCGGCCCGTAGCACCCGCTCGGCGAGGCGGGCGTACTCCACGGACGTCAGATGGGCGGGCACCCGCGAGCCCCCGAAGACATCGGCGACGAGCAGATCCACCGAGCGGTCCGGCGCCGTGGCGAGCCAGGCGCGGGCGTCGGCGTCGTGCACGGCGATCCCGGACCCGTCCGGCAGCGGCAACTCCTCGGCGACCAGGGCGAGGAGCGCCCCGTCGGCGTCGACCACGTCCTGCGTCGAGCCGGGCCGGGTGGCGTGCACGTAGCGGGGCAGGGTGAGGGCTCCGCCGCCGAGATGGAGGACGGCGAGCGGGTCGCCCTCGTCGGCCGCGCAGTCGAGGACGTGCCCGAGGCGCCGGGTGTACTCGAATTCGAGATGGGTCGGTTCGTCCAGGTCGACGTAGGACTGGGGCGCCCCGTCGACCGTCAACAGCCAGGCACGCTCGCGGTCCACGTCGGGCAGCAGCCGGGCGGTGCCGTGGTCGACGGTCCGGATGACGGGAATGGCTTCGCTCACCGTCCCATTGTGCGTGCCGGGTCCGACGGGGCCGACCGCGCCCGCCCCTCCGGGTGGAGGAGACGGGCGAGGCCCGGCCGGGCCGGTCAGATCAGCTCGGTCACCGTGCCCGCGCCGACCGTGCGCCCGCCCTCGCGGATCGCGAAGCCGAGACCCGACTCCAACGGCACGTCCCTGCCCAGCTCGACGGTCAGGGAGACCGTGTCACCGGGTCGGGCGACCGCGAGTTCGCCGAGGTCGATGTCGCCGACCACGTCCGCCGTGCGGATGAAAAACTGCGGCCGGTAGCCCGTCGTGACCGGGGTGGTGCGTCCGCCCTCCTTCGCCGACAGGACGTACACCCGCGCGGTGAATCGCCGGCTCGGTACGACGCTGTCCGGCGCGGCCACCACATGCCCCCGGCGGATCGCGTCGCGCGCCATGCCGCGCAGCAGAAGCGCCACGTTGTCACCGGCCTCGGCGGACTCCATCGGCTTGCCGAAGGTCTCCAGCGAGGTGACCGTGCTGAGCTGCGGGCCGGACTCGGCGCCGAGCACCTCGATCCGGTCCCCCACCCGTACCGTGCCGCGCTCGACGGCGCCGGTGACGACCGTGCCGCGCCCGGTGATGGTGAGGACGTTCTCGACCGGGAGCAGGAACGGCGCGTCGGTGTATCTGACGGGGATCGGCACATAGGTGTCGACCGCGTCGAGCAGCGCCACCACGGCCTCGGTCCAGCGGGGGTCGCCCTCCAGCGCCCGGAGTCCGGAGACCCGGACGACGGGGACGCTCTCCCCGCCGTACCCGTGCGCGCTCAGCAGTTCGCGTACTTCGAGCTCGACCAGGTCGGTCAGCTCGTCGTCGCCCGCGTCGGCCTTGTTGAGGGCGACGACGATGTGGTCGACGCCGACCTGGCGGGCGAGGAGCACGTGCTCGGAGGTCTGCGGCATGATCCCGTCGAGCGCGGACACGACGAGGATCGCGCCGTCGAGCTGGGCGGCGCCGGTGACCATGTTCTTGATGTAGTCGGCGTGTCCGGGCATGTCGACATGGGCGTAGTGCCGGGTGTCCGTCTCGTACTCCACGTGCGCGATGTTGATGGTGATGCCGCGCGCCGCCTCCTCCGGGGCCCGGTCGATCCGGTCGAACGGCACGAAGGTGCCGCTCCCGCGCTCGCTGAGGACCTTGGTGATGGCGGCGGTCAGGGTGGTCTTGCCGTGGTCGACATGGCCCATGGTGCCGATGTTGAGGTGTGGTTTGGTGCGCACGTATGCCGTCTTGGGCATGGCTGACGTGTTCCTTCCGGGAACTCGAAGCGTGTAGAGGACCCCCGGGGCCTTGCCGACCCTCCCCCTGCGGGGTCCGCCGGACGATCCGGGAAGGGTCAGCTTCGGGCGCCGTCGAGGGGCGCCGCCGCGGCAGCTTCCGCTGCCGCCGCTTCGGCGTCCGCTGCGAGGAATGCGGCAGCCTTCGGCGCGTCCGCGACCGCGGACGACGCTGCGTGGAAGGCGTACCGGAACATGTCGTCGATGATGTCCGACCGGTGGCGGGCCGTCGACAGGTTTTCCTCCGGCCGCGGCTCAGAGGTGTTTCAGCGCCTCGCGTACGGAGAGGGGCGAGAGCCGGTCCCTGGCGCCCGCCACGAAGTTCTGGACGGCCGCCGGGTCCGTTTTCGCGTACTCGCGCAGGGACCAGCCGATCGCCTTGCGGATGAAGAAGTCGGGGTGCCCGGACTGCCGGAGGCAGTAGCGGAACAGCCGCTCGGTGTCGGTGGCCTCTCTGTAAGCGAGCTGGTGCAGCAGCGCCGTGCGGGCGATCCACAGGTGCTCGTCCTCGATCCAGGCGTCCATCTCCCGCACCAGCGCGTGGTCGGCGGCGACGAGCCCGCCGGCGAGATGGACGGCGAGGAGGTCGACGGTGTCCCACCAGGGGACCGTGGAGACCAGGTGCCGTACGACGGGGAGGAAGCCGGACGACAGACGCCCGACGTACCGGCGGAGATAGTCGATCGCGAAGTACTGGTACTCCCGCTCGGGCAGCTCCCAGCAGCGCAGCGCGATCGCCACGCAGTCCGTCTCGTCGGGAGCGGGCAGCGAGTCGAGCACCTGCCGTGACAGCGCGCGCCGTTCGGGCGCGGGAATGCCGAGGAAGGGGGCGACGCCCTTGAGATATGCCGCCGACCGCTCGGCCCGTACGGGATCGGCGGCTGTGGCGTACGCGACGGTGAGCCGTCCGAGAACGGTGTCGGCGAGCGCGCTGGGCGGCGGTGCGAGCGTCATGACATGCAGGTTATGCGCCGCCACCGACAACGCGTGGCGGAGCGTGTACGTCCTCGGCCGGACCGCCCGGTGCCCGAGTGGCCCTTGTCTCCCGGCCCTTGACGACGATCACCACTCTTCGTCGGTTAGTCTCCCCGCATGCTCGACCCTGTCGACAGGTCGTTCGCCGGCCTCACGGTCCGCTGGACAAGGGTGCTGCTCTCACCCTGGTCCAGACTCTCTCTTCTGGTTCTCGTGCTGGCGTGCGCGGGGGCCGCTGTGCTTGTCTACGAGCCACAGAAGCTCGTATCGGCCGGCTGGCCGGAGCTGAGCGGCGGCGCCGCCGTGGTGCTGTTCTCCCTCGCGTACGGGCTCTGCACGGCGGCCTTCGTCCCCCGTCCGCTGCTGAACCTCGCGGCGGGCGCGCTGTTCGGTTCGCAGTTGGGCCTCCCGGCGGCGATGGCGGGCACCGTGCTGGGCGGTGCCATCGCTTTCGGACTCGGCCGTTTCCTCGGTCAGGAGGCGCTGCGTCCGCTGCTGCGGGGCCGCTGGCTGACGGCGGCGGACGGGCAGTTGAGCAAGCACGGCTTCCGTTCGATGATGGTGATCAGGCTGTTCCCCGGTGTGCCGTTCCAGGCCGCCAACTACTGCGCGGCGATATCGCGCATGCGCTGGGGGCCGTATCTGCTGGCGACGGCCCTCGGGACGATCCCGAATACCGCGGCGTACGTGGTCGCGGGGAGCCAGGCGGGGTCGCCGACGTCGCCGGCGTTCCTGTTCTCGATGGGGTTCATCGTGCTGACGGGGGCCGCCGCGGCGGTGGTCGCCTGGCGCAAACGCCACCGTCTGCGCCCCGCAGCGGCGCCCCGGCCTCCTACGGAGGAACGGGTTCCGGAGCCGGTGCCGTAGGGGATGTGCGGCGTCCCGTGTGACCTCCTGCGCGCGCTGGGGGGCGTGGGGCGGGGAGCGCAGTGACCCGTTCGGTACTCCGCGCGCCCTGCCGGTGCTGATCGCGCTCCGGCGATGATGAGCGGACCGCACGTGATCCAGACGACTCCGCGGCCCCGGCCCTTCGGCAGAGGGACACGCGGTGGAAGGAATCCACGGTGTTGCTCCTCATCTCTCCCGACAGTGTCGAAGAGGCCCTCGACTGCGCGAAGGCCGCCGAACACCTCGACATCGTCGATGTGAAAAGACCTGCCGAGGGCTCGCTCGGCGCCAACTTCCCCTGGGTGATCAGGGCGATCCGTGACGCGGTCCCGGCGGACAGGCCGGTGTCCGCGACGGTCGGGGACGTACCGTACAAGCCGGGCACGGTGGCCCAGGCCGCGCTCGGCGCGGTGGTCTCCGGCGCCACGTACATCAAGGTCGGCCTCTACGGGTGCACGACGCCCGAGCAGGCCACCGATGTCATGCGCGGGGTCGTCCGGGCCGTGAAGGACCACCGGCCGGACGCGTTCGTCGTCGCCTCCGGTTACGCGGACGCCCATCGGATCGGCTGCGTCAACCCGCTCTCGCTGCCCGACATCGCCCGGCGGTCCGGCTCCGACGCCGCCATGCTCGACACCGCGGTCAAGGACGGGTCGCGGCTCTTCGACCACGTACCGCCCGACGTCTGCGGGGAGTTCGTCAGACTGGCCCACGAGTCCGGTCTGCTCGCCGCCCTCGCGGGCAGCGTCAAGGTGGCCGACCTCGGCGAGCTGACGCGCATCGGCACGGACATCGTGGGGGTACGCGGGGCGGTCTGCGAGGGAGGTGACCGTACGACCGGGAGGATCCAGCCGCATCTGGTGGCCGCCTTCCGGGCGGAGATGGACCGGCATGCCGAGGAACACGCGGCCACCGTCGCCGCCGCGAGCTGACCGCCGGCATGGCGACCGGACGCCCCGCCCGCGCGACGGCGGCCGGCGGTGAGCGCTTCAGCGTCATCGATCCGGCGACGGGCGAGGCCTTCGACGACGCTCCCGCCCAGCGGCCGGACGAGCTGGACGCCGTGGTCGACCGGGCTCATGAGGCCTGGCTCGGCTGGCGGTCCGACCCCGTAGCCCGTTCCAAGGCACTGCTCGCGGCCGTCGACGCCGTCGAGGCGGCCGGGTCCGATCTCGCTCCCCTGCTCACCCGGGAACAGGGCAAACCCCTGGCGGAGTCGTACGCGGAGATCGCCCGCACGGCCGCGCGCCTGCGCTACTTCGCCGAGTTGGTGCCCGGGCCGCAGAGGATCACGGACGGCCGGCCGGTGCGGAGCGAGATCCGCTGGCGCCCGCTCGGGCCCACCGCCGCGATCGTTCCCTGGAACTTCCCGCTCCAGCTCGCGTCGGCGAAGTTCGCGCCGGCGCTCGCCGCGGGGAACACGGTGGTGCTCAAGCCCTCCCCGTACACGCCCCTCGCCACCCGTCTGCTGGGGTCCGTCGTCGCCGGCGCCCTCCCCGAGGACGTACTGACGGTCGTCACCGGTCCTGAACCGCTGGGCGCCCGTCTCGCGTCCCACCCGGGGATCCGTCATGTGACCTTCACCGGTTCGGTCCCCACCGGGCGGGCCGTCGCGGAGGGCGCGGCGGCCTCCCTGGCCCGGGTCACCCTGGAGTTGGGCGGCAACGACGCCGCCGTCCTGCTGGACGACGTCGATGTGGAGCGGATCGCGGAGCGGCTGTTCTGGGCGGCGTTCCGCAACTGCGGTCAGGTCTGTATGGCGGTCAAACGGGTCTACGCACCCGCCCGGCTCTACTCACGTGTCGTCGACGCGCTGGCCCAGCAGGCCCGGGCGGTCGTCGTGGGACCGGGGCTCGACCCGGACTCGCGGCTGGGGCCGGTCAACAACGCCGCCCAACTGACCAGGGTGGAGAGGTGCGTTGACCAGGCCCTGTCGGCGGGCGCCCGTGCCGTGGCCGGTGGTCACCGGCTGGAGCGGCCGGGCTACTTCTACGCGCCGACGATCCTGGCCGATGTCCCGGCCGACTGCGCCGTGGTGACGGACGAGCAGTTCGGCCCGGTCCTGCCGGTGCTCCCGTACGGGGACGTCGACGAAGCCGTCGAGGCGGCCAACGGCACCGGCTTCGGGCTGGGCGGCTCCGTCTGGGCCACCGATCCCGACCGGGCCGAGGCGGTGGCCGACCGGCTGGAGTGCGGGACGGCGTGGATCAACCACCACGCGGAACTCTCCCTCGCCCAGCCCTTCGCGGGCATCAAGGACAGCGGTGTCGGCGTCGCGGGCGGGCCGTGGGGGCTCTACGGGAATCTCCGGCCGTTCGTCGTGCACCGTCCGGGGGCGGCGTGAGGAGGCGTTTCGGCGCGGCGGTCCTGCGCTCGTACGAGAGGCGTTTCGCCCTTGAGGAGGTGATCCTCGACTCGGGACCGGCGGACGGCGAGATCCTGGTGAGGATCGCGGGCTGCGGGATGTGCCGGACCGATCTCGCGGTCCGCCGTTCGGCCGGCCGCTCGCCGCTGCCCGCCGTGCTCGGCCACGAGGGGGCGGGCGTCGTGGTGGAGACGGGCGGCCCGGGCACCGGTCTGAGCATCGGCGACCATGTCGTGCTGAGCTTCGACTCCTGCGGACACTGCCGGAGTTGTACGGGCGCGGCCCCCGCCTACTGCGACTCCTTCGCCGCGCTCAACCTCTTCGGAGGGCGCGCGGAGAACGCGGCCCGGTTCACCGACGCGGCCGGGGGCGTACTGGCCCCCCGCTGGTTCGGCCAGTCCTCCTTCGCCCAGTACGCGATGGTCCCGGCCCGCAACGCGGTGCGGGTCGACCGCTCGCTGCCCCTCGAACTGCTCGGACCGCTCGGCTGCGGCTTCCTCACCGGCGCCGGAGCGGTCCTGAACTCCTTCCGCGTCGGCCCCGGCGACACGATCGCGGTCTTCGGCGTGGGAGCCGTCGGCCTGGCCGCGGTGATGGCGGCGACCGCCGCCGGGGCGGTCACCGTGGCCGTCGACCGCCATCCGGAACGGCTGGCCCTCGCCGAGCGGTTGGGCGCGGTGCCGCTGGAAGCGGCGCCGACCGGTCTGCCCGGCCGTGTCCAACGGCTGACCGAGGGCGGGGCGCGGTACGCGTTGGACACCACCGGCTCCGCCCGGCTGATCAACGACGCGCTCCGGGCGCTGCGCCCGACGGGCCACCTCGGCCTGGTGGCACGGCTCCACACCGCGCTGCCGCTCGAACCGGGGACGCTGGACCGGGGCCGGCGAATCTCCCACATCTGCGAGGGGGACGCGGTGCCGGGGCTGCTGATCCCACGGCTGACCGGGCTCTGGCGGGCCGGGCTGTTCCCCTTCGACCAACTGATCCGTACGTATCCGCTCGCCGACATCAACGAGGCCGAACGCGATTGCGAGGCGGGCCGTGTGGTCAAGCCCGTCCTCATTCCGGAGGGCGGCGGTGCGACGGACGCGCGGCTTCCGCGCACGCCCCGTCCTCGGTCCCTGCTCGTACCCACGGAGGACGCATGACCGGCACACTGCATCGGAGCACCGGTACGGAAGGCGTGGACGGGGGTGTCGGGGTGACCGCCCTGCTGGTCGCGGCGGCGCGGGCGATCGAGACCCATCGCCCCGACAGCCTGGCGCAGGACGTGTACGCGGAGCACTTCGTGCGCGCCGCGCCGGCGTGCGCGGGCTGGCCCGTCCATATCCGGCAGGTACCGGACGGGGACGCGAACCCGTTGTGGGGGCGCTTCGCGCGCTACTTCGGTCTGCGGACCCGGGTGCTGGACGATTTCCTGCTCGACTCGGTGCGCGCGGGAGGCGCCCGCCAGGTCGTGCTGCTCGGGGCGGGGCTGGACGCGCGGGCCTTCCGGCTCGACTGGCCCTCCGACTGCGTGATCTACGAGATCGACAGGGAAGGCGTCCTGGCGTTCAAGCACCAGGTGCTCGGCGCGCTGTCGGCCACCCCGAGCGCGACGCGCGTGCCGATCCCGGTGGATCTGCGTGCCGACTGGGTGAGCGCGCTGACCGGCGCCGGGTTCGACCCGACCGCGCCGAGCGTCTGGCTGGCCGAGGGGCTGCTGTTCTATCTGCCGGTCACCGCCGAGACCTATCTCATCGACACGGTGGACCGGCTGAGTGCGGGCGGAAGCGCTCTCGCGTACGAGGTCAAGCTGGAGAAGGACCTGCTGGCGTACCGCGACAGCGCGCTCTACACCGCCACGAGGGAGCAGATCGGTATCGACCTGCTCACTCTGTTCGACGGCGAGCCGCGGCCCGACTCGGCGGCGGACCTGGTGGGCAAGGGCTGGTCCGCGGAGGTCCACACCCCGTTCCACTTCACCCACCGCCACGGGCGCGGCCCGCGGCCCGAGCGGAACGACGCGCTGGAGGGCAACCGCTGGGTGTTCGCGAACAAGCCCCGGCCCTGATTCCACGCGTCCTCCTTACAGAGGACGCGTGGACGAAGGCCGAGAGGCCACGCGAGGGCGAGGAGGGAAGCGAGGGCCGGGAGTGCACAGAGGCTAGGAAACGGCCTCCGGCCGTGCCAGCCCCAGGTCTCCCCCCGCCGGTACGGCGGAGAAGCGGGCCACGTCCGCGTCGGTGACCAGTTCCAGCTCCGCCGGCGCCCAGTGCGGCATCCGGTCCTTGTCGATCACCTGAGCCCTGATCCCCTCCACCAGGTCCGGCGTGCGCAGCGCCGCGCAGGACGCCCGGTACTCCGCGTCCAGCACCTCTTCGAGCGTGCCCAGCGCCCGCGCGCCCCTCAGGGCGGCGAGCGTCGCCTTCAGGGCCGTGGGGGACCTGGTGAGGATGGTCTCCGCCGTCTGCTTCGCCGCCCGGTGACCGCAGCCGAAGAGCCGGTCCACGATCTCCTCCACCGAGTCCGCCGCGTAACACGTGTCGATCCAGGCGCGGTCGGCGGCCAGTTCGCCCCCGGGCGGCGGCGCCGCGTGGCGCCCGAGCGCCACCGGCACCTCCGTGGAGGCGAGTTCGGCCGCCAGGGCGGGCAGCCGGTCCGAGGGGACGAAATGGTCCGCGAGACCGCAGAGGATGGCGTCGGCCGCGCCCACCGCCGCACCGGTGAGCGCGAGATGCGTGCCGAGTTCGCCGGGTGCCCGGGAGAGCAGATACGTACCGCCGACGTCCGGTACGAGGCCGATGCCGGTCTCGGGCATGGCGACCCTGGAGCGTTCGGTGACGATCCGGACGTTCCCGTGCGCCGAGACGCCGACGCCGCCGCCCATCACGATGCCGTCCATGAAGGCGACGTACGGGCCCTCGTGGCGGGCGATCCGGGCGTTGAGGCGGTACTCGTCGCGCCAGAACGCGGGCGAGGCCGTACCGCCCGTAAGCGCGTCCTCGTGGATCGCGCGGATGTCGCCGCCGGCGCACAGCCCGCGCTCCCCGGCGCCGTCCACGACCACCGTGTGTACGGAGGGGTCGCCCTCCCACGCGGTGAGCGCGGCGTCGATACGGGACACCATCGTGTGGGTGAGCGCGTTGAGCGCGCGTGGCCGGTTGAGCGTGAGACGCCCGGCGCGGCCCTCCCGCCGTACGAGAACGGTGTCGTCCTCCTGGGGAAGGCCGCCCGTCGAAGGCGCGTCGGGGGCCCCGGCAGCGCCCGTGGTCACCGTGCCCCTCCTTCGGCGTCCACCGGCAGCTCCAGCGCCTCGACGATCCGCTCGGCGGCCAGGGTGGCCGTCAACGTGCCCTCCCGTACCGCCTGTTCGAGCCCGGGGGCCAGGGACCGTACGCCCGGATGGCTCCGCAGCCGGTCCAGCAGATGGTCCCGGACCATCGACCAGGTCCAGTCGACCTGCTGGTCGCTCCGCTTGCCCTTGAGGCGCCCGCTGGTGTCCAGGACCTTGCGGTGCTGTTCCAGGCGCTCCCAGACGGCGTCCAGCCCCGTTCCCTCGCGGGCGCTGCAACTCAGCACGGGCGGCGTCCAGGCAGCGTCGACCGGGTGCATCAGCCGCAGGGCGCCCGCGAGTTCACGCGCGGCCGACCTGGCGTCCTTCTCGTGCGGCCCGTCCGCCTTGTTGACGGCGATGAGGTCGGCCAGCTCCAGCACGCCCTTCTTGATGCCCTGGAGCTGGTCGCCGGTGCGGGCGAGGCTCAGCAGCAGGAAGGAGTCGACCATGTTGGCGACGGCTGTCTCCGACTGGCCGACGCCGACGGTCTCGACGAGCACCACGTCGTAACCGGCCGCCTCCATCACGATGATCGTCTCGCGGGTCGCCTTCGCGACGCCGCCCAGGGTGCCCGCCGTGGGTGAGGGCCGGACGAAGGCCGCCGGGTCGACGGCCAGGCGCTCCATGCGCGTCTTGTCGCCGAGGATGGAGCCGCCGGTCCTGGTGGAAGAGGGGTCGACGGCGAGGACGGCGACCCGGTGCCCGAGGCCGGTGAGCATGGTGCCGAGGGCGTCGATGAAGGTGGACTTGCCGGCGCCGGGCACACCGCTGATGCCGATCCTGCGCGCCGTGCCGGAGTACGGCAGCAGCGCGGTCAGGAGCCGCTGGGCGAGTTCGCGGTGGTCGGCCCGGGTGGACTCCACCAGGGTGATGGCGCGCGCGACGGCCGAACGGGAGCCGTCGAGCACGCCCTTGGCGTAGGCGTCGATGTCGATGGTGTTCCGAGGAGCCACCGGCTCACCGCTCGTGGCCGAGAGCGCCGGCCAGGGTCGTGAGCAGGTCCTGCGCGGCGTCGGGGATGACCGTGCCGGGCGGGAAGACGGCCGCGGCGCCCGCGCGGTGCAGTTCGTCGATGTCACCGGGCGGGATCACACCGCCCACGACGATCATGATGTCCTCGCGGCCCTCCTTGGCGAGTTCCTCGCGCAGGGCGGGCACCAGCGTGAGGTGTCCGGCGGCCAGCGACGACACCCCGACGATGTGCACGTCGGCCTCGACGGCCTGCCGCGCGACCTCGCCGGGCGTCTGGAACAGCGGGCCGACGTCGACGTCGAAGCCCAGGTCGGCGAAGGCGGTGGCGATCACCTTCTGGCCGCGGTCGTGGCCGTCCTGGCCCATCTTGGCGACCAGGATGCGCGGGCGGCGCCCCTCGGCCTCCTCGAACTCCTCGACGGCGACCCGGGTCTGCTCGACGGCCGGTGACGTGCCGGCCTCGTTCCTGTACACACCGGAGATGGTACGGATCTGGCCGGAGTGGCGCCCGTACGCCTTCTCCAGGGCGTCGGAGATCTCACCGACGGTGGCCATGGCGCGGGCCGCGTTCACGGCGAGGGCCAGCAGGTTCCCGTCGAGGCCCCGGGTCGATCCGGCCTCGGCCGCGCCGGTGAGCGCGCGCAGCGCGTCCTGGCAGGCGGCCTCGTCGCGCTCGTCGCGGAGCCGACGCAGCTTGGCGATCTGCTGTGTCCGTACGGAGGAGTTGTCGACCGACCGGACCTCTATCTGCTCGTCGGTCTCGACGAGGTACTTGTTGACGCCGATGACCGGCTGGCGTCCGGAGTCGATCCGGGCCTGGGTACGGGCCGCCGCCTCCTCGATCCGGAGCTTGGGGATGCCCGCCGCGATGGCCTGCGCCATGCCGCCGGCCTCCTCGACCTCCTCGATGTGCTGCCAGGCGCGGCGCGCGAGGTCGTACGTCAGCTTCTCGACGTACGCGCTGCCGCCCCACGGGTCGATGACACGGGTGGTGCCCGACTCCTGCTGGAGCAGGAGCTGGGTGTTGCGGGCGATGCGCGCGGAGAAGTCGGTGGGCAGGGCCAGCGCCTCGTCGAGCGCGTTGGTGTGCAGCGACTGGGTGTGGCCCTGGGTGGCCGCCATCGCCTCGACACAGGTGCGCGGGACGTTGTTGAAGACGTCCTGGGCGGTGAGCGACCAGCCGGAGGTCTGCGAATGGGTGCGCAGCGAGAGGGACTTGGCGTTCTTGGGGTCGAACTTCTTGACGAGCCTGGCCCAGAGGAGCCGGGCCGCGCGCAGTTTCGCGATCTCCATGAAGAAGTTCATGCCGATGGCCCAGAAGAAGGAGAGCCGGGGCGCGAACGCGTCGACGTCGAGGCCCACGTCGAGTCCGGCGCGCAGGTACTCCACGCCGTCGGCGAGGGTGTAGGCGAGCTCCAGGTCGGCCGTCGCGCCGGCTTCCTGGATGTGGTAGCCGGAGATGGAGATGGAGTTGTAGCGCGGCATCTTCTGCGAGGTGTACGCGAAGATGTCGGAGATGATCCGCATCGAGGGCGCGGGCGGATAGATGTAGGTGTTGCGGACCATGAACTCTTTGAGGATGTCGTTCTGGATGGTCCCGGCCAGCTTCTCCGGCGGTACGCCCTGTTCCTCGGCCGCGACGATGTAGAGCGCGAGCACGGGCAGGACGGCGCCGTTCATCGTCATCGACACGGTCATCCTGTCCAGCGGGATGCCGTCGAAGAGCTGGCGCATGTCGTAGATGGAGTCGATGGCGACGCCGGCCATGCCGACGTCACCGGTCACACGCGGGTGGTCGCTGTCGTAACCGCGGTGCGTGGGCAGGTCGAAGGCGACGGAGAGGCCCTTCTGCCCGGCGGCGAGGTTGCGCCGGTAGAAGGCGTTGGACTCCTCGGCGGTGGAGAATCCGGCGTACTGACGGATCGTCCACGGCTGGTTGACGTACATCGTCGGGTAGGGGCCGCGCAGATACGGCGCGATGCCGGGGTACGTCCCGAGGAAGTCGAGGCCCGCGAGGTCCTCCCGGGTGTACAGCGGTTTGACGTCGATGCCCTCGGGGGTGTTCCAGACGAGGTCGGCGTCGCTCCTGCCGGTGGTCTCCTTGACGGCGGAGCGCCACTGGTCCTCGGTGGCGCCGGTGGCCGCGGCGGGGCCCAGGTCGATGCCGGTGAAATCGGGGACGGTCATGGCGCCACTCCAAGGTGGTCGAGGGCGGCGGAGAGTACGGCGACGGCGTCGACGCCCATGGCGACGAACTCGTCGACTCCGGCCCGGGTGAGGGTCTCTCGCTGTTCGCCGGGGCGGCCCGCGAGGTACACGCGGGTGGCTCCGGCCGATTTCAGTGCTTCGGCGACCTCCGCGGCCTGCTCGGCGTAGAGCGGGTCGCTGGAGCAGAGGCAGGCGATGGTCGCGCCGCTGGCGGTGAGGGCGGCCGCCACGGTGGTGGCGTCGACGGTGACCGGGTCGTGGACCGGTTCGATGCCGCCGGACTGGAAGAGGTTCGAGGCGAACGTGACGCGGGCGGTGTGCGCGGCGGCCGGTCCGAGCGCGGCCAGCAGGACGCGCGGGCGGGCGCCGGTCGCGGCGAGATGGGCGTCGGAGCGGGACCGCAGCGCCTCGAAGGCGTCGTCGCGGTGGACGGTGGGCAGTCCGCCGACGGGGGCCGGGGGCGGTGTGTCGCGTACGACGGGGACCTCGGCGAGCTGGGGGAACTCGCTGACACCGGTGACCGGTTCGCGTCGGCGGGCCAGCTTCTCGGAGCGGGTCGCCCAGGTCGCGGCGAGGCGTTCGGCGACGAGGCCGCCCCGCAGCGCGGCGCGCTGGCCGCCGGCCCGCTCGATCTCCTGGAACCAGGCCCAGGCGGCGTGCGCGAGGTCGTCGGTGAGCTTCTCGACGTACCAGGAGCCGCCCGCCGGGTCGATGACCCTGCCGAGGTGGGACTCCTCGATGAGGATGGTCGAGGTGTTGCGGGCGATGCGCCGGGCGAAGCCGTCCGGCAGCCCGAGTGTGTGGTCGAAGGGCAGCACGGTCACGGAGTCGGCGCCGCCGACCCCGGCGGCCAGCGAGGCGACCGTGGTGCGCAGCATGTTCACCCACGGGTCGCGGCGGGTCATCATCACCGAGGAGGTGACGGCGTGCTGGCGCTGTGCGGCGCCGGCCGGTCCCGCTCCGGCGACCTCGGCGACACGGGCCCAGAGCCTGCGCGCGGCGCGCAGCTTGGCGATGGTCAGGAACTGGTCGGCGGTGGCCGCGTACCTGAACTCCAGCTGGCCGCAGGCGGCTTCGACGGAGAGCCCCGCGGCGTCGAGGTCGCGCAGCGCGGCGACACCGGCGGCGAGCGAGCAGCCGAGTTCCTGGGCGGCCGAGCCGCCGGCCTCGTGGTAGGGCAGCGCGTCGACGACGAGGGCGCGCAGTCCGGGGTACTCCTGGTCGCACAGCCGGGCGAGTTCGGCGGCGGCGTCCTGGAGGCCGGGGGTCTCCTCGCCGGTGCGGGCGAGGCGTCCGAGCGGGTCGGCGCCGAGGGTGCCGCGCGCCTGGTCGCGCGGGACGTCGCGTTCGTCGTAGAGACGCAGCAACTCGGCGGCGGCGCCCGGGAATTCGTCCCCCGCGTCGAGCGCGACGGGGGCGAGGTCGAGATAGACGCCGTCGAGGGCGTCGCCGAGTGCGGAGACCGGCACGCCCGTCTCTCCGACGGCGATCCAGAGCGAGGTGGTGCCGTTCGCCAGGTCTTCGAGTACGGCCTCGTTGGTGCGCGCCGCGTCGGTGCGCGCGTGGCGCTGGCGTACGTCCCAGCCGCTCGGTGTCGGGCCGCCGGGGGTGCCGCCCCGGGTGAACGGGGCGAAGCCCGGCAGGCCGCCGTCCCCGGGATCGTCGGCGGCGGTGTAGAGGGGACGGGTGGTCAGCCCGTCCTCGATGGTTGTCGAGAGTGCGTCCTCGGCGTCGGTCCCCGAGACGTTCCGACCGGTTTTCCGGAGTACCCCCTCCACCAGACCCTGCCATTGGTCATGGGTCGGTTCGGGGAACTCAGCTGCCAGCGATAGCCCGCTGTCGGGCAGGAGCGTCATGGCCGAGATGGTAGGGCAGGGCCTTCAGGAGCCATCAGGTTGGACCCGTGTGACCTTGCCCTCTCTGCCGTACGCCCCCTGAGTGCACCCCTATGCGCCCCCTAGCGACCCCCTCAACAACCCCTTTCCGACCCTCGTTTTCGAGCCAGGTGTCGCCCTCGGTGCGGCGCCGGTCGCGGTGCGTCCCGCGGCCGGGCGGCCGGGCGTACGGCGTCCGGGCAGGGGGTTGGCGCCGTCCCATAATCATCAACGGCTACGCTGCCCCAGACCGGCGCGTGATGGGCACCCCCATACACCCGCGCAGACGAGCGATTCCGCGCGCCAACTTATCCAGTCCGCAACCCGCCACTGCCCCGTGTTCACACCGGCCGGTGCACGATCTTTTCTTGGATGGCGTAGCACCCAATGTCTTGGTTCGAATCACTCATCCTCGGACTCGTCCAGGGGCTGACCGAGTTCCTGCCCATCTCCTCCAGCGCGCATCTGCGGCTCACCGCGGCGTTCGCCGGATGGCACGACCCGGGTGCGGCGTTCACCGCGATCACCCAGATCGGTACGGAGGCGGCGGTCCTCATCTACTTCCGCAAGGACATCGCCCGGATCGTCTCGGCCTGGTGCCGCTCGCTGACGAACAAGGCGCTGCGCGCCGACCACGACGCGCAGATGGGGTGGCTGGTGATCGTGGGCTCGATCCCCATCGGTGTGCTGGGGGTGACGTTCAAGGATCAGATCGAGGGGCCGTTCCGTGATCTGCGGCTGATCGCGACGACGTTGATCGTGATGGGCATCATCCTCGGCATCGCGGACCGGCTGGCGGCGCGCGACGAGGCGGGCGGTAAGCACCGCGCCGTCAAGGAGCGCAAGACGCTGAAGGAACTGGGCGTCAGGGACGGTCTGATCTTCGGGTTCTGCCAGGCCCTTGCGCTGGTTCCGGGTGTCTCGCGGTCGGGCGCGACGATCAGTGGTGGTCTGCTGATGGGCTACACGCGTGAGGCGGCGGCGCGTTACTCGTTCCTGCTGGCCATCCCGGCCGTACTGGCCTCCGGCGCCTTCGAGTTGAAGGACGCGGGCGAGGGGCATGTCTCCTGGGGGCCGACGATCTTCGCCACCATCATCGCCTTTGTCGTGGGATATGCAGTTATCGCATGGTTCATGAAGTTCATCACCACCAAGAGCTTCATGCCCTTCGTGATCTACCGGGTCCTGCTCGGCATACTGCTGTTCGCCCTCGTCGGTACGGACACCCTGAGCCCGCACGCGGGCGAGTCCGCCGGCTGACCGGGCGGGGCCGGCTCTCCGGCCCCCTCTCCCAAACAGCGCCCCAAACCCCGTCCCAAACCCTCGTCCGGGCCGTCGTACGGGCCCGGTGTGCTCAAGGACACGTCCCGGCCGTCACCCGGTCCCGAACCGCCGGGTGACGGCCGGAACCCTTGCCACGACAGGGCTCCGAGCTGACGCACCGTGGGGTTGCGCTGTCCCCGTGTGAGCTATCCCGCTCCCGGAACGGCCCGGGAGCGGCGCGGGGGCCCGTACGGTTGCCGTATGTCCACAACTTCCTCCCCCGCGTCCGCGGCGTCCGGCGCCGTCGCGGCCAACGAGCGCATCCGCGCCCTGGTCGAAGCGGCCGACGGCACGTGGCCGGCCGAGGAGTACGAGGTCCTGCTGCTGGAATGGGCGGCGGCCCTGCACGACGCGGTCGACGAGGCCGCCTAGGACGTACGCCCAGGGGCGCGTTTCGACAGTCGGGAGTCGGGCCCGGTCTCGCGGTGACACCGCGGGCCCGGGCCTTTCGCATGGTCCGAGCCCCCGAATCGGTGACGGGCGCGGCCGACCGGACGACCGGCGGATGCGCCCACCCCTTGGCCTGGGGCCCGCGCTGCCGGAGACTGATCAGATGACGCAGCGTGTGGATCTCGCGACCGTGATGGACCGGCTGGCTGTCGACGAGGTGATCAGCGGCTACGCGACGGCCATGGACGACGGCGACTGGCCCGGCTTCCTCGCGCTCTTCACCCCCGACGGACACGCCGACCACCGGGCCGCCGGCGGGATCGAGGGGTCGGCGGCGGAGGTGGCCGACTGGCTGGCCGGCGTCCTCGGCGGCTTCCCCGTACGCCAGCATCTGATCGGCAACCGCCGCGCGACCTTCGAGAACCTCGACGGATATCCGGGCGGCGACCGCGCGGACGTACGGGCCGACTGCCTGAGCACGATGTTCCCGGTGTCCGGCGAGACGACGCTCGCCATCAGCCGCTACACCTTCGGCCTCGTCCGCACCGAGGACGGCTGGCGGCTGCGCACCGTCGTGGCCGGGGAGAAGGCGCGGCGCGGCCCCGGTGGTACGGCAGGCGGCTGACCCCCCGGCGGCGACCGCCGCCTTCCCCCCGGTGCTCCCCCGGGGGCCGGTACCTCCCCTGGCCGATGTGACAACGGGCGGACACACCGGGGTGCGCTCTGTCTCCCCGCGCCTTCTCTCCCTCACACTGATCCGGAAGGCACTGCCCACCGGCACGTTCAGTGACCCCGACCGGCCCGAGGCCGATCGGCGCCGTTGACCCGTACCGCTGATCTGCACCGCCCACGGGCGGGACGAGGGGGCGCGGCATGCAGGTTTCCGTCGGCCGGCGGGAGACATGGGTCCGGCGGCTGGAATCGCCGGTGTGGCGAGGATGCGTGGTCCTGGTGGCCGGTGCGCTGCCGGCGTTCGCCTTTCCGGAGGCGAACTTCGCGTGGTTCGCCTACATCGCCCTCGTGCCGTGGATGATGCTGCTGCGCACGGCTCCGACCGGCCGCCGCGCGTTGCTGGACGGCTGGATCGGCGGGCTGGGCTTCATGCTCGCCGTCCATCAGTGGCTGATCCCGAGCCTGCATGTGTTCATCGTGGTGCTGGGCGGGTTCCTGGGGCTGCTGTGGGCGCCCTGGGGCTGGCTGGTCCGCATGCTGCTGCGCGGGCGTCCGTCGGTCCGGCGTGCGCTCGCCGCCGTGGTGGTGATCCCGTCGGGCTGGCTGATGATCGAGACGGTGCGCTCCTTCGACGGTCTGGGCGGTCCCTGGGGGCTGCTGGGCGCCAGTCAGTGGGACGTGCCGCCCGCGCTGCGGCTCGCCTCGGTGGGCGGCGTGTGGCTGGTGACCCTTCTGGTGGTCGCCGTGAACACCGCGCTGACGGTGCTGCTGACGGTCACCTCGGCCCGTGCGGTCGGGGTGGCGGGTCTCGTGGGGTGCGCCTTCGCGGTCTCCGTCGCCTGGGTCTGGGCACCGCTTCCCGGGAACGCCGGGCACGCCCGGATCGCCGTCGTCCAGCCCGGTGTCATCGACGGGGTCGAGCGCCGTTTCGTCCGCAGCGAGGAGCTGACGCGCACGCTCGGCGGGCGGAGTCTCGATCTCGTGGTGTGGGGCGAGAGCAGCGTCGGCCGCGATCTCACCCTCCGGCCCGATCTGGCGGACCGTCTCGCCACGCTCTCACGCCGGGTGGGCGCGCCGATCCTGGTCAACATGGACGCTCCCGGCTCCGACCAGGCGGGGCGTACGGGGATCTTCAAGAGCGCCGTGCTGGTCGGTCCCGACGGCCTGACCGGCGATCGCTACGACAAGATGCGGCTGGTGCCGTTCGGCGAGTACATCCCGATGCGCGACGCGCTCGGCTGGGCGACATCGGTCGGCAAGGCGGCGTCCCAGGACCGCAGGCGCGGCGAGCATCAGGTGGTGATGGTGCTGCCCGTGCCGGGTCAGGGGGAGAGACTGCGGATCGGCCCGCTGATCTGCTTCGAGTCGGCCTTCCCCGACATGAGCCGGCAGTTGGTTCGGGACGGCGCGCAACTGCTCGTGGCGCAGTCGTCGACGTCGACCTTCCAGCAGAGCTGGGCGCCCGAGCAGCACTCCACACTGGCCGCGCTGCGGGCGGCCGAGACCGGCCGCCCGACGGTGCACGCCACACTGACCGGTGTCAGCGCGGTGTACGGCCCGGAGGGGACGCGGGTCGGACCCGAGCTCGGCACGGACCGCAGCACCAGCGCCGTCTACGACGTTCCGCTGGCGCGCGGCACGACCGCGTTCGTCGATCTGGGCGCCTGGCCGCTCTACGGCGCGCTGGCCGTGCTCGCCGCCCTCTGCGCCTTCGAGGGGACCCGGGCGCTCAGACGGCCTGGGCGCGGGCGGCAAGAACCACCCGCTCACACAGCTCATGTGTCGAAAGAGCGTCCCGGGCGCTGAGCGTCTTCCCTGCGCGTACGGCGTCGAGGAACGCCAGTACGCACTGCTCGATGCCGCGCTGCTTGGCCACCGGCACCCAGTCGCCCCGCCTGCGGACGCTGGGCTGGCCCTTGTGGTCGACGATCTCGGCGATGTTGTGGACGGCCCGCTTGGTGTCCTGCCCGGAGACTTCGAGGATCTCCTCGGTCGAGCCGTTCATCCGGTTCATCATGCCGATCGCGGTGAAGCCGTCGCCGGAGAGCTGGAGCACGACGTGGTGCGTCAGCCCCTCGCGGATCCGGGCACGGACGTCGACGTGCTCGACGGGGCCGGGGAGCAGGAAGCGCAGGGTGTCCACGACATGGATGAAGTCGTCCAGGACGAGGAGGCGGGCGTCCTCGGGCAGTCCGATGCGGTTCTTCTGCATGAGGATCAGCTCGCGGGGATGTTCCAGGCACTGCGCGTAGGCGGGCGCGAAGCGCCGGTTGAAGCCGACGGCCAGGCTCGTCCCGCGCTCCTCGGCGAGGGTGACGAGACGCTCGGAGTCGGCCAGTTCGTACGCGAGGGGCTTGTCGACGAAGGTCGGCACACCGGCCTCCAGCAGCCGGGTGACGATCTCGGCGTGGGCGGAGGTCGGAGCGTGGACGAAGGCGGCGTCCAGGCCCTCGGCGAGCAGCGATCCGAGGTCGGTGTGGCGTCGCCCGGCGGGGACGCGGTGGATCTCGCCGACCCGGGTGAGGGTGGCGGGGGTCCGGGTCTGCAGGTGGAGCTCGATCCCGGGCAGCGTGGTGAGCACCGGCAGATACGCCTTCTGGGCGATGTCCCCGAGCCCTATGCAGCCGACCTTCACGTGGGTCTCCCTGTCGCCTTGCCGCGGTCCGGATCTCGCGCGCCGGTGTGCGGGGGTCCGCCTCGCGGACCCTGATCCGCAGCATACGGGCGGTACGCCGGCGGCAGGTGGGCGACGCCCGGGTGGGGGCGGCAACCCACGGGCGGGCGGTGTCACCCGTGCGGGTCACACCGGGCCGTTACGTCCCCGACTCGGCGGCGGGTCAGCAGAGTTGGCCCGGTGACGCGGCGAACGAGAACGACAGCGGTCCTCCTGCTCGGTGTGGCGGTCGGCGGGGTGTCGGCCTGTGTGGCGGTGGAGCCCGTGGCCGGGGCGGGCGGGGGAGCCGTACGGGAGGCATCGCCCGCGGTCACCGTGGCCCCGCGGATCGCGCAGCCGCCGGCGCGCGAGGCCCTGGAGGCGGCGGGGGCGCCGTACGCGCGTACGCCGCCCCCGAAACCGCCCGCCGTGTCGGAAGCGGTCCGGCCGCCGCCCGAGCCGCCACGTCGGCGTGCGGCCGTACAGCGGTCCGTACCGCCGGCCCCCGCGCCGTCCGTCCCGGCTCCCCCGGTGGCGCTGCCGGACACGGGCGCGGAGCTGTGCGCGCTCGGTGAGCGGTACGGGGGCTGGACGCCGGACAGCCAGGTGAGCCGCGTCTGTGCGCGGACGTACGGCGGCTGACTCCGGTCAGTCGTCGAGCAGCTGCCGCTCCAGTCGGCCGATGGCGGTCCGGACCCCGTTCCCGTACCCGTCGTCCCCGAGCGCGTTCACGGCCGCGCGTGCCCGGGAGAGATGGAGCCGCGCCGCGTCGGGGCGCTGGAGTTTCATGTAGTCGGCGGCGAGGTTGAGATGGAGCGAGGGGTAGAAGGCCCGTACCGCCGGGGAGGCGCGGGACGGGGCCGGGCCCTCGGCGGCCGTGAGGGCGCGCAGGTCCCAGGCCAGTTCGTCGCCGGGATCGTCCTGGGTGTCCGCCATGTAGTGCGCGAGTGTGCAGCGGTGGAGCGGGTCGCCGGACTCGCCGATCTCGGTCCACAGGTCGCCGAACCGGTTGCGGGCCTCCTCGCGGTCACCGCCGTGGAGCAGTATGACCGCCTGCCCGATCCTGGTCAGGACGGCGTCCTCCGACACCTCGCGCCGCTCCATCGCTGCCGCCTCCCGCGCCCGTCCGGTCGATCCCGTCCGGCCCGACGCTAACCGCCCCGACCTGCAATTCCGTACAGGCTCACCCGCCCGGCGCGGACCGCCGGGCGGGGCCGGGGACGGGGGCGCCGGGCGGGGCGGGACCGGATCAGCCCAGGTCGGGGACGCGCCAGTCGATCTCCTTGTGCCCCTGTGCGGCGATCGCCTCGTTGATCTGGGTGAACGGGTGCGAGCCGAAGAACTTCTTCGCCGACAGCGGTGAGGGGTGCGCGCCCTTCACGACCACATGCCGCGACTCGTCGATCAGCGGCAGCTTCTTCTGGGCGTAGGCACCCCAGAGCACGAAGACGGCGGGGTCGGGGCGGGCGTCCACCGCGCGGATCACCGCGTCCGTGAACTGCTCCCAGCCCTTGCCCTTGTGCGAGTTGGCCTCGCCGGCCCGTACCGTCAGAACGGCGTTGAGCAGCAGCACGCCCTGCTCGGCCCAGGGCATCAGATAGCCGTTGTCGGGCACCGGGTGGCCCAGCTCCTCCTTCATCTCCTTGTAGATGTTCCGCAGGGAGGGAGGCGTGCGCACACCGGGGCGCACGGAGAAGCAGAGGCCGTGTCCCTGGCCCTCGCCGTGATACGGGTCCTGGCCGAGGACCAGGACCTTCACGTCGTCGTACGGCGTGGCGTCGAGCGCGGCGAACACCTCGTCGCGCGGGGGGTAGACCGGCCCCTTCGCCCGCTCCTCCTCGACGAACTCGGTGAGCTCCTTGAAGTAGGGCTTCTGCAGTTCCTCGCCGAGGACACCGCGCCAGGACTCGGGCAGCATGTCGGTGTCGGTCACGTCAACAACCTCCGGTAAACGATCAGTTGGGCCACTTGAGAACCTACCGGTGACCACTGACAATCGCCGCTACCAGCTGGCTTTGCGGCTGAACTCCCAGAGCTGCATGACCGTCTGCGGGTCGAGCGCGCGCTCGCCGCCGCTGATCTCCTGGGACGCGGCGACGTAGAGCTTGCCCTGCCAGAGCGGCAGCAGCCGCACGTCGTCGACGAAGATCTCCTGGGCGCGCTCGAACTGCTCGATCACCGCGCCCCGGTCGCTCTCGCGCCGCGACTGGGGCAGCAGCTCGGAGGTGATCTCGGGGCTCTCGTAGGGGGTGCTGAGCGCGTTGTTCTTGCCGACGAAGGGGGCCACGAAGTTGTCGGGGTCCGGGAAGTCGGGGAACCAGCCGCGGCCGAAGACCGGGTACTCGCCCTTCTGGAAGCCCGCCTGGAAGTCCTTCCAGGGCTTGCTCTTCAGGGTGATCTTGAAGAGGCCCGACGCCTCCAGCTGGCGCTTGAGCTCCGCGAACTCGGCGACCGTGCCGGAGCCGTAGCGGTCGGTGGTGAACCAGAGGGTCAGCTCCACCGGCGTCTCGATGCCCGCGTCCTGGAGGATGCCGCGGGCCTTGTCGATGTCCGGGTCGCCGTATCTGTCGAAGAAGCTCGTGGCGTGTCCGGAGATGCCCTTGGGGACCATCGAGTACAGCGGCTCGGCGGTGCCCTGGTAGACCTTGGCCACCAGCGCGTCGCGGTCGACGACCTGGGCCACGGCCTGCCGTACGGGCAGCTTCGCCGCCGACTCGTCCTTGGGGTTGAACACCAGGTACCGGATGTCGGCGCCGACGGTCTCGATCAGCTGGAGGTGCTCGTTCTCTTCGGTCTTCTGTTCGAGCTCGACGACTTCCTCCGAGGTCAGTCCTCGGTAGATGACGTCGATCTCCTTCTCCTTCAGGGCCTGGAACATCTTGTCCGAGTCCTGGAAGTACTGGATCTTGACGGCCGGGTTCTTACGGTCGGCGAAGCCCTTGTAGCGAGTGTTCTCGGCCAGTTCGGCGTCGCTGCCCGCGTTGTACGACTCAAGTGTGTAGGGGCCGGATCCGGTCAGCTCGCCGTCGTCCCTGAGCTTGTCGGCCGGGTACTCCGCCGGGTCGACGATGGACATCGCGGGGGCGGCGAGGACGAAGGGGAACGTGGCGTCGGGCTTGTTCAGATTGAACGTGACGGTCAGGTCGCCGGTCGTCTTGACACTGTCGAGGGAGGCGAGGAGTCCGTTGGGACCGCCGTTCACGTTGATCTTCACAATGCGGTCGAACGAGTGCTTGACGGCGGCGGCGTCGAGCTTGTGACCGTTGGAGAACGTGAGTCCATCGCGGAGTTCGCACCGGTAGACGCGGTTCGTCGTGTCGGTGAACTCGCAGCCGTCGGCGGCGTCGGGCTGCGGGGTCGTACTGCCGGTGGGGAAGGCCACCAGGGTCTGGAAGACGTTCCGGTACAACTCCCAGGAGTTGTCCCACGCGGCTGCCGGGTCGAGCGTGCTCGGCGCACTGGTGGTGCCGATCGTGATCGGGTCGTCCTCGCCGGCGCTGTCTGCGGAGAACAGGCCACATCCGGCCACCAGGGATATGGACGCGAGGGCTGCAGCCGCCTGCAGACTGGTCCGGTTGAACACGTGCACACTCCTTGTTCAGCCACGGGTCGGGCGACCATACCGCAGTGCCCCATCGCTTCAATATGCATCTGCGATGGGGCACTTGGATCATTCACCGACAAAATATGTCAGTGCACACTCGCGTTGAGAAAGATTCCGCCATCCACGACGAGTGTCTGCCCGGTGATCCAGTCCGATTGGTCGGATGTGAGGAAGGCGGCGGCGCCCCCGACATCCTCTGGCACCCCGAGGCGCCCCAGCGGGTACGAGGCCGCGGCCTCGGCCTCCCGGCCCTCGTAGATCGCCGTGGCGAACCTGGTCTTGATCACGGCGGGCGCGATGGCGTTGACCCGTACCCCCGGCGCGAACTCATGGGCCAGCTGAAGGGTCAGATTGACCATCGCCGCCTTGCTCATCCCGTACGCGCCGATGAACGGCGACGCGGACACCCCCGCGACGGAGGCGATGTTCACGATCGCACCACCGTGGTCCTTCTGCCAGGCGCGCCAGGTCAGCTGGGCGAAGCCGAGGGCCGAGACGACGTTGGTCTCGAACACCTTGCGCGCCACGTTGAGATCCAGATCGGCGATCGGGCCGAAGACCGGGTTGGTGCCGGCGTTGTTCACGAGGAAGTCGACGCGGCCGAACGCCTCCATGACGCGGTCGACCGCGGCAACCTGGTGGGCCTCGTCGTGGGCCTTGCCGGGGAAGCCGATGGCCCGGTCGGGGCCGAGGCGCTCCACGGCCTCCTTGAGCGCCTCCTCGTTCCGTCCGGTGATGCACACCCGGTCACCGCGGGCGACGAGCGCCTCGGCGATGCCGTAACCGATGCCGCGGCTGGCGCCCGTGATCAGCGCGACCTTGCCGCTGTCGGGCCGGGCCGCCTCGTTCGGCTGTTCCGTCATCTCCGCCACCTTCCGGTTCAGTTGAGGGGTCCGCCGGCGACGTACAGGACCTGGCCCGAGACGAACCCGGCGTTCTCGCCCGTGAAGAAGGCGATCGCGTTCGCGATGTCGTCGGGTACGCCGACCCGCTGGACGGGGATCTGGGTGGCCGCCGCCGCCTGGAACTCCTCGAAGCCCATGCCGACGCGGGCGGCGGTCTGCGCGGTCATCTCGGTGACGATGAAGCCCGGGGCCACGGCGTTGGCCGTGACACCGAACTTGCCGAGCTCCTTGGCCAGGGTCTTGGTGAAGCCCTGGAGGCCGGCCTTGACCGCGGCGTAGTTCGCCTGGCCCCGGTTGCCGAGCGCCGAGCTCGACGACAGGTTGACGATACGGCCGAACGTGGCCTCCACCATGTGCTGCTGGCAGGCGCGGGCCATCAGGAAGGCGCCCTTGAGGTGCACGTTCATGACGGTGTCCCAGTCGGACTCGCTCATCTTGAAGAGGAGGTTGTCCCGGAGGACGCCCGCGTTGTTGACGAGGATCGTGGGCGCGCCCAGCTCGGCGGTGACGCGCGCGACGGCGGCCTCGACCTGGGCGGAGTCGGAGACGTCACCGCCGACGGCGAGAGCCCTGCCGCCCGCGGCGGTGATGGCGCCGACGGTCTCCGCGCAGGCCGCCTCGTCCAGGTCGAGTACGGCGACGGCCCGGCCCTCGGCCGCGAGCCGTACCGCGGTCGCGGCGCCGATCCCCCGCGCCGCCCCGGTCACGACGGCGACACGCTGCTCGGTGGTGGACATGCTGCTTCTCCTCGTCCTTGGATCGCGGTGTTCGGCACGAGTGCTCTGAGCGACCGCTTAGTATTCAGCTGCCGTGACGCTAGAAGCCCTGACACCCGGTGTCAACGGCACACGGGGGCGGCGAACGTATGTCACACCGCGTGTGTACGGCCCCGATCCGGCGGCCCGTCCCGGACGGGCGGACGGGCCGGGCGGACGGGTGTCAGCGGACCAGCAGGTCCAGCAGCCGCTCGGCCTCGGACTCCGGGTCCAGCGTCAGCCCCGTGTGTACGGGGCCCGGCTGGACGACCGTCGAACGCGGCGCGATCAGCCAGCGGAACCGCCGCCCCGCGTCGTCGCGCGCCGCCTGTCCTGCGGGGTCGCCGCCCGCGCAGACGTTCTCGACGGCGCGCAGGGCGGCCCGTACGCCGGCGACGTCGGCGTCGGGCGCCAGCGCCTTGAGCCGGGACTCGTCGAGATGCGTACGGGCGGCCACGAACGACCGGGCGCGGCAGTAGACCAGCACACCCGCGTTGATGAACTCCCCGCGCTCGACCCTCGGTACCACGCGCAGCGGCGCGTACTCGAACACATCGCGTCCGTTCATCGGCCCTCGCCTCCGCCCTTCTTGGTGGGATGCGGCCAGGGGGCGAGGTGTTCGGTCAGCCAGCCGGGGGCCCGCGTGGGGCGTGGCTCGGCGGGCGCGTCGAGGGTGAGGCGTTCATGGATGGTCGCCGCGCGCGGCAGCAGCGCCGCGACGTAGGCGCGCCGCACCTCGTCGGTGGTCCCGAACCCGGGCTCGTCCACGAGCCATTCGTCCGGTACGTCGGCGGTGACCTCGGTCAGCAGCTCCTCGGTGACGAGCGGCGCGAGTTCGGCGGCGGCCGAGGCGATGTCCGGCCCGAACCGGGCGAGGACATGGTCGGAGGCGTCGTACGGCTTCGCGGCCGAGGCCTGGGCGCCGGGCCAGTTGTGGTGCCAGATCATGGTGGCGCCGTGGTCGATGAGCCAGAGATCCCCGTGCCAGACAAGCATGTTGGGGTTGCGCCAGGACCGGTCGACGTTGTGGATGAGCGCGTCGAACCACACGATCCTGCCCGCCTCGGCCGGACCCACCTCGTACGCGAGCGGATCGAAACCGAGCGACCCGGGCAGGAAGTCCATCCCGAGATTCAGCCCCCCGCTCGCCTTCAACAGGTCCTGCACCTCCTCGTCGGGCTCCCCGAGACCGATCACGGGATCGAGCTGCATACCCACCAACTCCGGCACCCGCAACCCGAGCCGCCGCCCCAACTGCCCGCAGATGACCTCCGCGACGAGAGTCTTGCGCCCCTGCCCGGCACCGGTGAACTTCATGACGTACGTCCCGAGATCGTCGGCCTCGACGATCCCGGGGAGCGATCCGCCTTCACGCAGGGGCGTGACATAGCGGGTCGCAGTGACCTCACTCAACATCTTCCCAGGCCATCCATCTCATCAACCTTGCAATCCACGGCCACCTTTGGAGGGGTGTGGCAGCGGGAATCACCCGTCGACGGGCCTGCGGAGAGTCTGGGGAGTTTCGGCCGGCCCGCCGATCTCCCCGCTTCCCGAGCAGTCCGTCGATGGCGGTGCGCCCCTTGCCTCCGGCCTCCGGCATGAAGTGAGCATAGTAACCGAGGGTGATCGCGGGCGAGGAGTGCCCGCGCCACCGCGCCAAGGCCATGACAGCCTCCGCGGCTTCGAGCATGATCGAGGCACAGGTGTGCCGCAGCACGTGGAAGCCGTCCTTCGGGCCCGCCGCCCATTGCCGGGCTTTCGCTCCCTCGGCACGCGGCGGGATGATGTCGGCCGAACGCTTCGACGTGGCGCTTCAGCTCCTCGGCCACCGAGGAAGGCATGTCGACGGTACGGGTCTTCTTCCCCTTGGGCAGGGCGAAGTACAACCATCCACGGATCGCCTGTACTTGCCGGCGGACGTGGAGGACGCCCACGATCACCGGTTTGGCTAACCGGCGATCGTGGTCCATGTTCCGCTCGCGCGCCGCTAGAGGCTCTTGTGTCCGCGCTGCCAATCCTGCCCCAATGCACCACGAAGCGCTCAGGGATTCCATTGGTGTGAACCAGGTGGCAAGTTGAACCTCCGGGGTGCGTCGCCTCCCTGCATAAGGGTGGCCCCCGGGATTGCGGCCAGGTTGCGGCAGGTTCTCGCCGAACAGGTTGGCTACGGACGCCCAGCACGTCGCGCACGGCGTCGTAATTCCTGCCCCTTGACCGAACCAGGCGTTCAGTGTGCCGAGTGCCCAGGGGGTAAGGGAAGTTCAGCGGGCGGATTGAATAGCGGAATCGGAATTCGCCCACGGATCGACATCGAGCCTCGTGAGCCCTTCCTTGCCGCAGCACACTTCTTCGCGCTTTGGCGCGCGCTCCGCTGCCCACCTGGAACCACTCGGAGGACGGCCTCGTGGTCACCTCCAGGCCGGTGGACGTGCGGGCCCGAGCGACGGTGCGCTTGACGCCGGTCGCCTGAATACCGTTCGGCGGCAGCACTGGTGAGGTGGCCACCGGACCGGACTTCAGACCCCGTTTCGGACCCACCTTCTTCTCAGATTCCTGGCTCTACAGAACACCTACAGCTCCGCGTTGATTGGCCTCCTAGCAGGGCTGGGAATGGGACAAGGGTGGCGGATCACCGGAGTACGGACGGGAACGCACGCAAGGCCGCGGCCCCGGGCATCGATGTACACCCGGGGCCGCGACCGCGCTGCGGGAGCGATCAGTTGAAGACCGTGTCCGCCGGGAGGCCTGACTGCGCGAGGACCTCCGCGCGGTTGTAGTAGTCGTCGTTCGCGACGATTTTGTCGCCGCGCATCTTGAGGATGGTGGAGGCCGGCACCGAGAACGGCTTCGGCGCGCCCTGGAGGTGGCCGCTGAACGTCCAGACGATCGCGACCTGCCCGTCGTCGGCGAACGCGCTGTTGACCTTGACGTTCGCGTCGGCGACGAACTGCTTCGTGGCGGCGGCCCACTGGGTGACCCCGTCGCGGCCCTTGAAGGTCTGCATCAGGGCGTGGTCGCTGTAGCGGCCGTCGGTGGTGAAGAGGGCGGCGAGGCGCTTGGGGTCGTCGTTGTTCCACGCGGCCTCCCACGCCTTGGCGATGGAGGGACGGCCGTGGTGGTGGTCGTGGCCGTGCCGGTCGGACTTGTTCGAGCCGGACGAGCCCGTGCCGGACGCCGTCGTGGCCGATATCCCGGCGATGCCGACCACCGCGAGAGCGAGGGCGATGGTCAGGGTCTTCTTCATGGTCTCTCCAGAGCTGTGGGTCGTACGCGTGAGTTACGTCGTGGGGTCCGGGCCCGGGTGGGCCATGCCGGCGGTGAGCACCCGCGACCAGGCAGGTTCCTCCCCGCCGTCCCGGGCCGGGCCGGTGAGCCCGGCGGCCACGATGAGATGACAGAGTTGCCCGTAAGCCATGAACTGCTGTACGGACTGGTCCGGGGCCCCGGTCCGTTCCTTGGCAAGCGTGACCACCCGCTCCAGCCCCCGCCGGGTTGCGGCGGCGATCTCCGGGACGTCCACCGCGCTGAGCGCGTGGACCTGGAGCATCAGCAGGTCGCGGTCGGAGATCAGGTGGGCGTACGCGTCGCCCATCGCCGACAGCATGGCCTCGGGTTCCTCGCCGGGCATCCGGTCGGCCGCCTCGCTCATCGCCGCGACGATCAGGTCGTGGCAGTGGTCGAGCGCCGCCAGGAAGAGGCCGAGCTTGCCGTCGAAGAGGCGGAACACGTACGCCTGCGAGATCCCCGCAGCCTCGGCCACCTCCGTGACCGGTGTTGCGCGATAGCCGCTGCGGGCAAAGACGGAGATCGCGCACGAGGTGATGTTCGCGCGGCGGGCGTCTGCTGTGGAACGGAACGTGCCGGGTTCAGGGGTCATCTGCCACCTCCTTGTGAGTGGTCGCTCAGTAAGTATGTGAGTGCGCACTCACAACTGTCAAACGTGGGTCGTTCGACGCCGCACGGCCGGCGCGACCGGGACCGGCGGCCCAGGTGTCGTACGTCGGGCCCGCAACTTCGCCACGGGCGGCCCTCCCTGCCGTGTGCTCCAGCGTGGTCTGGTCGTCCGGACATCTGCCGGGCCGCGCGCCAGGCTCCAATCGCCGTCGGCGAACATGGCGATGGCATCCACCGTCCAGCCTCCCGGCCGTACGGATCTTGCGCGCCAACCCGACTCCCTCCCGAATCTGTGATCCGTCGTCATACCAGCTGCGTTTCGGTCCCGTGCGGCGCGTCGCCGCGACCCACGTACGACAACCGCGTTCACCAATCGATTCACGCGGGCCGCCCGAACGACCACGCACTTCCGCAGACCGCATGCCAACGTACGGGGTACGAGGAACAACCGCAGGTCAAGGAAAGGTTCGTCCACTCAGGGAATCCTCCACCGCCCTTCTGCCGGCCGCCGTCGCCCGTGCCTGGAGAACCATCCGTGGATCTCCTCCGACGCAACGCGGAGCCGGTACTGGACTCCTCGAAACCCTTCGCTGGGCGATCGTCGCCGCCCAGGACACCCGCCGTCCACGCGACCAGCCACGGTCGCGGGTTGGACGATGCCGATGCCGTAGCCGCGCGGGCCATCACCGGGCTCGGCCGGGAAGAGCGGCCGGGACGGCGTCGACTCTCTGACCCGGGGCATGCCCCACCTGTCGCTGAAGCAGCGGAGACGGCACTACTGCCGACGGGACGGCCGCCGGTCCTCTGCTTCAGGCCATAACGCGTTCGAGCAGCGCGGCGTCGGCCGAGCCCGGGGGCGCGGAGTAGACAAGGACGTTCACGGCCGGATCCGGGGACTGGAGGACGTCACAGTCGAGGAGCAGCTCACCGAGGTGCGGGTGGAGCACGCGCTTGCGCTCCGTGCGGTGGCGGGCCGTGTGTCCGGCCGTCCACTGCTGTGCGAATAGCGGGCTCGCGGCACGCAGGGCGGTGACGAGGTCGGCGACCCGGATGTCCTCGGGGTGCTCGGCGACGGCGATGCGGAGGTCGGCCGTGAGCGCCTGCTGGAACTCGGCCAGCGGGCGGTCGGCGGGCGCGGCGCGCCAGCGGTCGTCGGTGAAGACCTGCCAGACGAGATTGCGGTTCCGTCCGGTCTGGTCGGCCGGATCGCCCAGCAGTGCGGCCCATCGGGCGTTCCAGCGCAGCAGCCACCAGTCGGCGGAGTACACGGCGACGGGGAAGGCGCCGAGCCGTTCGGTCAGCCGGCTGATGCTGTCGGGCACCTGACGCAGGATCGGGCCACGGGGCGCGACCAAGCCGGCGACCCGGTACAGGAGTTCGATCTCGTCGGGGGAAAGTCCGAGGGTACGTGCTATCGCACCCAGCACCTGCGGCGAGGGATGCGTCATCCGGCCCTGTTCCAGTCGGATGATGTAGTCGACGGACAGACCGGCGCGCTGTGCCAGCTCCTCGCGGCGCAGCCCGGGCGCCCGCCTGCCGCGAGCCGTGGGGTCGGCGGGCGCCGCTCGATCACGCCAGGTGCGGATCAGCGCCGCGAGTCCGACCAGTTTCTCCGTGGGTTCCTCCACAACGGGAATCCTGCCACGGCCCAGGGTGGTACCGACCGTCCTATGGATCGAGGAAGCGCTGGTTGGCGCCACAAAGGCGCCCCATGCTGGCTCCATGATCTCTGCCGCCACAAGCACCACCACACCCACTACGACCACAACCACGGGAACCACCGCGACCCATGACGTGGACGATCGGGTCGCGACGGTTCTCGACGAGTTCGCCGGTCACTTCATCGCCTCGCTGCGCGCGCCGGTCCTGCACCACCCCTCGGAGTACGGGATGGCGGCCGAGACGGTCACCTTCCCCGCGTCCGACGGTGTCCCTCTGGAAGGCTGGTTCATTCCGGCTGAGGGGTCCGACAAAATCGTCATCGCCAACCATCCGATGACCTTCAGCCGGTCCGGTCAGCCCACTCACCGCGAACCCTGGCTCTCGATGTGGGGTTCGAGCGGCAACACCATGGAAGTCGACTTCGTCCAGGACTACCGCATCCTCCACGACGCCGGCTACAACGTCCTGGCCTACGATCTGCGCAACCACGGCCTGTCCGGGGCAGCGCACGGCGGCATCCTCGGCAGCGGGCTGCTGGAGGCCCGCGACGTGCTGGGCTCGCTGAAGTACGTGCGCGAGCGGGCGGGCACCCCCTCGATGACGATCGGGCTCTTCAGCCGCTGCCTCGGTGCCAACTCGACTTTCGCGGCGATGACTCAGCAGCCTCGTGCCTTCGATGGTGTGCGCTGTCTGGTCGCCCCGCAGCCGGTCACCACCGGCATCATCCTGCAGCACCAACTGGAGCTCGCCGGCGTCTCCCGTAACCACATAAGCTCCCTCGACGAGCGCCTCGTCCTGCGTACCGGGATCTCGCTCGCCGAGCGCGACGCCCGCGAATGGGCCAAGAACGTCACCATGCCCACATTCGTCTACCAGGTGCGTGACGACATCCTCACCGAGCCCGAGGATGTGCAGACGATGTTCGACAACATCCCCCTCGACGACAAAAAGCTGCACTGGGTGGAAGGGACCACGGTGCGCTGGGACGGCTACCTCGAGTTCCAGCGCCGCCCGGAGCCGATGCTGGCCTGGTTCCGGGAGCACATGGGATGACCGGCGCCAGAAGTCCGGCGTCGCGAACGGGCCGAAGCCCGAGGGCACCTGGATGACCACTGAACCTGCATGTGCTCGGCGTGATGGCGGCCGGCCGCCCATGTTCAACCGAGCAAGCCGGAGCGGGTGCGCCCGGAGAGCTACCGAAGCCCTTCGGGCGTGCCCTTGGGTGGGCGTGTCCGGAACCGCTCAGGTACTCGACCAGTACGCGAAAAGCATCCGCGAGGATCTCCAGGCGAATCTGCGGCAACAGGAACAGCGCTGTCGTCGGCAGCCCCGGGCGACGCGGCTGCCAGCCGGGAGGGAACGCGCACCGCGTTCCCTCCCGCCGTCGCGAGCCGGAGGAGTGGGAGCCCGCCGCAGCGCGCCAGCCCGGTCGTCGGAGTGCGGGAATGCGGCGGGAGGGGGACGCGTCGTTGATCGAGATCGTCGGCAGACTGCTGAGCGGCCGGCAGGAGCCGTGTTCCGTGGTGGAGATGGTCGCCGATGTCGTCCGAGAGCGGCCGTCCACGGAACAAACGGTGCGGAACACGCTCGACCCCGGAAGAGTCGCGACGCCAGTCGGAAGCCAGGGGCTCGAACCCGGCTCAGTGGTCCATCGCCACGCCGGGACACGGTCCCCGATCGCTGGCACCGACTCCGTTCCGGCGTGATCCACGAGGCGTTCCCGCAGAGGTCCTCGACAGGAAGAAACCGTCAAGAAGTACTCAGGCTCGCTGTTGGGTGACCGTCAAGTCCGCCGATCAAGCTGTGACACGTCGGCTTCCTACCAGCGAGGGACATCTGTCATGGCTAGTTCTCTGTACCGGTTGGGCGCGTTCGCCGCCCGCCGATGGCGGGCGATGGTGATCGGGTGGCTGCTCGCCCTGGGCACGGTGGTCGGTCTGGGGCTGTCGTTCGCCGGCACCTTCACCGACAGCGGTTCCATTCCCGGCTCGTCCGCCCAGACGGCACTGACCAGGATGGACCATCACTTCCCAGCGCCGGACGCGCAGTCCGCCCGGCTGGTGTTCCAGGCGGAACCCGGCCGCGAGGTGACGGAGACGGACCTGAGCGCCGCACTGACCGACGCGCGCGAGGCCATGAGCCGGGTGCCCGGGGTGAGCGAGGTCGGCAACCCGGTCGAGAGAGGAACCGTCTCGGATGACGGCCGCACGGCCGTGGCCGAGATCACGTTCACGGCCAAGGAGGCGGACGAGGTGCCGGCCCGCACCCTCGACGCGGTGCGGACCGCGGGGGAGGGTGCCGAGCGAGCGGGTCTCAGGGTCGTGTACGGCGGCGAACCCTTCGAGACGTCGCACTCGCCCGTCGGACCCAGCGAGCTGATCGGGCTGGGAGTTAGCCTGACCGTCCTGGCACTCACGTTCGGGTCGCTGCTCGCGGCCGGACTCCCGCTGCTCACCGCGGTCCTCGGAATCGGCGGCACCCTCGCCGCGATGGCCGGCCTCGCGACCATGCTCGACATCTCCGACAACGCGCCCACTCTTGCGATCATGCTGGGGCTCGCCGTCGGCATCGACTACGCCCTGTTCATCGTCTCCCGGCACCGTACCCAGCTCGCGACCGGCATGCCGGTCCGGGAGTCGGTCGCCAGGGCCACGGCCACCGCGGGCAGTGCCGTGGTCTTCGCCGGCGCCACGGTCCTGATCGCACTCGCGGGTCTGTCCGTCGCCAGAGTACCGATGCTGACGTCGATGGGACTGGCGTCCGCCGGATCTGTCGCCGTCTCGGTCGTCACCGCTGTCACCCTGCTGCCCGCACTCCTGGCGGCTGCCGGTCGCCACCTGGTCCCCAAGGCACGTACAAGGAGGGGACACTTGGCGGCTACGGGCGGCGGACCGCCCACCACCTGGGGCATACGCTGGGTACGGGGCGTCCTTCGCCACCCCGTGCGCAATCTGCTGCTCGGCACCCTCACGCTGCTCGCCCTGTCCGTCCCGGCCACGGAGCTGAGGCTGGCGCTCACCGACGAGGGCTCCGCCGTCACGAGCGACTCGAGCAGACAGGCGTACGACATCATCAGTGACGCCTTCGGTCCGGGCGCCAACGGCCCCCTGATCGTGCTCGTCGAGGACGATGACCCGGCCACCGTCACCTCCACGGCCTCGGCCGTGGAGGCACGGCTGAGCGGGCTGCGGGGTATCGCGGACGTCAGCGGCGTAGACGTGGCCGGGGACCGAACGGCGGCACGAATCCAGGTCGTCCCGGAGGCGGGGCCGAGGTCCCAGGAGACAAGCGATCTCGTCTCGCGGCTGCGGACGCAATTGCCGCCCCTCACTCAGTCGTACGGCGGCTCCGTCGCCGTCACCGGTACGTCAGCATCGATCTGTCCGACAAGCTCAGCGGTGCGCTCGCTCCGTTCCTGATCGTCGTCGTCGGGCTGTCCCTGCTGCTTCTGATGATCGCTTTCCGGTCCGTGGCCATCCCGCTCAAGGCCACCGCCGGATTCCTGCTGTCCGTCGGTGCCGCCTTCGGCGCCACGGTCGCGGTCTTCCAGTGGGGCTGGCTCGCCGACCCGCTGGGTGTGCCCAGCGAGGGTCCTCTGGCCAGCTTCGTTCCCATCATCGTCATGTCCGTACTCTTCGGGCTCGCCATGGACTACGAGGTCTTCCTCGTCTCCGCGATGCGAGAGGACTACCTGCGCCATCACGACGCCCGAAGGGCAGTCCTCGGCGGAGTCCGCTCAACCGCCCGCCTGGTCACGTCCGCCGCCGTTATCATGATCGCGGTGTTCGTCAGCTTCCTGTTCTCCCGCGACCCCGACATCATGCCGATCGCGTTCGCCCTGGCCTTCGGGGTCCTCGTCGACGCCTTTCTGGTGCGCTTGACCCTCGTACCTGCGGTCATGGCCCTCCTCGGCGACAGAGCCTGGCGGCTGCCCCGGCGCCTGGACCGTGTCCTGCCCCATGTCGATGTCGAGGGCGGGGGCCCGTACGCCACCGACGACGCGGCCGGCCCCGGTCCGTCTTCTGCGGACAGCCGCCTTGCCGGAGCTGTCACACGATGAACGCGAGTCCGATCGGGGAAGCAGCCTGCGTCCGCCGCCCCCGGCGCCCGGACCTGACAGCGGACCGCCGACGCCGACGCCGACGCCGACAACAGGAGGACAGATGAGGGCTGTCGTCCACCGGCCCGACGCCCCCGACCGCGTACTCGTGATCGATGACGATCCGGGTATCCGACGCCTACTCGTCTCGGCCCTTCAGTTCGCCGGCTTCGAGGTGGACGCGGTGGGCGACATGACCACGGCTCTCGACGAGATCGGCCGCAGGCTCCCCGACGTCATCGTCCTGGACGTGATGCTGCCCGGCGCGGACGGCTTCGAGATCCTGCAACTGCTGCGCGACCGCGGCGTCGACGCGCCCGTTCTCTTCCTCACGGCTCGCGACGCGGTCGAGGACCGAGTCCGGGGACTGCGCCTGGGGGGCGACGACTACGTCACCAAGCCCTTCAGCGTGATCGAGGTCGGCGCCCGACTCCAGGCACTGCTCCGCCGCGCGCGCGGCGGGGCGGTGCCCGCGGTCGAGGACTCCCGCCTGCGCTGCGGAGACCTCACCCTCGACGACCTGCGGCACGAGGTGTACCGCGCAGGCGAACTGGTGGACCTCTCCCCCACGGAGTACCGCCTGCTGCGCTACCTGCTGAGCCACCAAGGACAGGTCCTCTCCCGGGCCCAGATCCTGGAGGCGGTCTGGCAGTACGACTTCGGCGGGAACTCCGTCGTGGTGGAGCGCTTCGTCTCCAACCTCCGACGCAAGATCGACCACGGTCGCACGCCCTTGCTGCACACCGTCCGCGGCGTCGGCTACACGCTGAAAGAACGGGCAGGCACATGAAGGCGCGACTTCCCTGGTCCCTCTCCAGCGTCCGCCTGCGCCTGCTCGCCGGCCTAGCCCTGCTGCTTGTCGGGGGCCTGGTCGCGAGTGCCACCATCAGCGCCATCCTGCTGGAGAGCTTCCTGGACGAACGCGACCACGACACGTTGCGGTCCAACGCCGAACGTGTCGCTCGGGTCATGGAGCGGGCGCCGCAGACTGTCGACGCAGACCAGCTCGGTGCCCTGCTCGACGCTCCGCTGGGCACGGTGCTCGTCGACAACGAGAACCAGGTCCTGCTGAGTACCGGCTCCGCGAAACGAGCCGCCGACGCGCTGGCCGTGCTCAGCACGACCGTGCCAACGGGCAGCGTATCCACGCTGGACGGAGAGAATCTCAGCCTCGTCCGTATCCCCAGCCCTGGGCTGACCGTCCCCCGCGGCTCGTACGGCGTCATGAGGCCCGCTGCGGTCGTCCTCAGCATCGACACCTCCGTCGACGACGCCACCACCAACGCACTGATCGCCCGGCAACTGAGCCTCATCGGACTCGCGCTCGTCGTGTTGCTGGCGCTGTCCATAGCCGTGCTGAGATTTGGCATGCGTCCACTGGCACAGATGGCCCGCACCGCCGACGCCATCGCGGCGGGATCCCTGACCGAACGCCTCCCCACGCACCGCAACGGCAGTGAGGCCGACCAGCTGGCCAGGGCGGTCAACCAGGCGTTCGACGCCCAGGCCCGTGCTGAAGCCGGCATCCGGTCACTGGCCGCCGATACCTCCCACGAACTGCGTACCCCACTGTCCACGATTTCCGGCTGGCTCGATCTGCACCGCCAGGGCGGCCTGTCGGGACCCGGTCTGGAATCCGCGCTGGAGCACATCGAGACCGAGGTGGGGCGCATGCGCCTGCTCGTCGAGGACCTCGCGCTGCTTGCCCGCCTGGACGCCGGCAGGCCGGTCGAGCAGGAGGCCGTGGACCTCGCGGCACTGGCAGACGGAGTGATCGACGACGCCCAGATCATCTACCCACAACGGGACATCGCGATGGCCCCCGCACCGCCCGCGCCCGTGGTCGGGGACGCACTCCGCCTCCAGCAGGTCCTTCGCAACCTTGTCGGCAATGCTGTCCAGCACACCCCGGAACACACCTCCGTCCGCGTCGAGATCACCGCTGGTCCTCAGCATGTACGGCTGAGCGTCACCGACGACGGGCCCGGCATCGCCCCTGAGGATCTGCCCCGTGTCTTCGAACGCTTCTGGCGGGCCGAGGCGAGTCGCAGCCGTGCGTACGGTGGTTCGGGACTCGGCCTGGCCATCGTCGAGGCCATCGTCCACGCCCACCGGGGGGACGTGACCGTGCGATCGGCCCCCGGGGCCGGGACTACCGTCACAGTCCATCTGTCCAGGGCATGACGTCAGCGTTAGCTACTAGGTTCAGGGACTCCAGGGATCGGTAGGCCTCCGGACCGCACGGAGCGCCCCCTCCCACACACGTCCCCAGAACCACTGACGTGGCTTCGCCGGAAGCCCATGAGCAGTGCGAGGGAATTGCGGGTGAAGAACCCCGCTCCCCCCCCCCGCCAGATCACAGAAGCGACCGGCTCTGCTCCGGCACCACGAGAAAGAGGACCCTGCCGCGCCGGGACGGGAGCAGCACCGGCCTGCCCTGGACCCGGTAAAAAAGCAAGGCCCGGTAGCCGTCATGGCCCGTGTCTACCACCAGGATCCGACACACCGTCACCAAGCGGCCGGTGCCCCGGAGAACGTCACGCGCCGCCGCTGCCCTTGCCGCTGTTGCGGTCGTCGGCCGAATGCGCCCGCGAACCCAACCGCGTACGGGCCCAACGCAACTCCTTCGGCCCTGACCTGCTGCATCCTGGCGTCGCGAGCGGCACCACACCGAACCAGCGACGTCGTCTGCTTGTGCTGGTGATTGACGAGCAGGATGCCCCTCCGGCCTGCTGGTCGCCGAGCAGGCACCGCGTCTCGTGCAGCGCGAGGGTGGCTCGTGGTGTTGAGCGGTACGCGGATGCTGTCGCGGGGCGGCGGGGACCTTGTGTCCGGTCTCCAGCTCGATCAGGGCGGCTTCCGAGGCGACTGCCATGATCAGACGGGTGCTGATCCGCGTGAAGGGGACATGCCCAATGTGCGCACGCTCGGCTCGGCCAGTTCGCGAACTGGATCACACGGTCGTCCATCGTGGTCGTCAGGTTGCCTCGTGCCCGCGTCTCCAGAATGAGTGCCTTGAGGCTTTGTTGGCGAGACATACGTCAAGGTAGGCATCGATCGCGACAGCCAGGCATTTCACGCCGGGTTCGAGGCCGGCGGTGGCGATCGAGACGGCGTTCGCGGCCGTGACACGGTGAGTGCACGGATAATGCATTCGGCCTAACAATCGGCCGTGATCTCGTCGCTGTGGCCCTCGAATCAGATCAATGTGGAAGAGCGGTCCGTGCCTCCGCGGAGGCGGTAGCTGCCAGGACGTACTTCGTCCGACAGGGCATACACCATTTCCAAGAACCCGTCAGGCCAGGTCGTGTCCAGATTCCACAAGATCCCTGACACTAGCCTGAGGTGGCGCGCTTCTGTCAGGTTTGCGCCGGTCAGGTTTCCCCGTTCCACGTTCGCGTGGGCCAAGCCCGCGTCGGTCAGGTCCGCCTGGGCCAACGTTGCGTGGTCCAGCTTTGCGTGGTCCAGGTCTGCGTCGGTCAGGTCCGCACTGAGGAGTGACGCGTAGGACAAGTCTGCCCGACTCAGCTTCGCACTGCTCAGGTTCGCGTGATTCAGCCTCGTGTCGGTCAGCTTCGCGCCGGTGAGATCAGCGCGGCTGAGATTGTGGGGTGGGCCGCTGCCGCTGCGGTGGGTGGTGGTGAGGCGTGCGGCTTCAGCGACGGCAGAGGTGGGCGGGGTCCGGTCGCCAGAGCGTTCTGCGATGGCCCGGGCCGTGTCGCTGATCGCGGTGGGTGGGGCATCGGAGCACGCGAGATAGAGCAGGCCGCGCAAGGCGTCGGCCTGTCGTTGGATCTCGGGGTCGTTCACCACACTCCCCAGGGTAGGGCGGTCACGTGGTCGCTGGGCGGCGTCGGCAGATCGGACAGCAATGGCCGGCGTCGGGGTCAATGGCGAGGAGAAGGTCAGTAGCCGCGTTCTCCGCCCGATGCTCCTGCTCCCGGGCATTCCCCCCGGGCAGGGTCATTGGGCGGCCCATGAGCAGAACCTGAATGTCCAGGAAGTGACGCTCAGCGGTCTTCCAGTTCGCTGTGGGCGCTTGGCCGGGGCTTGTGGTGGTCTGGTGGAGTGTGCCGAACGCGGTGACGGCTTTGGCGACGTCTCCCCCTCGCTGGTGGAGTTCGTGGAGAGTGATCACGCGCCGTCTCCCGGACCCGGCGGGGGTTGGATCAGGGCGCGGAGCTCGTCCATGACGGCGTCGAAGTCGCGGGACTGGTGCGCCTGGATCTGCGCGGTTACGAGGTAGCCGACGGTGCCGCCGACGAACGCGGGGACCGCGCCCCAGCCGACCACGGAGAGCGGCCATGCCGCCCATTGCGGGTGGGCCTCGGCCGGCGACATGGTGCCGATGAGAACGTCGTACGCGTCAGCCCAGCCGAGCAGCACCCCGTTCACCGCGAACCGCGATCAGGTCAGACGGTTGAGGGGAGACAGGGCCGATGGGGGCTGCGTCGGCGTGGCGGGTTCAGCAGAGCTGCGATGTCGCTCGCCGGCCGCGCGCGTGTTGTTCCAGCCGCTGGACAGCGGCAATGATGCCCCCGCTCCGCTTGAGGCGGGCCGGACCCTCGTCGGCGATACTGGGTCCATGGATTACGTCGGCTGGGTGCCCGCCCCGCCGCTTGACCGGTTCATCGACGACGTCTACTGCCTGACCGGGGTGCCGGGCCATCGCCGGATCAGCGTCTCGCCGATGCCGTCGGCGCACCTGTACATCAATCTGGGTGAGCCCGCACGCCTGTGGGATTCCGACCCGTCGGTGCCTCCGGCAGCGTTGACGGACGGGTGGTTCATGGGCCTGTGGACCAGGCGTTTCGTCCTTGAGTACCCCCTGCGGGTACACCTCGTCGGGGTCCACTTCAAGCCTTGGGGATTGTCATCGTTCGCCGGTGTGCCGACGAATGAGCTGCGGGACCGATGGGTGCCGGTCGACGCCCTCTGGCATCGGTCCGTGGACCGGATTCGCAACCAGGTCGGCGACGCCGCTTCGGCCGCCGCGACGCTGCGGGTCCTGGAGAGAGAGCTTCGATCGCGGCTCGTCGAGGCGCCGGCGCGCGGTCTCGACCTGGTCCAGCACACAGGCGGGTGGCTGGAAGCCTCGCACGGCGCGATCCCGGTCGGTGCGCTGAGCGATGCCGCCGGGGTGAGCAACAATCACCTGGCGGCGCAGTTCAAGGCTCATGTCGGGGTCACTCCGAAACGGGTTGCCCGCATCTACCGCTTCGCGCGGCTGATCGAGTCCGTGGACTCCCTGGGCCCGGTCGACTGGTCGGAGCTCGCGCTTACGGCGGGCTATTTCGACCAGGCCCACTTCAGCAAGGAGTTCAAGGACTTCACCGGCCGCACTCCCACGGAGTACCTGGCGCTACGGCGCCGGTTCAGCGCGGAGCAGGGATTCTCGCAGCCTGGTGGCCCGATGCCCGTCGAGTGATTTTTTACAAGCGCGGCTGTCCCTGGGCTGAAAATATCGGACGCGTCCGCTCCGAGTGACGTAACAGGGAGACCCTCATGGGCACAGTGATCATGCACAACGTGGTGTCAGTAGACGGCTTCATTGCCGACGAGAACGACGGAGTCGGTCCGCTCCACGACTGGTACTTCAGCGGGGATACCAAGCTTACGGAAACCGGCGCCGGGGACGGGGATTACGACCACTCCAAGGGGGGAGGCGGCTTCAAGCTCTCGCGTGCATCGGCGGCGTACGTCCAGCCGGTGTGGGACTCGATCGGCGTGATCGTGATGGGTCGCGGCTTCTTCGACCTGATGAACGGCTGGGAGGGACAGCCGCCCGTGGGTGACCACGTGGTCGTGGTTTCCCACCGGCCTAAGCCCGAGGGCTGGCACCCTGAGGCTTCGTATCACTTCGTCGATGGTGTGAAGGCCGCGATCGAGAAGGCCCAGGAGCTCGCCGGTGACCGAGTTGTCGCCGTGAGCGCCGGCGAAGTAGGCGGCCAGATCCTCGCGGCCGGTCTTGTGGACGAGGTCGCGATGGACGTGGCACCGGTGGTATTTGGATCAGGCAAGCGCTTCTTCGGCAGCTTCGACGGGCAGCAGCAGCTGGAGGATCCTCACGTGGTCGTCCAGGGCAACCGGGTACTGCACCTGAAGTTCAAGGTGCGCCGCTGGTGAAGCTCATCTGCGTCCGGATGCCGGTGCCCGGCCCGCAGCGTGTGGCGTCACACCGGACGACCTCGTCGGCGCCGTCGTCGTGTACCGCGCCACATGCAAACTAGACAGAGCCGTCCTCGGAGGGCCGCTGGGCTCGGGCCTTCTTCAACGAGGCTGGGGTCACCGTCCGACAGGTCCTGACCGACAACGGCTCCTGCTGTCGCTCGCGCACTTGGGCCAACCCACTGGCCACCGCGGGGATCGCCCACAAACGCACCCTGCGTACCTAGCAAGGCAGGCTCACGAGAAGGGGCCCTTCGCGCCGACCGCGAGCACGCCCGGTCGCAGCCTGCGGGCTGCCTGCTGATCAATGATGAAGGTGCCGCGAAGGTTGATGCGGATGGCATGGTCGAGTTGGTCAAGGTCGAAGTCGGCTACCGTGCCCCTGGACAGGGCGCCAGCAGCGTGTACGACCACGTCCACGCCTGGGAAAGCCTCTTCCGCCGTGTCGAAGAGCGCCGCCACCCGGCGCCTGCTGCACGTCATGGGCACACCTGGGCTGGTGCTCGGCCGGCACCTCGACGTACTGGCCTGGAACCCCCTGGCGGAGACCCTGCTGGGGGATCCCGCCGACCGGCCGCCGGCGGAGCGCAACATGGTCGCCGTCCTCTTCCGGGACCCCGAAGCCCGCCGGCTCTGCCAGGGCTGGGAGACCATGGCCCGCCAGTACGTGGCCATGCTGCACGCCGCCGTCGCCGACGACCCGGGCAGGAGCACCGAACATGCGGGCCGTTAGAAGCCGTTTCAGCCCATCTGCCTCCCGCTGAGCTGCCGACCGCGCCCACACCCGTTCACCTTCGGCTGCCTGGTCCTCCTCACGGGGTATCCCGAGAGCGCCCAGCTCTGGTGGCAGCTCGCGGCCGGCGCCGGGAGCCGTCTCGCCGCGTACTGCCTGCACCATCTGGCGCTCGGGAAGACGGAGGAGTCCGGGCACTCCGGCCGGCCAACTGCCGGGCCGTCGCCCGCTTTTTCACCTACTCGTCATGCCGCTGGTCACCGTTCGCGCTGCTCAGCAGCCATGTCGTCGGCAAGGAGCGTCAGCTCCCACGCCTGCTGGGCAGCGTCTCCACGATCTCTTCGAGCTTCTTCTCCCGCTTCGGCCCGTCCTGGCTCCCGCGCTCGTCCTCGTCGGCCTCACGGAGGAACCGGGCCAACTGCTCCAGGCCCGCCGCACCGGGCATGAGGCGGCTCACCGGCTCCAGGTCTGCCTCTGCCACCGGCTCATGCCGGGTTGCTGCGTTACGCCCTCCGGAACGCCTGGGGTAGCGATCCGGAACGGCTCCTGCGCACGGTGTGGTGCCGGGCGGGCCCGGCACCCTGTGGACCGGTTCGTTACGAGGCGGTGGTGGTGTCGGTCAAGGCAGCGCTGGCCTCCTGCGACTCGATGTCGGTGAGGCGCTCGCGGAGTGCGTCTCGGATGTACCGGTACGCGTCGCTCCCGGTGACCAGGCGCAGAGGGGCGGTCTCCTGGTCTGCCGTGGCGATGATCTCTGCGGCGACCTTGGCGGGGTCGCTGACGGACGGCAAGGCTGGGTTCCGGATGCCGCGAGGCATGGCCGCCGGGGTGTCGTCGTAGACCGCCATCGGTGATGCGAGACGCGAGCCGCTCAGACGGAAGCCGGTCGCGGCGCTTCCGGGCTCGACGATGGTGACACCGATCCCGAAGGGCGGGAGCTCCTTCGCCAGCGACTCCATGAATCCCTCGACGCCCCACTTGCTGGAGTGGTAGAGCGATGCGCCGGGGTGGGTGACCTGACCACCGTAGGTCGAGATCTGGATGATACGGCCGCCGCCCTGCTCGCGCAGGTGGGGCACCGCGGCGCGGACGATCTGGATGGGGCCGACGAGGTTGGTGGCGAGCTGGTGCTCGATCTGCTCGTCCGTGAGCTCCTCGGCCGCACCGAACAGTGCGTAGCCGGCGTTGTTGACTATGACGTCGATCCGGCCGAGGTCCGCGAACGCCTTCTCGACGACGGCGCGGATCTCGGCGGTGTCGGTAACGTCGAGGTGCGCGGTCCACAGCAGGTCGCGGTAGGTGGCCTTCAAGTCGTCCAGCGATGACGTGTCACGGGCGGTCGCCGCGACGCGGTCGCCCCTCGCGAGCAGCCGCTCCGTCATCTGGCGGCCGAAGCCGCTGTTCGAGCCGGTGATGAACCAGGTGCGCTGAGTCATGACGCCTCCTTGCATTTGACTAACTAGTTACCCAACTTACGACTGGATAACTAGTTAGTCAAATGCTAGGGTCCGCACCAAGGGAGGAACCATGGCTGCGGAAGAAAGCCGGGCGCGCATCCTGGATGCCGCACTGGCGGAGTTCTCCACCTTCGGGGTGGCAGGAGCACGGGTCGATCGCATCGCGAAGGCTGCGGGCGTGAACAAGAACCTGATCTACGTCTATTTCAAGAACAAGGAGACCCTGTTCTCGACGGTCCTGGGGTCGAACCTGGCGAAGGTCTACGAAGGCCTCGCCTTTACCCCCGAGGATCTTCCGGGCTACGCCGAGCGCGTCTTCGACTTCGCCATGGCGAACCCGGCGCTGATGCGCTTGATCGCCTGGAACGGGCTGGAAGGCGGCGCCGGCAACCCCAGCATTCGGGACGAGGCCCACGCGGCGAAAGTGGCTGAGATCGACGCCATCCGCTCCGAAGCGAATGGCGCGGAGTTTCCGAGCGCCTTCCTGCTCACCGGCGTGATGGCGCTGGCGACAGCGTGGAGCGCCGCCGGCCCGTTCGGTTCGAGCCCGGGCGACAGACAGCTCGATCCTGCACTGCTCCGCAGGAGCGTCGCACGAGCGGTGGAGGTCCTCGCCGCTGCCTAGCCCGCCCGACCAACTCGCATCGAACCCACGTATCCCCGATCACTCACGAACTCCCTGTTCGTGCGGCGGTGCGTCTCGGCGGCACCGCCATGGCCGTGCGCCGCGGACCTCGCAAAAGAGAGCGAGGTGGCGGCGCTCTTCGACACGGCGGAAGAGGCTTTCGGAGGCGTAACCGTGGTCGTACACACTGCTGGGCCATGTCTGACACATGGCGTCCGCTCCCTCCGCCCGGCGGGTGACGCTGGCCCGAATGCCGAATCGGCGGCTACGACCGATCACGCACGCGGCATTAAGGTGCGGAATATGGCAAACGCGCAAATCGCGGTCGAAGAACCTCTTCCGGGCTACTGGCGGGCAACGTTCGACCACGCCCCGATCAACCTCATCGACTATGACACCGTCCGCGAGCTCTCCGAGTTCGTGACCCGGCTCGAACAGGACCCGGATGTACGGGTCGTCATGTTCGACAGCGCGAACCCCGACTTCTTCCTGGCTCACTTCGACATCGCCGCATCCGCGCCGGAGACGCAAGAACCCACGCGCACCGGAATGCACCCGTGGTTGGACGTGCTCAGCCGTCTCAGCCGGGTGCCGGTCGCCACGATCGCGTCCGTTCACGGACGGGCGCGCGGTGCAGGCTGCGAGTTCGTGCTCGCCTGCGACCTCCGGTTCGCATCACGTGACCACAGCCGGTTTAGCCAACCCGAAGTCGCGTTCGGCCTCGTGCCGGGCGGCGGCCCGATGGCCCGGCTCCCCCGGCTGATCGGCCGTGGCCGCACCCTGGAGTTCCTGTTCTCCGGCGACGACCTCGCGGGCTCCGAGGCCGAGCTCTACGGCTTTGTGAACCGCGCGCTCCCCGATGGACAACTGGACGCGTTCGCCGATGCGTTCGCGCGGCGGATCGCCCGATTCGACAAGCGTGCGATCGCCGAGATCAAGCAGTACGTGGACATCGCGAGCTTGCCCGACGACGCGGAACTCGCGCCCACCATGGACGCCTTCATGACTGCCGCGGCCAGGCCGACTACCGTCGCACGCGTGCAGGCGATGATGCGGCGGGGACTGGGGCGGCCCGGTGAGGTGGAGTTCGACCTGGGCGCGCACCTGGGCGCCGACGACCTCCCCTCCGCCAACTGAAAGCCTTCCCGGGCGCTCGCCGGGCCGCTCCGGCCACCGGCACGGGTATCCGTCCGGTCCCACGTGCACGCTGCGGCGGCAAACGGGGGCCGGGCCGTTTCGTTTGGATCATCTGGGGCCGCCGGCGCGGGAGGGATCCGGGTCCGGTCGGCATTGTGGGCGCTGCCACGGCAGCCGTTGCTGTCGGGTACGCGCCAACGCGGCCTGTGCTGCGGCGAGGTTGTTGCGACTGGTGAGGGTGTTGGGGTTGTTCGGGCCCAGGACCTGTTCGAACGTGGCGAGTGTCTGCTGGTGGAGGTCGGCGGCCTCGTGATGTCGTCCGAGGTCGTTGAGGGTGTCGGCGAGGTTGTCAGCAGGTTGCGGGTGATGGTGAAGTCGTCGGGGTGTGTGCGGTGAAGGAGGGGTGGGAGGTGGGGGTGAGGAGGCGTGCGGTGGGCCAGCCGGCGCGCCCCGCGCTGTCGGTGTCGCGAACGGTCTGGGTGAGGTGGGGTGTCGAGGGCTGTGTGACAGGTAGCGCGGTTCGTTCCGGCTCGTTATCCAGTGCTGTCAAATATCTCTACAGGTCAACGTATTGGAGAGGTGTAAGGCAAGTTAGACATGCGGCTCTGCACACGAGAACGGACGGCGCCGGCCGCCGGCGTTCGCCACGGTCCAGCTGAACTGCGGAAACGAGCATGGCGCAGCCTCACGTACACACCGAATGTCCCGTGTCCTCGCGCTTCACGGCATCACATGATTGCCATAATTGGGCGATCGAGATAAATGCCGAATTATGCTAAATCGGGCTACTTCTCCTCACCGTTTACACGTGTATCTGTAGATCATCCACTTCCCTTACGGCAGCGGGTCTGCTAAAAAGTTTAAGTACGCCACTTGCGCGAGCCAGAGGATTCGCATGATGTTATTTGGGACTGGAGCCCTTCCTAGTGCCGCCGTTATTCGTCAGCACGTTTGCCGCTTCCCAAAGGCAACCCCGCCGATCTCTCCGGGTCAGGCCGGCGGGGCGCATGCGAATAGTGTTGATGTTCTATGAGTCCGGCCGGAGAGAGTTATTCGCCGGAGAACCCGATGCAAAAGCGGTGGATTCGGCGCTTCCGTGATGACGACGAATTCAAGACAAAGCTGGTCTGTTTCCCTCACGCCGGTGCCGGGGCGGGCATTTACCGCACCTGGCCCGCAGGACTGCCATCCGATATCGGCGTCATGGCTGTCCGATACCCGGGCCGGGATGACCGGTTCGATGATCCGTTCTCGCCCGGACTGGAAGCTCTCGCAGACGATATCGCCGACGCGCTCGTCGATCTGACGCAGTACCGGTTGGTGCTCTTCGGTCACTGCATGGGGGCTTCGGTGGCGCACGAGGTGGCGCTGCGCCTCCAGGAACGAGACTGTCCGCCGACCGCCTTGTGCGTGTCGTCGAGACGACCGCCGCAGGCGCTGGCCGACCGCCGTACGGACTACGGTACGGACGAGGACATCATCGCGCATGCCACGAGCCTGGAGCCGAACATTGCCGCGGTCTTCGAGGACCCCGGCCTGAGAGAGGCCATGCTCCCCGCAGTCCTCGCCGACTACCACTTGACGGCTGGATATTCCGGAGGCCGGCGGCCTCCGCTCTCCTGCCCGATCTACGGGTACGCCAGCGACGATGATCCCGAACTGAGCCCGGAGCAGATGCGTGGCTGGGCGGACATGACAAATAACGCCTTTCAGTTCCAGGTGCTGCCCGGTGGGCATTTCTACCTCAAGTCCGAGGAAGCCACACTGCTCGCGGACTTGGGTGACGTACTGGACTCCATCAAGCTCGGTACGACAATCGCCCCATAAGGTACAGCTCCATGGGCGATTCCGGCGCCCCCGGGATCAGGCATGCGTGTGTCGCGGCCAACCGATTTTCAAGAATCCGAGATGTAAATCGGTCCCGAGTAAATAAGTCCCGCTATCCAAGTGGCGAATCCAGCGACATCAACGCGGGATTTCAGCACTGCATATGTACGGGCCGCCGGACATATTCTCGCACTGCCCGATGCGGGGGCCGACCCCACCCCGAGACTCCTTGGGGGAGGCGGCACCTCACCCCTTGCAGGGCAGTAATTACTGTCCGGGTGACGTGAGGGTAGCTGCCTCGACCGAACATGGCGATCCCATGAACCAAATTGGGCCAAGCCAGCTCGCAACGAAAAATTCAATCAACTGGACAGGCATAGATGATGGAAGACTCGATAAAATCTCCACGCCCCGACGAGCGGGTTCAGGATCCATCCGATCTCACCCATCTCGTCCGTTCCGCCTGGCGGGATACGCTCGGCCACGACACCTTCAGCGACGACACCAGTTTCTTTGATGCCGGCGGAGATTCGTTCGTGCTCATCTCTCTCATCGCGAAGATCACAAAATCCTCCGGACTCACGATCAAGGCCATTGACATGCTCCGGAACCCAACCGTCCAGGGACAGGTCGCCGTACTGGGCCAACTGATGAGCAATGATCCCGGAGAACATCAGGCAAGCACGTGATTCGTTCTTCTTTCCCGTCCAGGGGTTCCGTCCGCGTGCGTTCACGGCGGTGAGGGACAGACGAGTGCAGTTCCCGGATAGCCGCAGTCGGGGATCGTGAGGGTCCGGCCGGCTGAGGCATGCCCCCACGTACACCCAGGCCTCGCAGTCGTCATGCTTCCTTGCCAACGGTCGGACGGCTGCGATGACCAAGTGGCTGTCGGCGGGTGATGACGACCTGGCGGTCGGCGGAGTACCGATGCGTGAATGTGTCGCGCGCGACCAGCAGTCCCCGTTCTCCTACGGAAGACTCCCCACGTCGGCCCTTGCGGACGTGTCCGCACCCTCGTGATTACACCCCGCTGTACCAAGAGCATGTCGCCGTGACCAGCTGTTACGGGACGACCCTGAGGGGAGGCGCCTGATGGAAACACTTGACAGCCAGGACGAGCACGCAGTTGAACTGTGGTCAGAAAGATTGGCGGGAGTTCCGACGGTTCTGGAGATACCGTCAGACAATCCTCGTCCACATCATCACGACCCGCGCAGTAGCCGGCTCTCCTTTGAGCTGGCCACCGAAACTGCAACGCTATTGCGTAGGCGATCGCTAACCCTGAACGCACCTTCACTCCCCATTCTCCTGGCTGCATTCGGCCTTACGTTGAGCAGATTGACCGGGGCAACCACTCTGCTTGTCGGTGTCGCCAATGTCGAAAACCCTGTTCCGGTTCGTGTGGACATCAACGACGATCTCGCACCGCAAGACTTCGTCCGTAACGTTCATGAATCGCTGACATGGAGCTTGGACAGAATGGATGTTCCATTCGATAGGGTCGCAGCACGGCTGGGCGTGGAACAGTCCGGACGATGCGGTCTCGTCCAAGCCTTTTTTGACGTGCGTGACCAGACCAATCCGGGGGCGACGGACGCTGTTCCCGGTGTGATCCACACCGAGGAAGACGCCACCCGCAGACCCGAGTTCGATATCGCTGTACAGCTGGATGGCTCCGGCCAGTCATTCGCAGGTTACGTCGACTATGCGACGGACTTGTGGAACGGAGGCGAGGCAGAGAAGTTCATCATGGGTTATTCTGCCGCCGTGGAACAGCTTGTGGAGGCGATGGCAGCGGATCATGCAGGCGGGACACTGGCGGATATCCGCTGTCTCTCCGCCAGTGCGCGGAAGACTCTCGAAGCCATCAATGGCACACGTTGCGCCTTCCCAGATTCATCCGTGGACGAGCTTTTTCGCGTCGCGGCGGAGCGATGGCCGGCTGCGCAGGCCATACGTGATGCAGAATCGGTGCTGACGTACTCCGAACTTGCCGTCGCGGCAGCTGAACAGGCGCATCTGCTGCGTGCCGCCGGTGTCCGAGAGGGCGACACGGTCCTGATCGATGTTCCGCGGTCGGTGTCGGAGGCAGTAGCGGTGTTGGGAACGCTCTGGGCGGGCGCCATATATATGGGAGTCGATCTGGCGCAACCAGAATCCCATACTGCCAAGATAACCGCCAAGGCATCTCCCGCTGCTGCGATCGTAGTCGGCGACGGGGTCGACCGTATCGCTTCGCATGGCGTACCTGTGGTCAGTTCATGGCATAGGGGATGGGAGGCCGACGGAAAAAGTGTGTCCCCCGTCCGGCCTGATCCCAATCGACTGGCTTACATTGCCTTCACGTCGGGCTCGACAGGTGATCCAAAAGGTGTGGCGATCCCGCACCGCGGGGTTGTCCGATTGGTCCACGATGGAAAGTATCTGGCACTGGGCCCGGGTGAACGATTTCTTCGGATGTCGCCACTTGCATTCGATGCCTCTACGCTGGAGCTCTGGGGCGGCCTACTGACGGGTGCGACCATTGAGGTCTGTCCTCCGGAGTATCTGACCCCGAACGAGATAGGCGCTTTTCTTGCAGAGCGTCAAATAACTGTAGCCTGGCTCACTGCCGGGCTTTTCAGGCTCGTGCAAGAATTTTCGGCAGAATCGTTCGGTGGTTTGCGACACCTCTTGACCGGTGGAGATGTCGTGCCCTACGAGCAAATCAAACAAGCTCTGGCGGACAATCCGGGTCTCGTGGTCACCAACGGCTACGGTCCGACCGAGAACACGACCTTCACGACAGTCCATTCAGTCCGTGATCCGGCGGACATCAATGGGCCGATTCCTATCGGCTTGCCTGTCGTGGGAACTCGGGTATATGTTCTTGATAAACGCGCGAGGCTGCTGATGCCCGGAGCTGTCGGAGAATTGTATTGCGCCGGAGAAGGCCTCGCCACCGGCTACTTCAACGAAAAGGTAGAAACCGATCGGGCGTTTGGTTTCTTCTCGCCGGACGTTCCTGAGCGACTTTACCGCACGGGCGACCTGGTACGTATCGATGGGGCCGGGAAACTCCACTTCCTGGGGCGGGAAGACGACCAGGTGAAGATCCGCGGCTTCCGCATCGAAATGCACGCGATCAGCGAGTCATTGAATGCTCAGGAGGGGGTGGAGGATTCGGTCGTGACGGTCACGGACGGCGACAGCGTTGACAAGAAGCTCATAGCCGCGGTTCGGCTGACGCCAGGGACGGCTGTCACACCCGCCGACTTGAGCAACCGCCTCCGTGAAAATCTGCCGTCGTATATGGTTCCCCCTCTCTGGGCGGTTATGGATCAGCTACCTGTCACGGCGAATGGGAAAATAGACCGACGCCGAATCGCAGCCGTCGCCAGGCCTGCCAGCTCGTTCGCAAAGCGGCGCCAGGCCTGATCAGAGTGGACGGTCACCAAAGTGAGCCGTCCCTCCTGTCTCCTCCCCGAGCCACGGCTCGCCGACATCCGTTGTGAGGCATTCGCATGTACGACGCCATAGTGGTGGGGGCGCGCTGCGCCGGCGCACCCGCCGCCATGTTGCTGGCCCGTGCGGGGTACCGAGTACTCCTGCTCGACAAGTCGGCGTACGGCTCCGACACCCTCTCCTCGCATCTCATCCACCAGCCCGGAGTCGCGGCACTCGCCCGCTGGGGGGTGCTGGAACAGGTCCGCACCTCGGGCTGCCCGCCTCTGAAGCGAACGACCTACGAAGTCGCCGACATTCGCATCGAGGGGTACGCCCGGGGCGCATCGGGGCAGCAAACGGAATTCGCCCCTCGGCGTCGCGTCCTGGACGCCCTGTTGGTGGACGCGGCCGTCGCGGCCGGCGCCGAGTTCCGTGAACGCTGCCGGGTGACCGGTCTGCTACGGGACGAGGCGGGACGGATCATCGGAGTCGCCGGCCGGCAAGGGGACCAGAACTTCACCGAACGCGCACATCTGGTGATCGGCGCGGACGGCATGCGGTCCACCGTGGCCGAGATGGTGGAGGCGCCGTACAGCGTGCAGGACCCGCTGCTCACCTGTGCGTACTACATGTACTGGCAGGACCTCCCCGCCGAACTGGAGCTGTACGAGCGGCCCGGCAGTTGGGTCGCCACCGTGCCCACCAACGATGACGCCACCCTCGTTCTGGCCTACTTCCCGCAGTCCCGCTTCGAGGAAGTCCGCGCCGACGCGCGCGGTGCCTACCGGGAGCAGATACGCACCACCGCGCCCGCACTGTACGAGCGGCTGGGGGGCAGGGAGCCCGAGGGGCGTCTGAGTGGCAGCGGCGACCAGCGGAACTTCTTCCGGCAGGCGGCCGGGCCTGGCTGGGTGCTCGTGGGTGATGCCGGACATCACAAGGACTCCATCACGGCACGTGGCATGAGCGACGCGTTCCTGCAGGTGGAAAGCCTGGTGCAGGAGGTGGGAAGCACGCTCGGTGGCGACCCCGCGCAACTCGACGCGGCCCTGGCTCGATTCGCCAAGGACCGGGACGCCACACTTGCCTCGGGTTACCAAGCCACGCTCGGCGTCGCCCGGCTCGCGCCTCCGCACGAGGAACGGCTCACCCTGCTGCGGGCCGTGCAGTCCGATCCGGAGCTGGTCGCCATCTACCTCGACGTGGTGGCCGGAGTCGCATCGATCGATGCCCTCTACACGCCCAAGCTACTCGCCCTCCTGTGATCCGCGCTCGGCAACGCGTGTACAACGCTGTGCTCCATGAGAGCGCGGTGCGGGAAGTCGGCGAGACAAGGAGAACAATCCCGCAGGTCGCCGAGAAACCGGTTATCGATATCCCGGGACCTCGCGCTCGTGGGTGTCGCGGGTGCGCGAGTCATGGTTCAAGATCAATCGGATCTTTGCTCAATTCGGGAGTGATGGACAATGGTGGCTTTCACCGCTGAGCACAATGCCTTTCGCCAACTGGTTCGCGACTTTGCCGAGAAAGAGATCGGACCGTACGCGGAGAAATGGGAGGCGAATGGGATGTTCCCCGCGCACGAGCTGTTCCCGAAGATGGGCCGGCTCGGCCTGCTCGGTGTGGAGTACGACGAGAGGCACGGCGGCCAGGCCGCGGACCACCTCTTCACGGTGATCCTGCACGAGGAACTTGGCCGCGTGGGCCCCTGTGGCGTGGCTCTGGGCATCGGCGTCCAGACGGACATGGCAACCCCGTCGCTGCACCAGTTCGGCAGCGAGGAACTCAAGCAGAAGTACCTGGTCCCGGCGATCAAGGGCGAGGCGGTCTGCTCGGTCGCGGTGACCGAGCCTGATGCGGGCTCCGACGTGGCTGCCATTCGCACCCGTGCGGTGCCCGACGGCGATGACTGGGTGATCAACGGCTCGAAGCTGTACGTCACCAATGGCGTCCAGGCCGACTGGATCTGCATGCTGGCCCGTACGTCCGACGGGCCCGGCAACGGCTGTTTTACGCAGATCGTCGTCCCGGCGGACACGCCGGGCTTCCAGGTCCACCGCAAACTCGACAAGCTCGGTATGCGCTCCTCCGACACCGCCGAGCTGACGTTCACCGACGTGCGGGTCCCTCTCAGTAACACGATCGGCGAGATCGACCTGGGCTTCTACCAGCAGATGAGTCAATTCCAGAACGAGCGCCTGGTGTTGTGCTACGCCGCGGTCGGCAGCATGGAAACGGCCCTGACCCGGACCGCGGAATACCTGAAGACCCGCCATGCCTACGGCAAGCCCTTGATCGACAACCAGTACATCAATTACACACTGGCCGAGCTGAGTGCACGGCTGGACATTCTGCGGCACTACAATTACGCGGCAGCGGAGGCGTACATCCGCGGTGAGGACGTCCTCCGGTTCGCGTCCGTCGGGAAACTGGAGGTGGGCCGCCTGGCCCGCGAGATATCTGCGACCTGCCTGCAGTTCTACGGCGGTATCGGATACATGGAGGAGATGTGGACCGCCCGGTACTTCCGGGACAGCCCCGTATGGTCGATCGGCGGCGGTCCGGACGAGGTCATGTTGTACGTCCTGTCCCGCCTGGACGGTTACCACGCGTAAGAAGAACGGCCTCAGCTCACGGGCCGCCCGTGGGGGCGCCGGGTACCTTCTGTTCAACAGGGCTATACAGACGCCGACGCCGGAAGGGGCACCATCAGGGTCCCCCGCCGCCGTACCGCCCGTCGGAGCCCGCATCCGGCGACCCCGCCTGGCGCGAGGGATATTCCTGCGCGCCCTCGTCCGCGAGGTCGGCGTTTCTCGGCCAGCCTGGTCTCGTAGATCGAGACGGGCAAGAGCCGGCCTTCCTTCACTACGCTCTACGCGATCACCGCGGCCCTTGCGATCTCGGTCGAGTCGTTCTTCGACGGCGACGGCAGCGACAGCCCCCTCCACTCAACCCCTGCCTCCGCTCTGGTCGCGGCACGCGGCGTGGATCGGCTTCGGACGGTCCCGGTTCGCGCCCGTCGTCCAGGCGTTCGTCCCGCTGGATTGTGGCCCGGGGCGCTGCGGCTGCGCACCGCCTTCTTTCGCGGGTACGTACGTGACCTGACACCGGAGGAGCACCGCGTGCTGAGGTGCCTGCCCAGTCTGAAGGCCTCGCGGCATCACTCGGGCGCCTGTTCACGCTCGGCATGTGGGCGGCACTGGCCGCCCTCGCCCTCTCCACTGTCTCCAAGAATCCGGACCATACGCGGGCCAGCAACCCGCCCATGAATCACCCCGCCTTTGTTCAGGCGCTCGTCGCCAGGCTTCTGCCCTGCCCACGCAGGCAGTCACTCAGCGTGCGCCCCGGGCAGTGCCTTCGATGGGATGACGTTCCGTGCCAGCACGGCCTGCCGCAACAGCACTTCCTGGAAGGGGTCTGGGGAGTATGGACCTTGCTGGGGAGCGCGTAGAAAGAATCGGCTACGTCGCGCGGCACAATCCTGAAAGACGCATCCTCGCGGTTCAGAGGCGGGCACAGCTGCATCGATGCAGGTCAGTGCCATCAGGTAGACACCTTCATGACGTACGTCCCGGGATCATCGGCCTCGACGATCCCGGGGAGCGATCCGCCCTCACGAAGGGGCGTGACGTAGCGGGGCGCGACGACCTCCTTCAACATTTCCCGGGCCACCCAACACGAGGAGCGCCCGAGCCACCCCGCCAGGGTTACGACGGCCTCTCGGGCCTCCAGCGTGAGCGAGGTGCGGGTATGCCGCGGCGGCATGTGAAATGCCAACCTGCCGCGGGCCGCCGCCGGCTGTGTCGTGTTTCGCGTACCGCCCGGGGGTAGTGAGCCCGAGACACCTGAAGCAGGGGGAGCAGTGGTGGAGAACACGGGGGCGGCCTTTCGCATTCATCTCTTCGCGGCCTTGGACGACACGGCCGAGATAGAGGCGGCGCTTGAGGAGTCGGGGGTGCGGGGCCGACGATTGGCGGCGCACGGGAGCGTTCCGCTCGCCGAGGTGCTGTTCGCGGCCTCCGCGTCCGTCACCGCACTGACGCACCTCGTCAGTGTGCTGCGGCGCCAGTTCAAGAAGGGCGTCATGGTGGACGCCATGGGGGCCTCGGGCGTCACGATCAAGGCGGACGGCAGTGTGCCGAGGGGCATGGTGGTGATCCGGCACCAGGACGGTGAGGTCCGGGTACGGGACGCCGAGGGCATCACCCAGGCGCTGCTCGGCGCGGTCACCGGGTTCTCCGCGGACGGGTCCGCCCCGGGAGCGTCCCCATCGCCCGGTTCCTCTCCGTCCGGCGCCGAGCAGGGGCCTCAGTCCACCACCACGTCCACGACGGGCGTTATGGGGAGTAGCGGTGGGTGAGGATGGGCACGCTCACCCGGCCGGGGACGGCTATGTGCCCAGTGTGCTCTTCGCCGAACAGCAGAACGTCGAACTGGCCCGCGAGGCAAGGGTTTTGTCGCAGGCCTTCACCGACGTGACGTTCTGCCGGACCATCGCGGGGGGCGTTCTGCCGCCCGCGCGCAGGGAGCACTTCTTCGCGCGTGGGGACCAGCAACTGCGCCTCCACCTCGACGGCCTTCTTCTCGTCCTCTGGCAGTCGCCCAAGGTCGAGCACTCCGAAGTGACGCGGCTGGTCGGCCGGGTGGAGGCGTTCCTCGTGGCCTCGACCGCCATGGAGTGCCAGGTCATCGAGTGCGTGAGCGCGGGCACCGACTCCAGCTACGTCATGGCGATCTCCCCGCTGGTGGTCGACATCATGGCGCAGTTGATGTGGGGCGCGCCGGTCGTCGCCATGCACTACGACGACGAGTACAGCCGGCCCCCCGAGGAGATCTTCCGGGAGCTCGTCGTGGCACCGCCGGGCGGCGGCACACGCGAGCAGGCCGACTATTTACGCGAGCGCCGAGCGCTCAACGAACTGGACGCGTCCATCGCCTCGTACCTGCGTCTGCGGGAGAGCGGGGGTACGAGCACCCCGTCCAACGTCGTCCCGGACGGCGAGGACGGCTCCACGACGCGCGCCGAGTCCGCCGACACCTACGCCGCCTGCTCGACCTTCCTGCTCGCGCACGAGTTGGAACACATCATGGGCGGGCACTTCGCCAAGGATCTGGCTCCCGTCGGGGAGGACTCCTTCCTGGCGGGTCTGGGCGAGGAGCAGCGCCGCGAAGTGGAGGCCGACTGCTCGGCCTTCATGCTCACCCTGAACGCCCTGATCATGAGCGAGCCCGACTCCCTCGGTAACCCACGCGTCCCCGACTTCGACGGTATCTGGAAATCCAGGCCGTACGGTCGCAGAAAGCTGTTGCCGGCGGCGCGCCGCCGGCAACTGCAGGCTCGCGACGACGCGCAGTACCTCGTACACCGCGTGCTCTCGGCGACCGACGCGATGCTGTGCTTCTACGCGGTCATGGACATCCTGGCCGCCATGGCGCACCGGCACGGCCGACAGGATGAGGCCGAACGCCTGGGCCGCGTCGCCGAACGCGCCGAGGTGGTGCGCGGCTGGCTCAGGGGGACGCTGCATGAATTGGAAGCGGTATGGAGGATACGGCTGAACGTTCCCGCGAGATCCCGGGAGTGGGAGTCCCTCAACCGTCACGTGGACCACTTCAAGCGGACAGTCGTCGACGGCTGGCCGACCAACGAGACGACGAAACCTCCGCTCCCCCGCTGGCTCAGGCAGCCGCAGGTCGGCCCGGCGAGGCGAGACCGACCGAGTCCACCGGCGCCGCCGAACCCGGAGGGCTCTGGGGAGGCACCGGCCCAAGGTCACTGATGAAGGCGGATCTTGGTCGGGTCTGCCCACCTTGCACGCGGGCAGGTCGAGGGACGGGCGCATGATGTCCCCGGTGGCTACCGTGGCCCAGCCGCCGGTGGTGGTGTCCAGATTCTCGTGGAACGAGGTGAGCCCGGTCCCGCCCTCACGCGGCTCGGCGACCCTGTTGGCATGAGGTTCCGGAGGCTGCGGTCTGGGCCCTGTCTCCTTGACCGGCCGCGGATTGAGGCGCTTGCGGATGGTCCACGGTGGTGCCGTCAGGACGCCCGCCCGAAAGCGGCCTCCTGTCGGTTCGCGTGGACGGACCGTGCCACTGCTTGAGCGGGTTGACGCACCGTTCGACTGTGCTGCGCCCCTTGTATGACTCGGTGTCAAAGGCCGGTGGCGGACCACCGCCTCGGCGCAGGGCGGCGTACGCCGACGCTGTGTCGGGGTACGCCGCCCGGAGGGGTGAGCGGCCCGGGGAGGTGGGCCTCGTGCTCGTGGTCGTTACTTCTGGTCGCGATTGAACTGGGAGCTGGACCAGAGGTATCCGAGTACCGCGAGGCCCACGCACCAGGCGCTGACGAGCCACCCGTTGCTGCCGATCTCGGTGCCGAGAAGGAGGCCGCGCAGGGTTTCGATGGCGGGGGTGAAGGGCTGGTACTCGGCGAACGGCTGGAACCAGCCCGGCATGGTGTCGACCGGGATGAAGGCGCTGGAGAGGAACGGCAGCAGGATCAGCGGCATGGCGTTGTTGCTGGCCGCCTCGGCGTTGGGGCTGACCAGGCCCATGCCGACCGCGATCCAGGTGAGCGCCAGGGCGACGAACGTCAGCAGCACGACCGCCAGGACCCACTCCACCACGGTCGCGTCCGTGGCCCGGAAGCCGATGGCCACGGCGACGAGGCCCACGACGAGCACACTCATGATCGACTGGAGCACGCTGCCGATGACGTGGCCGATGAGTACCGAGGCGCGGTGGATCGCCAGCGTGCGGAAACGGGCGATGATGCCCTCGGTCATGTCCATGGAGATGGAGACCGCGGTGCCCACGGTGGTGCCGCCGATGGTGAGCATCAGGATGCCGGGGACGATGTAGGCGATGTAGTCGGAGCGGTCCGAGCCGCCGATACCGGCGCTCATCACATCGCCGAAGATGTAGACGAAGAGCAGCAGCATCATGATCGGCGTGAGCAGCAGGTTCAGCGTGAGCGAGGGGTAGCGCCGCGCGTGGAGAAGGTTGCGGCGCAGCATCGTGTTCGAGTCACGGACGGCGAGGGACAGGGCGCTCATCGGCCGGCCTCCTTGGTCTGGTTGGGGACCTTGGTCCCGCCGGTCAGGGCGAAGAACACATCGTCGAGGTCGGGGGTGTGCACGGTCAGTTCGTCCGCCTCGACGCCGGCGGAGTCGAGCCGGTCGAGGATGGAGCGCAGTTCACGCTGGGTGCCGTCGCTGGGGATCTGCAGTGCGAGCGCCTCGTCGTCGCGGGTGACCTCGCTCAGGGAGGCGGCGGCCGACTGGTAGGCGGCCGGGTCGGTGAAGCGGAGCCGTACGTGTCCTCCCGGGACGAGCCGCTTCAGCTCCTCGGCGGTGCCCTCGGCGGCGATCCTGCCGTCGTGGAGGACCGCGATGCGGTCGGCGAGTTCGTCGGCCTCTTCCAGGTACTGGGTGGTGAGGAAGACGGTGACACCGGTGGAGACGAGTCCCCGGATGATGTCCCACATGTTGTGGCGGGAGCGGGGGTCGAGGCCCGTGGTCGGTTCGTCGAGGAAGATGATCCGCGGGTTGCCGACCAGGGTCATCGCCAGGTCGAGGCGGCGCTTCATACCGCCGGAGTAGGTGGACGCGGGCTTCTTCGCGGCCTCCGTCAGGTCGAAGCGCTCAAGCAGCTCTGCGGCGGCACGCCGGCCCTCGCTCTTGGACAGATGGTGCAGGTCGGCCAGGAGGAGCATGTTCTCCTCGCCGGTGATCAGACCGTCGACGGCGGAGAACTGCCCGGTGACGCCGATCGATGCGCGTACCGCCTGCGGGTCCTTGGCGAGGTCGTGGCCGCCGACCCGGATCTCACCGGAGTCGGGACCGGCGGAGATGAGGGTGGAGAGGATCTTCACGACGGTGGTCTTGCCGGCGCCGTTCGGCCCGAGCAGGGCGAAGATGGACCCGGCCGGGATACGCAGATCGATTCCGTCCAGGACGAGTTTGTCGCCGTACGACTTGCGCAGACCGACGGCGGAGACGGCGGCGTCCGTTCCCGGGCTGCCGTTGATCCGATTCGGCGTGGGCATGACAGATGAAGACATGGAGCCCCCCTTTGTTCTGCAAGGATTGAGTGAAGCGAAAAGTGGATCTCAGGCGTGGCGGATGTCGATGTTGCCCCACCGGGTGCGCGCGCGGATCTTGACGCTGTCCTCGGTCTTCTCCGGGGTCTCGGAGGAGGTGAGCGTGTTGCGCACCTGCCCCCGGTCGGAGTTGACGTCGAGCCAGGCGGCCGTGCCCTGACGGATGCCGACGTTGATGGCACCGTAGGAGGTCTCCAACTGGACGGTGCCGCGGGCCACTTCGTCGACGCGCAGGGCGCCGTGTGCCGTCTTGGCGGTGACCGAGTCCTCCGCGCGCCGGATGTCGATGTCGCCGTTGGCGCCACTCACCCGCAGCTCACCGATCGCCGCGCCGACCGTCGTGGTGCCGTGCGAGTTCTTCAGCACCCCGGGGCCGTCGATCAGCCCAACACGAAGGCTCCCGGAACTCGTGGTGATCTCAGCCATGCCCTCCACCCGGTCCACCGTGATCGAACCGTGCGACGCCGTCAGCTGCAACGGACCGGTGATGTCGAACCGGGCATCACCCGACGAGGTCTTCACACGGACCTCACCCAGCCGGCCCTCGCCGACCACCTGGGCCCAGCCCCCGGTCATCCCGATACTCGACCCGGTGGGCAGTTCGACCGTCACATCGACGGAACCGGTGCGGCCGAGCAGATTGGCCTTGGGAGTCCTGATGGTCAGTGCGCCGTTCGCGTACGAGACCTCGGTCTGATCGGCCGCCTTGACGTCCTGGTCCTTCTTCGGTTCGCGGGGCCGCACCTCGACGACGGTGTCGGATCGGTCGCCGGCCGTGAACTGGATGGAACCAGCTTCCACGCGCGCCGTGACCGAGATGGGTTCGGAGGTGTCGAAAGAAGGCATGGCTCTACCGTCCTCTTGGGTGTGCGTGACGTCTCGGCTGGTGGGGCGCGGTGCGGGTGACGTTCCTAGCGGCGGCTGGTCAACGTACCCAGCCGGTGAAGCCCTGGCCGACGGTTCTGGTCTTCTGAGGAGTTCGGGGGGCGGCGCCCGTGTCGACCGCGGCCGACACCACGCGTACGAGCCAGGCGTTGACCGACAGTCCCTGACGGCTCGCCTCCTCCTCCGCGCGGGTCTTGAGGTGTGCGGGCAGACGCAGATTGACGCGGGCGGTGCCCCCGTCGTCCGTGTCGGCGGGAACCGGAGCCGGTGCGGGCGCCGGCTCGTCGAGCGGTTCGGGCCGGTCTTCCTGCGGCAGCACCACCACGAACTCGGGGTCGAGCCCGCGAAGTCGCACGTCGACCGAGCCGGGTGCGAGTTCTCGGGTGATCTCATCCATGGCTGCTGACAACACATTGAGCAGGCTCAGTCTGGTGGCTGACTCCAGAGGCGCGGTCAACCGGTCCGCCAGCATGCGGGCTTCGTCGCCCCCTGCCTCGGCGGCCACCGTCAGTTCCCTGCGGAGTGTCTCGACATACGGCGCGAGGTCCATGACGCAATAGTGGCACCATTGTTGCGCCATTGGCAAGTCCGGCGGCACACAGTGTGGCGCGAGTGGCGTTCCGCTGTGGCATACCAGCCCATCGGTGCAGGTCAGAGCCGTGCGAAGATACGGCGCCAGGTTGTCGCACGTTGGTGTCGCGCGGCGCTCGGCGGTGGCCCCGCAGTGCCGGGCCGAACCATGTGGCGAGGGCCGTCCAGAGCGCGGTGATGTCAAGGGGGCCGTCGCCGGCGGCCCAGGCGACATGGCCGTCGGGGCGGATGAGGAGCGCGGCGGGAGCGGGGATCTCACCGGCGGACAGGACGAGAGTGCGCGTCCTCGGTCCGTGCCTCGACTAGGTCGACACGGTCGGCCCGGCCCTCGACGGCCGACGCCACCTCGGCGCTGCCCTGCGGATCGAGCAGTACGGGGCGTGCCGCGTGGAGCAGTTCGTAGACACAGATGGCACCGTCGGGCGCCTAGAGGTCGGCATCGGGTAACCGGCGGCCCTCCAACGGGTGGTCGCCGGCGGCCGGGTACCGGATGTCCAGCGCGGTGATCACGCCCCCGAGATACTCGTTGACCTCGTCGAACACCATGAGCGAGCTGAACACGTCGCGCAGCGCGTCGGTCTGGGGACCGGGCCGGGCCGGCGCCACCTGCGCCCCGGTGTTGTGCAGAAGGCGCTCCCCCACGGGGTGGCGCTCGGCGTGCATCAGGCCCGTGGGGCCGGCGCCCGCCCGTCCGCCCGCACGTCCGCTCTCCATGAATTTCCCCGACGGCTCAATGGACCCATTTCCAGGTACCGGTCGGGGCCCGGCAATTCGCCACCGTTCCGATTCACCGAGTATGTCGCGGGCGCCGGAACTTCTCTTCATTGCGCCGGAGACGACAACAGGCCACCATGAAGGGCCCGTTGTCCTGCCGACAGGACAGTACGGAGGATTCGCGCCGACAATTCGCCGCCCCATTTCCGCGCCGCGGAGAACTCCATGCCGGGCGGGCACTGTCTCATTCACACCACGAAAGGTGGGTGCAGTATGTTCGTCCCCAGCCATTACCGGGAACCGGATGTCTCATGGATGGTCGATCTGATCTCCCAGAACTCCCTGGCGCTGATGGCCAGCAACGGGAGCCCGGCCGACGGCCCGTTCGCCACCCACCTTCCGGTCATCACCGACCCCCTGTGGGAGGGGCAGGCCGCCTTTGACCTGGCCGGCATGCCGCTGCTGGGGCACATGAACCGCGCCAATCCCCACTGGGCGGCGCTGGACAACGGGACGGCGATCCTGCTGACGTTCACCGGTCCGCACGCCTACGTCTCGCCCACCGTCTACGACGTCACACCGGCCGCCCCGACATGGAACTTCACCTCCGTACACGTACACGGAGTGGTGGAGAAGATCGAGTCGACGGAAGAGACGCTGGGTGTCGTCAAGGCCACGGTCGAGGCCTTCGAGAAGGTATTCGGAAACAGCTGGGACATGAGCGAATCCCTCGGCTATTTCCGCAAGATAGTTCCGGCCGTGGGCGCTTTCCGTGTCCGTGTGACCAGGGCCGAGGGAATGTTCAAGCTCAGCCAGGAACAGACTCCCGAGATCCGCGACCGGGTGGTGCGGTCGTTCGCCGGACGCGAATGCACCCGGCACATGCAGACGGCGGATCTCATGAGCCGTCTGCCGTAAGGCGTCGTTGTCCCGTGACGCGGGGTCCGTACCTCCTGGAGTGTGCGGACCCCGCGACTCGTGCCGACGGAACGGTCAGACAAGGGGCGGCTGCGGGTCCACCTCCTTCAGTAACTGGTCGGCGGCGGCGTCGAGCGTGGCCATCACCCACTCCCCCAGGTCGGTGCCCGCTTGAGTCGCCGCCCTGTGCCACCACTGAAGCCGGTTGTCGGGTACGGCGAGACGGCTGGTCGCCACCGCGGCGTCCGTCTGTTTCGACGTGCCCTCACGCTCGGCCCGGATGGCGTTGCGCAGTTGCTTGGTGCTCCACTTCATCCGCTCGGCGCGGTCGAGCCACGCGTCCTGCTCGTCGACGCGGAGGGACGCCAGCTCGGCATGGTGCTGAAAGCTGAGCGCGGGCCGCCGGCGCTCCAGCTCGAACCGCCGGGAGACCCAGGCGTAGTTGCGCAGCGTCTGGTACTGGAGCCCGGCCGCGCAGATACCGCGCTCGTAGCGGTCGGCGTAGTGGTCCTTGCCGTATACGAGCCAGTCCCCGAGCCACCAGGACGACGAGTTGAGCAGCCCGGAGAGCTGGTGACCCGCGCGCTCCCACTCCTCGAAGGCGAGTCCCGTGGGTATGTGGAGTCCGACTTTCGTCGTGAGTACCTGATCGCGCCGCGGGTCCACCACGCCGCGGGTTCTTCGGCTCCTCGACACTGATTCCGCGGTCCTGCCGAACGTGAGCGCCTTAAAGTCTCTATAGTCCTCGACCTGATTTGCCATCACGCCTCCGTGTCTACGCGCGTATCGACCGATCGGGTTCGAGATGGCTCCCCGAGCAAATAGGAAAGCTTTCACCCCGTGTTTTCTCCCCCCGCATGCCAAAAGCAGTGGCCACCCGCCCCCAGATGAGTACTACAGACCTGAACGAACCGGGCATTGCACGGTTTGCGTTGAGGTCGGGATGGCCAACTGCCGTGCCCCCGAGTAGATCTCGACATCGTGGCGAGTTCAAGGATCTGGCGCCACCGAGCACTACTTTGCAGAGTTCGAGCACCTCTCCTACTCGGTGATCGAATCCGGCGTTTGGCGTGATTCGTCCACCCCGAACCACTTCCCCGCCGTTCTCCGCGAGCGCCCTGGAATGGCCAACTCCTCCCACGTTCCAGCAGGTCAGGAGCGTCTCCCCGATACGACGACGACAGCCGGTACAGGATCATGAGGGCACGATCGGCATCCGGCCAACACCGTGTCGTCGAGCGCTCCGGGATCGTGTGCCACTCAAGGCGCCAAACAAGTCACCCAACTCAGACGGTGGCGCCGGCACTGTCCGCGCACCTACACTCTTTCTCTACAACGCTCAGTAAACTCGGGGGAGTTATTGCGGCATGAATACGGCCCAAGCCGACACCCGCACGCCTTCGCGAGGCAGTACGAACGGCGTCAATGCGGAAGCCTCTCTGGACCATTTCAGCCAAACGATCTTCAAGAGCCTGCGCCGGATTGACCAACGGAAGTGGGCTCACGCTTATTTGAAAGGGCTGCTTGTCACTTCGGGCAAGAAATCGGTGCGCCGGCTCGCCACGGCGATCTCCCACGACCCGTCCGTGGTGCAGTCCCTGCGCCAATTCGTCAGCCTCAGCCCGTGGGACTTCGACGACGTCGCGGAGGAGCTCACCCGCTGGGTGGCGGACCGTCGGACCGAGCCCGTGCTGTCCATCGGACGGGCGGTCCTGCCCAAGCGCGGTGACCGGTCGGTGGGTGTCCACCGCTACTTCGACATCAGCTCCGGCCGTACCCTCAACTGCCAGCTGGGACTGGGCTCCTTCCTGTGCGTGAACGACGCGCCGGTTCCCGTCGACTGGTGCCTGCATCTGCCGTCGACCTGGACCCAGGACTCCGACCGGCGCAGGGACGCGCGGATACCGGACTCCGAGCCGTACCGGCCGCTGTGGGCGCAGACACTCCGGCTCGTCGACCGGCTGTCGGCGCGTACGGACTCCATGTCCCCCGTGGTTCTCGCCGACATGAGCGACGAACCGGACGTGGGGTATCTGCTGCACGGACTCGCCAGACGTCGCTACGACTTCGTCGTCGCCGTACCACCGCACCTGCCGGTGCAACTGCCCAGCGGCGAGGGTGCCTCGTCACCGGTCAGGGCGAAGACCCTCTTCTCCGCGCAGAACATGGAGACGGCCGTCGTCCCCGCGGAGAAGGGGCAGAAGGGGCTCACACGGCTCCAGACGTCCCTCGTCCATCTGCCGGGCGGCGTCCAGGGGCGCTCCTCCGGCCCCGCCTACCGGCTCTTCACCGAAGGGGGCCCGGCCCGCCCACTCTGGCTCACCAGCCTCACCCACCACACACTCGCGGAGGTCGGCTCGATCTCCGCACTGCACGCAGGGACGGAGGACGCGATCGGCTCCATGGAGCGGGACTTCGGGCTGCTGGACTTCGAGGGGCGCTCGTTCTCCGGCTGGTACCACCACATGGCTCTCGTCTCGGCCGCGTACACCTACTGGCATCTGCACGGGCTCACCGCCGTGACGTCCCGCGACACGGACACGGCAGAGCGGGTGCGCTGACACACCACGCACCACTGCGCACCGACGGTGGGGCCGGTTGTGGACCGGCCCCACCGCGCGCGTCCCGGACGATCCGACTTTGGCGTCATGTCATCGCCCGACGACACCCAGGGGCGTGCCCGCCCCGGCCGGTGTGCGTGAAAGGCCCGCCGCGGCAGGGGAGTCACCTCGGGAGTAGGGAGACGGCCCCTTCTTCCCGCGCGGGGACGTCCGTCTCGGATTCCACCGGCTGCCGTACGCCGATGTCCGATTCCGATCGCTGCCGCCTCGCCCTACGGGTTCTCCCCGGCCCGGGCGCCTCACAATGGCGCTAATGTGGCGCTACATGACGTCAGCGGAGAATCCCGTCCCGGACCGTAGGCCGCCTCCACCCTCCGCGTTACGGTCCCGCACTCCGCCGGCGTACGTCCCGGGGTCAGGAGACGGCCACCGCGACGAGCGCGAACCCATGTCGTTCGGGCCCCCGTTGTACGAGAGCGGTGGCCGCAGTCATCCCGAAGGCGGCCGGTCATGCCGACGTTCGACACACCCTTTCCGGTCCAGGTGGTGCTCAACCTGGTGTTCGGCGAGGTCCGGATCGTGGCGAGCGACCGCGCCGACACGACGGCGGAGACCCGGCCGCGCGACAGCGACGACCAGGACGATGTGCGGGCCTCCCAGCGGCTGCACATCGATTTCGCCGACCGTACGGTGCGGGTGAACGTCCCGGAGCCCGGCGGAGACGGCGGCGCCGTGATCCTGACGATGGCCGTGCCGACCGGCTCCGGCGTGCACGGCGAGGGTCTGGCGGCCGACTTCCTCGGAGTGGGAGAGCTGGGCGAGTGCCGGCTCAGTACGGGCTTGGGGCAGATCAGACTCCAACGTGCCGGCAGCGTGCGGCTGACCGCCGCTCTCGGTGACATCACCGTCGACCGTGTGACCGGCACCGCCGAGGTCACGGCGGACTGCGGCGACGTTCACCTGGGGCTCGTCGAGGGCGGGGCCACGATCGGCGCGAAGGGCAGAGGGGACGCCACTGTGGGAGAGGTGCGGGGTGTCGCCCGCCTGGACACGGAGCGGGGGGCCATCAGGATAGGCCGGGCGCACACCGGCGTGGAGGCCCGGACGACCCACGGGGACATCGACGTCGACGAGGTGGTGCAGGGCTCCGTGGTCACCGCCAGCACGTTCGGCAGCATCAGGGTGGGTGTGGCCGGGACCAGTGAGGCTCGGCTGTCTCTGGACTCCGCCGCGGGGACGGTCTACACGTCCCTCTCGCTGCTGGAGGCGTGCGAAGGGGCCGACAACGTCGTGAGCGTCCAGGCCCGGACGGTGGTCGGCGACGTCGTGCTGAGGCGTTCCGACCCGGAGTGAGTCCGGTTCCGGCCCGCCGGGCACCGGCGCGGCGCGGGGCCGCAACACACGGCCGCCCGCCGGTGGTTCACGTGCGCGAGGCTTGCACGAGCGCCAAAGCGATGCCATGATGACACCACCGATGCGCCGCCCGACCGGACAACCAGGGCGCGAGATTCCGGCCGCCGCTGCGGCGGAGCGCAACGGTGGCCACCGCGCGATGTCCGTCCGCGCCGCTCGGGCCGCCGGTCACCCCATGACGACGTCGGCGTTCGATTCCCACAGCTGACGGCTCCACCGGCTCAGCGCCGGCCACGATCGCGGTACCGATGCCGTCCCCCTCGGTTCGTCGGTGCCGTCCTGGCGGGCCCTGGAGAGGAAACCCCCCGCTCTCCGGGGCCCGCGTCCCCCACACACGACCGCACGGTCTGACACACACTCAAGACGTCCCCTTTGTAGGGGACTTGAGGCTCACCAGTACGTCGCTCAGATCCGCCGGCAGCGCGGCTTCCTCGGGTCTGAGGTAGAAGTGCCCACCGGGCAGTACCCGGAGCCGGAAGGCGCCGTGCGTCATGTCCGCCCAGCGGCTCATCCGCTCGGGGCTCACGTCATGGTCGTCGTCGCCGGTGTAGCCGTACACCGGGCAGTCGAGCGGCCGATGCCGTGTCAGCCCGCCGAGCGCGTCGGCTATGTCGTTGGCGAGGGCCTCCAGCACGGTCGCGAACGGATCGTCGAGCCGGTCCTCCCGGCCCGGGTGCCGGACGGCGAGTACGCCGACGTCCGAGGGCAGCCCCGGGGGCCAGGCGCGGGTAGGCGCTCGCCCACCCGCCGGCATGGGGGAAGCAGACGAGTTTGGTCCCGCACCCGTCGTCATCGCGGAAGCGGCGTACCCACAGGTCTTCCACCGGACTCCTCAGTCGAGCATTCCCCGGCCCTTCGACGTCCCGGCGAGAAGGGGTGAATCGAAACCAGGGAAACCACGGGCGGGACCGGGCGTCATGCGAGCGGCGCCGGTCCCGCCATTCCTTGTGTGCGGGTTCAGCGGATCTCGCTCCCGGCCGCCGCGGGGACCGCTCGCCCGGCGTCGCGCTGCCGGAACCGGGCGGCGACCGATTCGGCTATCTCGCCGCTCCGTACGGCGATGTTCGACAGCAGCGAGGAGGTCAGACCGTGGGTGTGTTCGGTACCGCCCTGAAGATAGATGCCACATCGCATGTCGGGGGCGGTGACGACGCGGTAGTCCCGCTCCACCCGGTACTGGCCCGCCTCGTCGCGCAGACAGAAACGGTCGAGGTCGCCGAGCAGGGCCGTGGGTTTCATGGTGCTGTAGCCGGTCGCGCAGACGAGGGCGTCGAATTCGAGTTCGCGCACCTCTCCGTCGGGGCCGACCTGGAGCGAGACGCGCGTCTCGGCGCCGGCGCGCTTCACACTGGTGACCCGCGTCAGATTGAGGAACTGAAGGCGTCTGAGACCTCGTACCTCGTCGTCGTACGCACGGCGGTAGAGGTCCCGGATCACCTCGTCGTCGACGACCGAGTAGTTCGTGTTGCGGTGGTACCGCCAGAACGCCTCCCGCGTCTGGTCGGTGCCGAAGTAGTAGTCGTCGACGGCCCCGGGGTCGAAGATCTGATTGGCGAAGGGAGTGTCGTCCGCGACGGAGTAGCCGTAGGACGGGATGACCGAGTACACCTGCGCGTGCGGAAGTTCGTCGTACAGAAACCTGGTGATCTCGGCGGCGCTCTGGCCGGCCCCGACCACCGCCACCCGGCGCAGCTCCTCGGGGTCCATCCGGTGGTACTTCTCCAGGAACTCCGAGCTGTGCCAGACCCGTTCGTCACGCTCGGTGCCCTCGGGCATGCTCGGGACCAGGCCCGTCGAGATCATCACGTTCCGTGCCTCGACCACGCGGGTGCCCCGGCCGGTGGCGTCCGACACCTCCAGGAGCAGTCGGTCCGCCTGCTCCGGATCGACGCCCGGCGGAAGCCGGATCGATGTCACTTCCGCGCCGTACTCGATACGGTCGGCCACCTGCGCCTGGGCCCATTCGAGGTACTGGTGGAATTCCTGGCGCGTAGGGAAGAAGTCCTGGTTGTTGACGAACTGCGGAAGACGCCCCGCCTCGTGCAGATACGAGATGAAGCTGAATTTCGACGTCGGATTCCGGAAGGTGACCAGATCCTTGAGAAAGGATATCTGCATGGTCGCCGACGGCAGCAGCATGTTGCGGTGCCAGCCGAAAGAGGACTGACGCTCCAGGAAGAGGGTGCTGATCTCCTTCTCCGGACCATTCGCCCGATACTCCTCCAGGGCGATGGCGAGCGACAGGTTTGACGGACCGAACCCGATTCCGACCACGTCGTACGTCTCGTGTTCACGGACACTCATAGATGATCCTCCCGCTGGCATGGCGTGATTTGCGATGCGCTGTTCGCATCTTCGGCCGGTGATCTTCCGCTCCGAATTCGTGGGAGCCCTCTGTCCGTGGGAGCCCTTTTCCTGGTGCGGGCCGGGCAGACCGTGCTCGGCGGCCACTTTCGAGTAGTTGTCCCAGGGCTCGTCAGCGCCCGCCGGCTCGGGGCCTCGTTGCTCTGATCGACGCGACTTGAGGGGATCTCGGGCTCGTGGCGCTGCTCGGTCGGACCGGCGCGGACCGCCCTGCGGAGTTCGTTGCGGGACCACTTCTGCGCTTCGGCCTTGCCCAGCCAGAGGTCCTGCTCCGGTGGCGACAGACGGGTGACCTCGGCGTGGTGCGCGAAGCTGAGGGTGTCCCGCCTGCGGTGGTGCTCGAACCGCCGCCCCACCCAGGCGTAGTTGCGCAGGGTCTGGTCCGACAGATTCCGCGGGAAGGCCATCCCCGCCTTCTGCACCTTCGCCTGGTTCTCGACGAAGGGCGGACCCACGTCGCGTTGTGCGACCTCACCGCCGGTTCCCGGCTGCCTCGCCTGGTAACCGCTCCCAGTGCTCACGGGACGCTCCCTCATTGCTTGCTCTTCGAACCCGGCGTGTCCGCTCGAATCAGCCCGCTCACGCGCTCCGCGGCTCCCCGCCGGCGGGCGCCCGCCGGCCTCCGGCGACCGTGAACCGGAATGCCGCCTACCGCGGCGGTGTCCCGCGGGCGCCTGCCGTACGGCCTTCCAGGTCGGCACCGCCGGTCGCGAGCGGTGCCGACGGTTCCGGCGCGTCGACCCGACGGCCCTCAGTCCGCCGCCATGGCCTCCTGGAGGCTCTTCGGACGCATGTCGGTCCAGTTCCGCTCGACGTACTCCAGGCACTCGGCCCTGGCCGCCTCACCGAAAACCACCCGCCAGCCCGCGGGGACCTCCGAGAACACGGGCCACAGGGAATGCTGGTTCTCGTCGTTGACCACGACGTAGAAGCGGCCGTCCTCGTCATCGAAAGGGTTCGTGCTCACTGCCACCATCCTTAATCGTCACGGGGGTTGTGCCTCGGAATGGGAAATCGCGAGAGCTCGACGCGTGTTCACGGGTCGGACTTGTCCTGTCGACAGGACACCCGGCATCCACGGCCACCCCGGAATCTGACGCCACGCTAGGACCCGACCGCCGACGCCGCAAGGACGTCGGAATATCGGCTCCCTGCCGTCGGTCCGGGCCTGTATCCGGCCGGTTTTCTGTGCCACGATGGCGCCGAGCGGCGACCCGTGGACGGGCCTTCTCGAATGCTGGTTGGGCCAATCTCCTCCCGTCAAGACCGTGAGATATCATCCCAGTTGATTACGGCCCGCGCGATGGCCCGCAAAGGCCGGTCTCCCGGGCGGAGAGAGGTCGGAAGAGTCCGGCCCGGCCGAATCCCGTCGGGCGGCGACCGCACTCACGCCGGAACGAGGGCAGACAATTCCCGATCGAATTCTCCACGTCGTGCCGGCCGGTATTCGACACGGTTCGACATCCACCGTCCATCTGCCCCCAAGGACACTTCCGAGCCGTCCGGAAGTCCCGTCTGGAGGCAACTCACATCCCCTGGCGCTGCGCGAACCGGCGGTCGACGCGAGCCCCTCGCTCGGCGGGCCCGATCTCCCGTGGGTCCTCGGGGACCCGGCCGGGGCGGGCGCGGCCGGCACGGTCGTACTGACCGCCACGGCGGTCGTGGCCGACGCGGTACCGGCCGTACCGGTGGCGGCCACCGCGGTCGCCCTGGCCCGTTACGGCCGTACGGAGCGCGCCGAGTTCGCGCGCGGGGGCCCGGAGACCGCGGACGCCCTGCGCGCGGTGGCGCTCCCGGTGGAGGACGCCACGCTCGTTCCCGATCTGCTCGACACCGCGGCCCAGGCTGGCGCCCCGGGCGGCGGGCCGCCGTCCGGGATGCCCGCGGTCGGTGTCCTGCTGACCGAGGCGCGCACCGGTAACGACTACCGGCCCGTCCTCACACCCGCCTTTCCCGTGACACTGGCGTGGGAGTACGGCGCGGACGGCAGGCGGGGCCCTGCACTACGACGAGGGTGTGCTGGACCCGGTGGTCGCCCGGCAGTTCGCCGGGTACGTCGACCGTCTCGTGGAAACGCTGGCCGGCGCTCCGGCCGGGGCCCGGGTCGGTGACATCGCGCCGATGGACGACGATCAGTCCGCCGCCGTCATCGCCGCCGGGCGCACCCCGGCCAAGAGCGAAGCGGTGGCCGCGCCCCTCCACGAGCTGTTCCGCGAGATGGCCGCCGCCCGGTCTGACGCCCCCGCGCTCACCGATCCGGACCGCACGCTCAGCTACGCGGAACTGGACGCGCTGTCCGTCGCCGGCGCTCTGCGCGACCGGGGGGGGTGGCGCCGGGGGACCGGGTCGGTGTGTGCCTCGCCGGTGAGGCCGATCTGGTGATCGCGCTGCTGGGTGTGCTCAAGACCGGTGCCGCCTATGTCCCGATGGATGTCACGTATCCGGCGGAACGGCTGGTCCACACGGTGACCGACGCCGGCACCCGGGTGGTCCTCTCCTCCGGGGCGGACTTCCCGGCGGTGGAGGGGGTGACCGTGCCGCACCGGGGCGAGTTGTCCCGTACGGGCGGTGAGCCGATCGCCGACCCGGGCGTCGGCGCGGACGACATCGCCTACGTCATCTACACGTCCGGCTCCACGGGGCGGCCCAAGGGTGTCACGGTGCCGCACCGCAACGTCGGCGCGCGCCTCACGGCGACCACCACCGATCTCGGACTGGGGCCGGAGGACACCTGGGCGCTCTTCCACTCCAGCGCGTTCGACTTCTCGGTGTGGGAAATCTGGGGCGCGCTGCTGACCGGCGGGCACCTGGTCGTGGTCCCGTACTTCGTCGCCCGCAACCAGGAGGACTTCCACGTCCACCGTCCTGAACCAGACCCCGTCCGCGTTCGCCGTCCTCAAGGAGGCCGATCTCCGCGGCTCCGCCGAGCTCGCGGTGCGTCTGGTGGTCTTCGGCGGCGAGCCGCTGGACGTGCGGGTGCTCCAGGACTGGTTCCGCGGACACCCCCACACCCCGTGCCGGGTGGTCAACAGCCGAGGCGTCCGTCCAACTCCTCGTGGGTGATGTGCCCTTCGGCGTACGCCTCCCGCAGGCGCCGCACGGCCATGTCTCGGTCGTCTTCACGGATCGGTCGCGGCGAGCTTCTCGACAGCGGGTTCACTTTCTCACCCTAGCCGGGTGATAGGGCCGCGAACAGGTCGAGACCAGGCGCCCGTTGGGGAATGGGACCGTCTCGTACGGCGGCTGGGGCCCGCTCCGCGGCAGGGGACGGCGGCCTGGCGGACGTGGTGATCACGCACGCCGCCGACGGGTTCCGTGTGAAGCGTTGACGAGGCATCCGAGCGGTCGTAACGTCGTCGCGTCGTACTTCATACGTCATATATGAGACGCGAGAGGTGGGAGCAGCTCCCATGGCCTTCGCTCCGAGCCCGATCCCCTCCCGCACCCAGTTCGTGCTGGACGCGATCAGACACAGCATCCTGACCGGTGATCTGTCCCCCGGTCAGGCCCTGGTCGAGACCGAACTCGCCGCGCGGTTCGGGGTGTCGAAGACCCCGGTGCGCGAGGCGCTCAAGACGCTCGCCGGTACCGGCCTCGTCGTGCTGAGCCAGTTCAAGGGCGTCACGGTGCGCGCCGTCGACGCGGCCATGGCCCATGAGGTCTACGACGTACGGCTGTTGCTCGAACCCGAGGCCCTGCGGCGCTCACTCGCCCGGCGCGCCTCCCTGGACGCCGCCCGCGACGCGCTGGTGAGGGCGGACAACGCGGTGGACCGGGCCGAACGGTCCCTCGCCAACCGGGAGTTCCACCGCGCGCTGTACGTCTCCTGCGGCAACCCGCTGCTGGTCCGGATGCTCGACGAGGTACGCGACCAGGCCGCTCTCGTCTCCACCGTCGCGTGGGCCGCCCACCCCTCCTGGGAAGGGGAGGCCGAGGAGCACCGGGAGATCCTGCGTCTCGCGCTGGCCGGTGACGCGGCGGGCGCCGTGCTCGCCCTGCGCGAACACATCGCCTCCTTCGTACGGAGGGCGTTCCCCGAGGGAGACCAGCTATGACAGGCCGAGGTCTCGACGCGGCGCGGAACGCGCTCGCCGACGTCGTGGCGATCCCCGTCACACCGTTCACCGCCGACGACACCGTCGACACCACGGCCCATCGCGCCCTCCTACGGAGGCTGATCGACGGCGGCGTACGCACCCTCACCCCGAACGGCAACACCGGTGAGTACTACGCCCTCACCCCCGACGAGCGCCGGGCGGTCACCGAGACGACCGTCGAGGAGGCCGCCGGACGGGCCTGCGTCCTGGCCGGTGTCGGCCTGGAGGTGCCGACCGCCGTCGCGTCGGCCGAGCACGCCCGGCGGGTCGGCGCCTCGATGGTGATGGTCCATCAGCCGGTCCATCCGTACGTGTCACAGGACGGCTGGATCGACTACCACCGCCGTATCGCCGACGCGGTGCCGGAGCTGGGAGTCGTCCCGTACGTCCGCGATCCGGAGCTGACCGGTGAGACCCTGGCGGAGCTGGGCGAGCTGTGCCCCAACGTCGTCGGCGTGAAGTACGCGGTGCCGGACGCCGCGCGTTTCGCGGCCTTCGCCCGGGACGCGGGCCTGGAACGGTTCGTCTGGGTGGCGGGCCTGGCCGAGATGTACGCGCCCTCGTACTTCGCGGTCGGCGCCACCGGCTTCACCTCGGGCCTCGTCAACGTCGCCCCGGCGCTCTCGCTGGAAATGCTGGAGGCGCTGCGCGCCGGCGACCACGCCTCCGCCATGGCGGTCTTCGAGCGGATCCGGCCCTTCGAGGAGCTGCGCGCGGCCCGGCGCTCCGCCGACAACGTGACGGTCGTCAAGGAGGCGCTGGCCGCGCTGGGGCACTGCCGTCGCGACGTACGCCCGCCGAGTCATGTACTGCCCGAGGCGGTACGCGCCGAGGTGGCCGCCCTCATCGCGGGCTGGCCGGCATGACCGCCCCAGAGACCGCCGGCGAGGCGTCCGGCGACGTCCCCGAGGGGCAGGTCGCCCCCGAGTCCCTGCGCAGCCACCAGTGGTACGGCAGCGGCATCTCCTCGGGGCTGCGCTCCTTCAGCCACCGCGCCCGCACCCGCCAGCTCGGCTACCTCCCCGAGGAGCACCTCGGCAAGCCGGTCATCGCGATCCTCAACACCTGGTCCGACATCAACCCCTGCCACGTCCATCTGCGCGAACGCGCCCAGGCCGTCAAGCGCGGCGTCTGGCAGGCGGGCGGATTCCCGCTGGAGTTCCCGGTGTCGACGCTCTCGGAGACGTTCCAGAAGCCGACGCCGATGCTCTACCGCAACATGCTGGCGATGGAGACCGAGGAGCTGCTCCGGTCCTACCCCGTCGACGGCGCCGTCCTGATGGGCGGCTGCGACAAGACCACACCCGCGCTGCTGATGGGCGCCGCCTCCGCCGACCTGCCGGCCCTCTTCGTGCCCGCCGGGCCGATGCTCCCCGGTCACTGGCGCGACGAGGTCCTCGGCTCGGGCACCGACATGTGGAAGTACTGGGACGACAGACGCGCCGGACTCATCGGCGACCGCGAACTGGCCGAACTGGAGAACGGCCTCGCCCGCTCCCCCGGCCACTGCATGACCATGGGCACCGCGTCGACGCTCACGGCCGCCGCCGAGGCACTGGGCGTCACCGTTCCGGGAGCCTCCTCCATCCCGGCCGTCGACTCCGGACACGAACGGATGGCGGCCGAGTCCGGACGCCGCGTCGTGGACCTCGTCCGGCGCGGCCGCAGACTCTCCGAGATCCTCACAGCCGAGGCGTACGAGGACGCCGTCGCCACCGTCCTCGCGCTCGGCGGCTCCACCAACGCCGTCATCCATCTCATCGCGATGGCCGGCCGCTCCGGCGTCTCCCTCACCCTCGACGACTTCGACCGCGTCGCCCGCACCGTGCCCGTACTCGCCGATCTGAGGCCCGGCGGCAGGTACTTGATGGAGGACTTCCACTTCGCCGGCGGACTGCCCGGCTTCCTCTCCCGGCTGACCGACGTCCTGCATCTGGACCGGCCCACCGTCACGCACGACACCCTGCGCGAACAACTCGCAGGCGCCCAGGTCCACAACAGCGATGTCATCCGCGAACGCGACAACCCCCTCGCCGACGAGGGCGGCGTCGCCGTGCTGCGCGGCAACATCTGCCCGGACGGCGCCGTCATCAAGCACATCGCCGCCGAACCCCGGCTGCTCCGCCACACCGGGCCCGCCGTCGTCTTCGACGACTACCGCGAGCTGCAACGCACCATCGACGATCCGGCGCTCGCCGTCACCGCCGACCATGTGCTGGTCCTGCGCAACGCCGGTCCCAGGGGCGGCCCCGGTATGCCCGAGTACGGCATGCTCCCCCTCCCCGACCACCTCTTGAAACAGGGCGTACGGGACATGGTCCGGCTCTCCGACGCCCGTATGAGCGGCACGAGTTACGGCGCGTGCGTGCTGCACATCGCTCCCGAGTCGTACGTCGGCGGGCCCCTCGCACTGGTCCGTACCGGCGACCTCATCACCCTCGACGTCGAGGCGCGGAGCCTGCATCTCCACGTGACCGACGAGGAGTTGGCCGTTCGCCGCGCCGACTGGTCGCCCCCGCCCGCCCGTTACCCGCGTGGCTACGGCGCCCTCTACGAGGAGCAGATCACCCAGGCCGACACGGGATGCGACTTCGCGTTCCTGGCGCGCCCCGGGGACGTACCGGACCCGTATGTGAGCTGACGGGGAACGTAGGCCCGGACGGCACGGACACCGGAATCGACCCCCGCCGGACACCTGAACGAGTGATCACTTGATCGGGTATCCGGCGCGTGTCCCCGACGCCTGCCAGGCACTCTGCTGTCAGGGGCGGGCACGCACGTGACCGGCCATCGGCAGAGGGGTGGAGACCGTGCGTGTACCGAATGACGTCCATCAGGAGGGTGAGGGCGGCGGCCATCCGGTCCTGCTGCTGGCCGGCCTGGCCGATCTGGCGCTGAGCACCTGCGGGTCGGCCCTCAAGGCCGCGGGGGGTCTGCTGAGCCGCTCGGACATCGGCGCGCTGGCCGCCCAGGGCAGGGAGGATCTCCGGGCGCGCGGCCGGCTGGCCATGGACCGCACCGGCGCCTCCGGTCCCGGCACGGGCACCGATCCGACGGGCCCCGGCCTCTTCGGCACGGGGGGTGAGGCGCACATGGAGGTGCTCGCGCGGCACGCACAGCACCGGGCGGCCTCCGCGGCCGACGGTGGTCCCGGTGGTCCCGGTGCCTGAGCCGTCCACGCGGACAGAGGGAGCAGAGCGGACAGAGGGAACCCAGCACACCGACCGGACCGAGCCGACCGACAGGAACACGCTCAAGTCCCGCGTGGACCGGGAGCTCGCACGGTTCGTGGCGCCGGAGGCCGAGGCGCTCCTCGCCCTGGACGCCGAACTGGCCCCCCTCGTCGACGTCCTGACGGCGGTGACCGCCCGGGGCAAACGACTCCGGTCGGCCTTCTGCTACTGGGGCTGGCGCGCGGCGGGCCGGCCCGACAGCGACGCGATGGTACGGGCGGCGGCGAGCATGGAACTCGTCCACGCCGCCGCCGTGGTCCACGACGACATCATCGACGACAGCCGTCTGCGGCACGGCCTGCCGACCGCGCACCTGGCGCTGCGCGAGGCGTTCACCGAGGGGAAGCGCCCCAAGGAACGGGCCCGGTCGATGGCGATGCTGGCCGGAGATCTGCTGATGGCCTGGGCCGGGCAGATGTTCACCGGCTGCGGGCTGCCCGGGGCCTATCTCGCCCAGGCCCGCGGCCTGTGGGCGGTGCTGGCACGGGAGTTGATCGCCGGGGAGGCGCTGGAGCTCCTGCACACCGGCGGCACGCCCGACGTACGGCGATCGCTGAAGGTGATCCGCTACAAGACGGCCAAGTACACCGTGGAGCATCCGCTGCACATCGGCGCCGCACTCGCCGGCGCCGATCCCGCCCTGCGGGAGGTGTTCACCGACTACGGCCTCCCGCTGGGCGAGGCGTTCCAGCTGCGGGACGACCTCATCGGTCTGTTCGGCGACCCCGCGACCACCGGCAAGTCGAACACCGACGACGTCTCCACCGCCCGTCCCACCGCCCTCATCGCCCTCGCCCAGGAGGCGGCCACACCCGCCGAGCGGCGCGAGCTGAAGAGCCTGATCGGCCGCCGTACCCTCACCGCCGATCAGTTGGGACGGGTGCGCGCGGTCGTGGAGCGCACCGGCGCCCGCGACCGCGTCGAGTCCATGATCACCGAGAGGGTCGAGGTCGCGGTGGGCGCCCTGGGCGGGGCCGGTCTGCCCCGGACCGCCCACCGTTCGCTGACCGGGCTGGCCACCGCCGCCACCAGCCGACCGGACTGACCGGCACGGGCAGGCACGAGCGCGGCCTTACGACTCCGCCTGCCGCCGGATCTTGAGCCCCCCAACTCCCGCTCTCGAAAGGTTCGTCCGTGGCCTACACCGAAGACTCCCTCGACGCCCTGCGCCTCTCCGGCGACGAACTGGCCGACGCCACCGTCGCGACTCTCTTCGAGCGGGGCGAGGTCGGCAAGTTCAACTCCCTGATGCGGTACGTCTCCACCGTCGGACAGCAACTGCCCGACGGGCTGCCGGAGGTGGCCCGGGAGTATCTGAACCAGACCTCCGGGCCGCCGGACTGGGTGGACTGGGACGAGATGGAGAGGGCGCGGATGTTCTTCATCGACAACAACGTGCACATCTCCACCGCGCTCTCCTTCGCCTCCATGCCCGCCTGTTACGTCGTGCCGCACATCGCGAAGCTGCTGTCGGCGACCCACTCGCTCAAGTACCCGTCGAAGCGGATGGCGGAGACCGGGCAGTTCACCGTCTATCTGATGCAGCCGAACGCCTTCGAGTCGGGCAGCCGGTTCATCCCCGCCGCCCAGAAGGTCCGGCTCCTGCACGCGTCCATCCGCCACCATCTGGCCCGCGAGGGGCGCTGGGACGTGGCCGGTCTGGGGACCCCGATCTGCCAGGAGGACATGATCGGCGGGCAGATGATGTTCTCGATCCAGGTCCTGGACGCCCTGCACCGCCTCGGTATCCATATGAGCCAGGAGGGCGCGGAGTCGTACTTCTACGCTTGGCGGGTGGTCGGCGCCATGCTCGGTGTCGACCAGGAGCACGCGCCCGCCGACCTGGAGGAGGCGCGCCACTTCTCGGACCTGTACATGGCGCGCCACATGGGCCCGAGCCCCGAAGGGGCGGAGCTCACAGGGCAGTTGATCGACCTGTACGAGGAAGTGGTGCCCGGGACCCTTCTCGACCCCGTCGTGTCCGCGCTCATCCGCCATCTGGTCGGGGACACGAGCGCCGACTGGCTGGAGGTGCCCCGCACCCCCTGGGACACCCTCGTCAAGGCGGTGCCGATCCTGCTGAATCTGCTGGAGACCGTCGAGGACCGCTCACCGTTCGGGGCGTGGGCACTGGACCGCCTCGGCCATCTCACCACCGTCCTCGAACTCTCCTCGCTCACGCGTGGGCGGGTCATGCACTACGCCATCCCGGAGCAGCTGAGGAAGGAGTACGGCCTCTCCGCCGTGCCTCGCAACCGCCGCTGGACTCCCCCGGCCCCGGTCCTCTCCCAGCCGGGTGAAACTGATCCGCCCGATCGTTCGTCTTGATCAGCACGGTCAAGCGGATGGGAAGCCATGGTGGAGCGGGTACGGGAGGACGGCGCTAAGACGTCGGACGCGCCGGGGCGGTCGGCCTGGGCCAGGGTGCGGTCGCTCCGGCCGGTCCGGCCGGGGAGGCGGGCGGCGTGGAGCCGGGAGCGGGGGCGGGTGCTCGCCGCGCTCGCGGTGCTGACGGCAGCGCTGCTGGCGTTCCATCGATGGGTGCCCAACTCCCCCGGTCGGCTGGGCAGTTCGCTGGAGACGTTTCTGCCGTGGCTCGGCCTTGTGGCCGTGCCGGTGCTCGTCCTGGCGTTGCTGCGCCGCTCGGTCCTCGCACTGGTGGCCCTGGTACTGCCGGTGGCGGCCTGGACGTATCTCTTCGGCGGGCTGCTCCTGCCCGCCGGCGCGGAGGCCGACGCGTACGACCTGGTCGTGGTGCAGCACAACGTCAGCGACACGAACACCGACCCGGCGGGCACCGCCCGCGCCCTGGCGGAGGCCGAGCCCGACCTCATCGCGCTGGAGGAGCTCACGCCCCCGGCGCTGGCGGCGTACGAGAGGACGCTCGCCCCCGACTACCCGTACCACGCGGTCAGAGGCACCGTCGGTCTCTGGTCCAGGCATCCGCTGTCCGGCACGCGGCTGCTGGACATCAGGCCCCGGGGGATCCCGGAGGGGTGGGACCGCGGGCTGCGGACCGTGGTCGGCACGCCGCACGGTGAGACCGCCGTGTACGTGGCGCACCTGCCGTCGGTCCGCTTCGGGGCGGGCGGACTCGCCTCGTCCGCGCGCGACGAGAGCGCCGGCCTGCTCGGCGAGGCGCTCGCCGCCGAGAAGGTGGGCCCGGTGATCCTGCTGGGCGACCTCAACGGCACGGTGGACGACCGCGGTCTCGCCCCGCTGACCTCACGGATGACCGTGGCCGAACGGGGCTTCGCCCTCAGCTTCCCCACCGCCTTCCCAGTGGCCCGGATCGACCAGGTCATGGCCCGCTCGGCGACGGTGGCCCACATCCGGACCCTCCCCGCGACCGGCAGCGACCATCTACCGGTCGCCGCCGGGATCACCGGAATCGGAGCGGGAGACTAGGGCCTGCCTGGGAGGATGCCCACCTCCCGGCGGCCGATCGCGTCCTGGGCGACGCCGGTCCGATGTCCCCCGGTGGTCCTTGAAACTTTGAGAAAGTTCTCCGGAGGTTGAACACCGCGCCGCACCGGTGCGTACCCACTGGAGGAACCGGCCGCCGGAGCCGGGCACGGGACAGGGAGAAGACATGACGGGAACGCAGGGCACCGCGCGGACGGCCACGGGCCGGACGGTGGCACGCCGTACGGTCGTGGCGGCGGCGGGCGCCGTCGGCCTCGGCGCGGCGCTGGTCGCCTGCGGCTCGGACGACGAGCCGTCGGATTCCGCCGCGGAGACGCCGGCGGGCGAGGGCGGGGCGGAGGACGGCGCCAACGGCGACAGCGGGGCCGCCGGCAAGGGAGAGGTCCTCGCCAAGACCGCCGACATCCCGGAGGGCGGCGGCAAGGTCTTCGAGGACAAGGGAGTCGTGGTCACGCAGCCGACGGCCGGTGACTTCAAGGCCTTCTCCGCCGTGTGCACCCACTCCGGCTGCACCGTGGGCGACATCTCCAACGGCACCATCACCTGCCCCTGCCACGGCAGTCAGTTCAGCGCGGCGGACGGCAGTGTGAAAAAGGGCCCCGCGAGCAAGCCGCTGGGCGCGGCCTCGATCACCGTCGAAGGTGACTCGATCTCGCTCGCCTGAGGGAGCCCCGCCCGACGGACAGACCCCGAGGGACCTTCCTCCGAGGGACATTCTCCCGAAGGAACTCTCCTCCGAGATTCTTTCGCCGGAGGAACGGTCAGCCCCGAGGACCTGTCGTCTCCGCGGTCCTCACCCCCCGCGCCGCTTCGTCCAGCGCCTCGACCGCCGCCCTGATCGACGGGCGGCGGTCGGCGTCGGTGCGCCACACCGCGTAGATGTGCCGGAGCGTCTTCTGCCGTACGGGGAGGGCCACCACACCGTCGGGCAGCCGCCCGCGCCCCAGCCGTGGCGCCACACAGACCCCCAACCCCGCCCCGACCAGCTCCAGTTGGGTGTGCTGCTCACCGGCCATGTGCTCGATGCGCGGCTCGATCCCCTTCGAGCGGAGCGTGAACACCAGCCACTCGTGGCAGAACTCGCCCGTCGGCCAGGACACCCACGAGTCGTGCGCGAACTCCTCCAGTTCGACATCCGGCCGGTCCGCCAGTGGATGACCGGCGGGCATCGCCACATCGGCCACATCCTCCAGCAGGGACGCGGTCGTCAGCCCGCCGGGCACCGGCAGCCGCTTGTTGTTCCAGTCCAGTACGACGGCGACATCGATATCGCCCCGCAGGACCTGGCCGATCGCGCCGTCCGGCTCCAACTCCCGTGAGCTCACCCGCAGATCCGGGTGCGCCTTGCGCAGCGAGGCGAGCGCGACGGGGAACAGCCCCCGGGCCGCCGTGGGGAACGCCGACAGCCGTACCTCGCCCGCCACCTGGCCCCGGCGCGCCTCGATGTCCGACTGGGCGAGTTCCACCTGGGAGATGATCCGCGCGGAGTGGTCGGCGAGCAGCCGTCCGGCGTCGGTGAGCCGTACGCCCCGCCCGTGCTTGGTCAGCAGTTGCTGACCGACCTCCCGCTCCAGCTTGGCCATCTGCTGCGAGACGGCCGACGTGGTCACATGGAGCCCGTCAGCGGCGCCGCTCACGGAGCCGTGCCGGGCGAGCGCGTCGAGGATCCGCAGCCTCTCCAGATTCAACATGTAAGCGATACTACGCAGACGGGTCGAGATATTCTCGCTTGTCCTAAGAGGTTACGGCCCCCATCGTTGCCGTATGACCACAGCGACCCCGCCGCGCCCTGGACCCATCGGATCCACGTCGCCCCTTCTCCCGCCCGGCCGTCGAGCCATCGACTGGCGCGTCCGGTTCGGCCTGCTCTCGCTCGTGTGGGGGTTCAGCTTTCTGTTGATCAAGGTGGGCACGGACGGCTTCGCGCCGTTCCAGGTGACGTTCGGCAGGCTGTTCTTCGGTACGGTCGTCCTGGCCGTGGCGATCGCGGTACGGCGCGAGCGGCTGCCCCGGGGGCTCCGCACCTGGGGCCATCTCACCGTCGCCGCGCTGATCCTCAACGCGGTGCCGTTCTCGCTCTTCTCCTACGCCGAGCTGAGCATCCCGTCGACCCTCGCCGGCATCTGCAACGCCACCTCACCCCTGTGGGGCATGCTGCTGTCGCTCGTGGCGCTCTCCGAGGACCGCCCCACCCGGCGCCGGGTCGGCGGCCTGGGCCTCGGCTTCATCGGCGTACTGACCGTGCTCGGCGCCTGGCAGGGCTTCTCGGGCCTGGACTTCGGCGGCACGGCCATGGCGCTGCTGGCCTCGCTCTCGTACGCGGTCGGCTGGATCTACGTACGCCGCACCCTGGCGGACAGCAGCAGCTCGCATCTCTCGCTCATCGGCGCGCAGTTGTTCATGGCCACTCTCCAACTGGCCGTGGTCACACCACTGTTCACCGATCTGCCGACGTCCTTTCCGGTGGTGCCGCTGCTCGCCGTGGTCGCCCTCGGCGTTCTGGGAACGGGCCTCGCCCTGCTGATCCAGTACGGCCTGGTCGCCGAAGTGGGCCCGACGACCGGCCAGATGGTCACGTACTTCGTCCCCGTCATCGCGACCGCCGCCGGTGTGGCGGTTCTCGACGAGCCGCTGCACTGGAACACCCCGGTCGGCGCGGTCATCGTGCTCGTCGGCGCCGCGCTGACCCAGAGCAGGGGCGGCACCAGGGGCGGCGGCTCGCGCACCGCGCGAAAGTCCCGTCCGAAGCCGGAGCCCACACAGTCTCCGTCACCGGCGCCGACGAACTCGGCCGCGGCGCCGACGCCAACCCCCGCCCCGATCACGGCCGATCAGCCGTAGCTCCGTGCCGGCGCGGCGCCCGCCGCGCCGGCCACCGCGTCGGCCACCGCCTCGATGTCGTCGGGCGTCAGGCCCGACACCGTCAGCCGTACCCCCGGCCCGGCGGAGAGGCGGAACCGCGCCCCGGGCGCGACCGCCCAGCCCGCGTGCAGCAGCCGCGCCACCGCACCGGTCTCCTCGGCCACCGGCACCCACACGTTCATCCCGCTCCGCCCGTGCGCCTCGACACCCCGCTCGGCGAGCGCCGCCACCAGGGCGTCACGCCGTTCGCCGTACGCGCGCGCGACCTGTCGGGGGTCGACCGCGTCCGTCGACCACAGCTCAACGACCGCCCGTTGCAGCAGCCTGCTCACCCAGCCGGGCCCCAGCCGCTGACGGCCCGTCACCCGGTCGACGGTCACGGTGTCCCCGGTCAGCACGGCGAGCCGCAGATCGGGGCCGTACGCCTTCGCCGTCGAGCGGACGAGCGCCCAGCTGTCGGTGACCCCGGCCAGCGGATGCAGGGGCACATCGACGATCCGGTGCCCGTGGTCGTCCTCGATGAGGAGTACGTGGGGATGGACCGCCAGTACCGTACGCAGCTCCCGCGCGCGGGCCGCGCCCACCACGGCCCCCGTCGGATTCTGCGCCCGGTCGGTGACGACGACCGCCCGCGCCCCGGCCCGCAGCGCCCGCTCCATCCCGCCCGGCAGCGGCCCGTCGTCGTCCAGCGCCATCGGCAGGGGTCGCAGCCCCAGCGCGGGCACGAGGTCGAGCAGGCTGCCCCAGCCCGGGTCCTCGACGGCGACGGCGTCCCCGGGCCGTAGATGGGCGGCGAGTACGCGCTCGATCGCGTCCAGGGAGCCGGAGGTGACGGCGACCGGCCCGTCGGGCACACCGTCCTCGTCCAGCCCCGCGCGGGCGAGCCGCGCGAGCTCGGGGAGGACGGCCGCGTCCCCGTACCGCCCCGGACGCTCCGCGTGCTCCCGCGCCGCCACCGCGAACGCGTCGTGCAGCGGCGGCAGCAGCGCCGGATCCGGATTGCCGTCCGACACCTCCCGTACGCCTGCGGGCGCGTCGACCCGGATCGAGCCGCGTGAGGTACTCGAAGGCCGTGCGCGCACCCGGCTGCCCCTGCGGCCCGCCGTCTCGATGACACCCCGGTCGCGCAGCGTGCGATACGCGGCGGCCACCGTGTTCGGATTGACCCCCAGCCCTTGCGCCAACTCCCTCAGGGGAGGCAGCGGTTGGCCGGGCGCCAGCTCTCCGGCGCCGATTCCACGCTCCACGCTCTCCGCGATCTCGGCGGCGCGCCGCCCTGCGATCCGATACTCTCCTAGCACAAAGAAGATTATGCACTAGTACATAGGAGCAGGCAATGTCCGAACCCGTCACCACCGGCACTCACGGCGCCGCCGGCGCCTACCGCCCCACGGATCGCACGGTCCCCACCCGCTCCGTCGCACGCGCCTCGTACGACCGCGAGCTGGTGCACGGGATACTCGACGAGACGTATCTGTGCCATCTGGGATTCATCCGCGACGGCGCTCCCGTGGTCCTGCCCACCCTCTACGCCAGGGTCGGTGAACGGCTGTACATCCACGGATCGACCGGCTCCCGGCCCCTGCGGATGGCCGGCGACCCGGCGGACCCGGGCCTCGCGGTCTGTCTGACGGTCACCCATGTCGACGGTCTGGTGCTGACGCGGTCGGCCTTCCACCACTCGGTCAACTACCGCTCCGTCGTGGTGCACGGCACCGCCTACCAGGTGACCGACCTCGACGAGCGGCGCTCCGCGCTCGACGCCGTGATCGACCAGGTGGTGCCCGGCCGCTCCCACGACACCCGGCCCGCCAACGCGAAGGAGCTGGCGGCGACCGCCGTACTGAGCCTGGATCTCGACGAGGTCTCCGCCAAGGTCCGCGGCGGCGGCCCGACGGACGACCCCGAGGACCTGTCGCTTCCCCACTGGACCGGTGTGGTGCCCCTCGTACGCGGACACGGCACACCGGTCCCGGCCGATGACCTGGACCCGGCGGTCGGCCTCCCCGACTATCTCTCCGTGCTCTGACCCCGACCCGTGCTCTGATCCCGGCGGGCGCCGCGGCGGTACGGACGGAAGCTCAGCGCCCGCCGGGCGCCGGCGTCACGCGGGGACGTCCGCCTTCCGCCGCTCCGACGCGAGGCGCGCCTCGGCGGTGGCGAGCCCCACCACCGCGGCGAGCAGCAGCAGTGTCCCCACCACGGTGGCGGCGGTGAGGCGCTCCCCCAGCAACGCGACCGCGATGACCGCCGCGCTCACCGGCTCAAGGAGCATGATCACGGAGACCGTCGCGGCGCGTACGACGGCCGCGCCCGCGAAGTACAGGGCGTACGCGAGAGCCGTCGGCACCGCCGCGACGTACAGCAACAGCCAGAGCACCTGGGCCGGTTCGGTCGTGTGCGGCAGGAGCCCTTCGCCCGCCGCGAGCGGCACGACGCACAGTGCCGCGACGGCGAAGGCCCAGGCGGTGGTGGCGAGCGAGTCGGCCCTGCCCCCGTCGCGGCCGAGCGCACGGGTGAGCAGGGTGATCGCCGCGTAACCGGCGGCGGCCAGCACGGCGTAGGCGATCCCCAGGGGGCGTACCGTCGCCCCGTCGCCGCCGAGTACCAGGACGGTGAGGCCGGCGAGAGCGCCGAGGACGGCGATCAGACCGCTGCCGCCGAGCCGTTCGCCCATGGTCAGCCGGGCGCCGAGCGCGATGAGCACGGGGCCGGCGCCGAGGGTGACCACGGTGCCGACGGCGAGTCCGGTCTCCTCGACGGCGGCGAAGTACGCGCTCTGGAAGACCGCGAGGCCGGTGCCCGTGACGAGGATCCGGGTCAGCCGGCGGCGGCGCGGTTCGGTGGCGGTCTCGGGCAGCGGACCCGGCGCCGCGCGCCTGCGGCGCAGCGCCAGCGCGCCGAGCAGCAGGACGAGCCCGCCGACGCAGCGCCAGAAGGAGAGGGAGAGCGGACCGATGTCGCTGACGCGGTAGACCAGCGAGGCGGCGGCGCCGGCGGTCCCCCAGGCGACGCCGGCGACGGCGAGGTAGAACAGGCCGCGGCCCGCGGACAGGCCGGGGGCAGCGATGGACGGTACGGAAATCGACACGTGACTTCTCCGTGTACGGAACGGTTTGGTGGTCGCTCACTCCGTCTTGCGGGCAGCGACGAACCGCTCGGGGACTGCCCGAGCCCGGTCTACGTCAACGGATGGCCGCCCGCGCTCAGGCGGCGGGAGGCGGAAGTACGGTCTGCGGCATGATCGGCACCCTATGTGGCGCCCCGGCCGGCGGACAACCCGTCGCCCTCACCGACCACTTCGGGCACACCGCCGACGACGTGCGGCCCCACTCCCCCGCCCTCTCCCCCCGACCGGGCCGTCGGCGTCGACGTCTGAGCGATGAACGCGCCGACAAGCACCACAAGACCGCCCAGGATCTGCGGCGCCGAGAGATGCTCGCCCAGCAGGACCCAGGCCAGCACGGTCGCGATGACCGCCTCCAGACAGGCGACGACCCCCGCCACCTGCGGCGAGAGCCTTCGTACGCTGATCACACCGGTGCCGTACGCGAGGACGGTCGCCACGAGCACGATCCACCCGAGCAGCAGCGGCGCGGCGACCGACGTCCCGTCCATGTCGGCGCTGCCGGTCAGCAGAGACCACTCCATCCCCCAGGGCCGGGCGATGACGGTGAGAACCGCTGTGCCGATGAGCAGCCCGTACGCGATGACACCCAGCGGATCGACGGCGTCGGCCGGGTCCGCCGACGGGTCGCCGCCCTGGTCGGACAGGAGGAAGTAGCCGACCTGGCAGCAGGCCGCGCCGAGCGCGAGCAGCAGCCCGACCACTTCGAAGGAGAGCCCGGCCCACACCTCCACGACACAGGCGAGCCCGCCGACGGCCAGTACGACGCCGACGGCGGCGGCGCGGCTGACGGGCGTGCGCCGGACGAAGCGCACCCAGAGCAGTACCAGCGCGGGCGCCAGGTACTCGACGAGCAGCGCGACACCGACGGGGATACGGGAGAGAGAGGCGAAGTAGAAGGCCTGCACGCCCGCCACGGCGAACATCCCGTAGCCCGCGAGCAACGCGGGCCTGCGGCGGACCAGATCGCGGTGGCGCCAGGCGAGGGGCAGCATCACGAGCGCGGCTCCGGCGACCCGGAGCCAGACCACATGGAGCGGATCGAGCCCCGCCTCGATCAGCGGCTTGGCCGCGACACCTGATCCGCCGAACGCGAAGGCCGACAGGAGCGCGAGTCCCAGGCCGACGCTTCTCCCCTGAGACGCGTGCATGGACACATCATGTCAGTCGGCGTCAGGAGCGTCGCCGCTTTCACGCCTGTCGAGACGGACCATGACTCTGCGCCGAGCGAACGGTCACACTCCGTAGGAGGCGTCGGCGATCCGGCCGGTGAGCGCCCGCGCGTCGACCCCGGCGCGCTCCAGCACCTCGACGGCGCGAGAGGCGGGGTCGGAGGCGAGGGCGGTGAGCAGATCGAGACCGCCGGCCTGCCGCTCGCCACGCCGTCGGGCGCGTTCGACGGCGCCCTCCATGACGGTGACCGCCGACGGCGACCAGCCCGGGACCGCGGGTGTGGAGACGACCGGGACCGCGCCCGAGTCCTCCACCGTCCCCTGCCAGCGCAGCCCGTAGCCGATGCTCCGCTGGACGAGATAGCCGAGGACACGGGCGACCTGGGGCCCGCCGTCGAAGGCGACGCGCACCTCGGAGTCCGATTCGAGGAGCGAGTGGAGGAGATGGGCGGTGTCGATCTGCCGGTCACCGTCGCGATGCGCCCTCCTGCGGGCTCCCGACACGACGGCCGCGAGCTCGGCGGAGAGTCCGGCGTCGATGTCCGCGCGGATCGACACCGCGGAGACAACGGTCGAATCGGACTGTTCGGGCAACCACGGGGTAGGGCTCTGCACCCTCCCACCTCATCAGCCGACCGGCCCCGAAAACATCCCCGGCGGGAAGCATTCGAGCATCCCACCGAAGTTGGGCACGGGAGTACGACCTCTCCTCCTTGCGAATGAGATCGGGCATCGACACGCCTCCGCGGCGCGCGCCGCCTTGCCTCGCACGCCATATACGCCATGTACGCCATGTACGCAACCGTCACGCCGGGCCCGTCGTCCCTCTCGTACAACGATGTCGCGACGACCGCCGGGAGCTGATCCGATGTACTGGATGGTCGCCCTGCTCGCGGTCGACGGGCAGCAGTACGTGTACCGCGTGTACGCGCCCGCCGACGCCCTGCGCGGTGATGTCTTCTGGGCCGCGTTCCACTGCCACGACGAGGGCCCGCACCCCCGGGCGAGCGACCGTTTCGACTCGGCGGAGTTCTGGCGGCTGCTTCCGGCGGCCCGGACATGAGTGGGCCCCGTGACGGTCTCGGTGATCGTCACGGGGCCCGGCGGGCCGTTGCCCGTACTCGCCCTCAGGTCCTGATCGCTCAGTCCTCGTCGGCGAGGATCAGATAGAGCTTCTTACGGGCGTCGTTGATGACGGCGAGGGCCTTCTGCCGCTGGTCGGTGGAGCCGGTCTTCCAGACCTGCCCGAACGCCTCCATCAGACCGAAGCCGGCCTGCCGGATCTCGTTCATCGTCTCCCAGTCGACACCGCGCCCGGCCTCTTCCCAGGGCGCCTCGGGCCCGGATTCGGCCTCGGCGCGACCGGCCTCGGTGAGCGTGAAGAGGTTCTTGCCCCCCTCGCTCCGGCTGGCGATGAGCCCTTCGTCCTCCAGAAGCTGGAGGGTCGGGTAGACCGAACCGGGGCTGGGGCGCCAGGCGCCTCCGCTGCGCTCGCCGATCTCCTGGATCATCTCGTAACCGTGCATCGGCCGGTCCTTCAGCAAGGCCAGGATCGACGCGCGCACATCACCGCGCCGCGCCCTGCCCCTGCCTCCACCTCGGCCCCGGCCGCCGCTTCCGAAGGGCCCGCCGAACGGCGGCCCGAAGTTCGGCCCGAACGGCCCGAAGGCCCCGCGCCGCCCCGCGGACTCCCCCCGGCCTCGATGGCCGGGCCCGCACTGCCCATGTCCGTGTTCCTGCTCGTGTCCATGTGAACGCATCGCTACGCTCCTTCCATCGATGATCAGTCGCGAACCTATCGCGATGCCTCAACGATATATCGGAACAGCTCGCTAGGCAACAACCTGCCGACAACACCACCAGCGCACTGCCGGAGAGCCCGGCGCAGCCCCTCCACGCGACCGGTCGGGGAGCGGCCCTTCATCGAGTCGGAGACCATCGACCACCTCGTCGCCGTCGAGCAGCGCACCGGGATCACGCGGGACCGCGTACGCGAGATCGCCAGGGGTCTGCGGCATCCGGCCCGAATCAGCGCGGGCTCGGGGATTTCCGGGCCAGCCGCGCCGGATTGGCCTTGGTCCGCGGGGCCCGGCATCTCCTACCGTCGGCGCATGCGAATTCGAATCGTCGACGCCTTCACCGACCGGCCCTTCGCCGGAAACCCCGCCGGGGTGCTGCTCCTGGAGTCGGGCCCGTTCCCCGACGACTCATGGCTTCAGCGGGTCGCCAGGGAGGTGAACCTCTCGGAGACGGCGTTCGCCCATCCCCTGCCGCCGGGCGGCGACGCGGACTGGGCGCTGCGCTGGTTCACCCCGGCCACCGAGGTCGACATGTGCGGACACGCCACCCTCGCCACCGCCCACGTCCTGCACACCGACGGCATCGCGACCGGCCCGATCCGCTTCACCGCGCGCTGCGGAATCCTCGCCGCGACCGCGCGCGAGGACGGCGCCCTGACGCTCGACTTCCCGACGTCCTCGCTGACCCCGCTCACGCTGCCGGACGGCGTCGCGGCGGCCCTCGGGGCGGTCCCCGTCTCGGCGCACGACACCGCGGAGCACATCGGGGATCTGCTGGTGGAACTGGCCGACGAGCGGACCGTACGGGAACTGACCCCGGACATCCGTGCGCTCGCCGGCCTCTCGCGGCGCGGCATCATCGTGACGGCCGCCGCCGAGGACCCGGACAGCGGCTACGACTTCGTCTCGCGCGGCTTCTTCCCCGGCGTCGGCATCGACGAGGACCCGGTCACGGGCAGCGCGCACACGGCGCTCGCCCCGTTCTGGTCGGCGCGGCTCGGCCGTACCGACCTGGTCGGCCTCCAGGGCTCCGCCCGTACCGGACTCGTCGCCACGTCACTGCGCGGCGCGCGGACTCTGCTCACAGGCCACGCGGTCACGGTCATCGACGGCGAACTGCTCGCGTCCCCCTGACCCCTGACCCGCCGCGCGGCTCCCGGGCGCGTCGCCTACGGCGTCGGCAGCCAGCTCACATGCCCGGCGAGCAGCGCGTATCCGACGAACGCCACGATGTCGAGCAGCGAGTGCGCGACCACCAGCGGACCCACCCGGCCCCAGCGGCGGTAGGCCAGCACGAACACCACGCCCATCACCATGTTCCCGATGAAGCCGCCGATGCCCTGGTAGAGGTGGTACGACCCGCGCAGCACCGAACTGGCCACCAGGGCGGCCATCGGTGTCCACCCCAACTGATCGAGTCTGCGCAGCAGATACCCGACGACGATGACCTCTTCGAGTACGGAGTTCTGCACCGCGGACAGGATCAGTACCGGGAACTTCCACCACACCTCGGGCAGGGACTCCGGTACGACGGTCAGATTGAACCCGGCGGCGCGCGAGCCGATGTAGAAGGCGAGGCCCGCGCTGCCGATGCCGGCCGCGATCAGCGTGCCGCGACCGAGATCCGGCCAGGGCCGGCGCCGGTCGAACCCCAGATCCCGCAGCCCGCTCCCCTCTCTGAGCAACAGGTGCGCCACCAGCACCACAGGAACCAGTGCGGTGGTGATTCCGAACAATTGCCAGGCAAGATCCAGCCAGGGGCGCCCCGGGGCCTGCGAACCGTTGAGCGTCGCCGCCTGGTCGCTCAGCCCGCCCGGCTTGGTGACCGACCCGACAAAGCTGATCAGCGCCGACACCCCGCTCGCCCCCAGCGAGAGCGCGAGGACGATCAGCACCTCGGACCGCAGCATCCTGCGCGACAGGCCTTCTTGGGGAAGGGAATCGGCCACGCGGCCCGCCTCCGTCTGCACAGTTGCCTCCAGTTGACTAATCGCGCCTCAAGCCCCTTCCCGCCCCGCTAGGGTCTCGAATGCGGGTACGAAGATCGCACGCGACAGGCCGGGGGGCGGGCGCCATTCAGCGGGCCGAGGCCCCCCATTTTCCTTGTTCAGGCCAAGGAGGGGCACCACCGCCATGGAACGTCACAGCTTGCCCGACGACGGAACGACGGACAGCACCAGGGGCCGTCGTCCGCGCCGTCGCAATGTACTGATCGCCACGGCGGTGCTGCTGAGCCTGGCTGCGGGGACCGGTATCGCGGCGGCGAGCGGCATCCTGTCCTTCTCCGACGGCTGCGCGGGCGCCGCCGTACAGATCGACCTGGCGGCCTCACCGGACATCGCCCCCGCCGTACAGGCCGTCGCCGACACCGCGCGGCGCGACGACATCACCTCCGACGGCCGGTGTATCGACATCCGGGTGGACGCCCGTGAGAACCATGAGATCGCCGACGATCTCGCCACCGGCACGACCGCCCACGAGTACGAGGCCTGGCTGCCGGACTCCGACGTCTGGGTCGAACGCGCGCTGACCGCCGGCGCCGGTATCGCGCTGACACCCGTCGGCAACGCGGCGGCCACACCGGTGGCGCTGGCGGCGGTCCCCTCCGCCGGCACCCGGCTCGGCTGGCCCGGGAAGACGTACACCTGGGCCGAGTTGACGGCGGCCACCACCGGCAAGGACGCCGTACGGCTGGGCGCGGCCGACCCGGCGCGCAGTGCCACCGGGCTGCTCGCGCTCAGCAGCGTCGTGGCGTCCACGCGCGAGGCCGATCCGGACGGCGACACTCTGATCGCCGCGACCGCCGAGGCCCTTGCCACGCGCGTGTCGGACTCCGACGCCCGGGTCGTCCCGTCCCTGGCGCGGAGCGGCGTGGACAGCGCCGCGAACAACGAGGCGCTCTTCCTCAGCGAACAGGCCGCGTTCACCCACAACTCCACCGACGGAGGCGTCTCCGATCTCCAGTTGTTCTATCCGACGGACGTGGCACCGGTCCTGGACTACCCGCTGAACCTCGTCAACGAGCCGGAGCTGACGACGGACGAGAGCCGCGCGGTGTCCCGGTTCATGTCCCTCCTCAACGAGGAGGAGGGGCAGCGCACGATGGCGGAGCACGGCTTCCGTACGGCCCACTCCGCCGTGGGCGACGACCTGGTCCGGGTGGCCGGGGGCCGTGCGCCCCAGCCGTACGCGCTGACGAAGGCGCAGCCTCCTACCGCGGACACGGTCGAGGAGACGCTCGGCATGTGGACGGTGGCCGTGCAGCCCGCCCGGCTGACCCTCGTGGTCGACACCTCGGGCTCGATGTCCCAGCCCGTGCCGGGCAGCGACGGCGAGTCCCGGATGGAGGCCACGAAGGACGCGGTGCTCCGGACGCTCTCCGGTTACACGCCGGACGACGAGATCGGCCTCTGGGACTTCGCGGCCGGCTCCGACGACGGCGAACTGGCCGGGACCGCGCCGCTCGGCGAGCGCGCCAAGGGCGACGCCACCCACCGGGAGAGCCTCTCGGACGCCGTCGGGGCCCTGACACCCTCGGCGGCGGGTTCGGGGACGACCGGCATGTACGACACCACGCTGGCCGCCTTCAAGGAGGCGCAGTCCTCGTACGTGAGCGGCAAGTGCAACGCGGTCGTCGTCCTCGCCGGCGGCACGGACACCGACACGGCGGCCCGCACCGACCTCATGGACGACCTGCGGAAGCTCGCCGACCCCAGGCGCCCGGTCCCGCTGATCACGATCGCCGTCGGCCCGGACGCGGACCCCGAGTCGATGGACGAGATCGCGCGGATCACCGGCGGCGCGGGTTACGAGGTGGAGGACCCGGCCGGCATCCGGTCGGTCCTGACCGAGGCGATCCTCTCGTTGGGGGCCGACCGGTAACGACGGGCGCCGGGCACCGCGGGCCCGGGCACCGCGGGCGCCGGGCACCGCGGGCGCCGGGCACCGCGGGCCCGGGCCGGGGCCCCTCAGACGGAGATGTCCGGCATCCGCGACGGCGCGGGGAAACCCACCGGCCAGGTGTGCACCGGCTCCCCCTGATGCATCAGCTCGGCGTAGCGCCGGGTCGTGGCCGCGAGCGCCGCCTCCCTGCGGAGCCCGGCCGCCCTCGCCCGGTGAAAGGTGTCCACCTGCCACGAGGCGCCGTTGACCAGTCTCTCGCAGCGTCCCTCGATCACCCCGAGGTAGAAGTCGCGGTCGGCCGGCTCCACGTTCCACGCGTCGAGCCCGGCGGCGGCGAGCGGCAGCAGCTCGTCGCGGACGAGCCGGACCGCCGAGACCTCGGTGACCCCGCTGCCCGTCCGGCCGTTACGGGGCCAGCGCAGCCGTGCCTCGATGCCGTCGCGGCACGCGGTCTCGAAGTTCCGCGCGGCGGTCTCGAACGGCAGCCGGGTCCAGACCGGTCTGGAGTCCTCGGCGAGCGCGCGGACGAGCCCGTAGTAGAAGGCCGCGTTGGCGACGACGTCCGTGACGGTCGGCCCGGCGGGCAGTACGCGGTTCTCGACCCGCAGATGGGGCTGTCCGTCGGCGACGTCGTACACGGGTCTGTTCCACCGGTAGACGGTGCCGTTGTGGAGCACCAGTTCCGCGAGGCGCGGGATACCGCCCTCGGCCAGGACGCGGTGCGGATCCTCGTCGTCCCTCATCTGGAGGAGCGGCGGGAAATAGCGCAGGTTCTCCTCGAAAAGGTCGTACACGGATTCGATCCAGCGCTCCCCGAACCAGGTCCTGGGCCGTACGCCCTGGGCCTGCAGCTCAGGTGGCCGGGTGTCGGTCGCCTGGAGGAAGAGCGGTGGCCTGGATTCACGCCACAGCTCTTTTCCGAACAGGAATGGCGCGTTGGCGCCGACGGCGATCTGTACGGCGGCGACGCACTGCGCGGCGTTCCAGACGTCCGCGAAGCGGTCGGGCGTGACCTGGAGGTGCAACTGCACGGACGTACAGGCCGCCTCGGGCGCGATCGAGGGTGATGTGCAGGTGAGACGTTCGACGCCGTCGATGTCGAGCACGAAATCCTCGCCCCGCGCGGCCACCATCCGGTCGTTGAGAAGGGTGTAGCGGTCCGCGTCCGAGAGGTTCGAGGAGACCACGTCGTCGAGGGAGAGCGTCGGCAGAATGCCGATCATCATGATGCCCGCGTCGACCTCGTTGGCTTTGCGATGCGCATATCCGAGACCCGTGCGCAGTTCTTCTGCGAGCTGATCGAGAACGCGTCCGCCGAGCCGGTGCGGGGCGATATTCACTTCCAGGTTGAACATTCCGAGTTCGGTCTGGAAATCACGGCTCGCGATCCGTTCAAGAACTTCCGCATTCATCATCCGGGGCATCCCGTCGGAACCGGCGAGATTCAGTTCGATCTCCAGACCCATCAGATTCCTGGGCCGGTCGAAGCGCCTCTCCCCCAGGAGCCGCCCCAGCACCGCCAGGCACTGCTGGAGCTTCCTGCGGTATTCCTGCCGATCGGACACGCCGGTACCGTCCGATTCGACCTTCTCCCCCATCGGATGGTCCCTCCTTCCGGTCGGCTTCCCGGCGGCCCCGGGCATCGCTTCACGATCGATAGTGCCCAGACTGGGTGATCCATAACGCCCCGTTTACGTGCCGCACCGGGTAGAGTGGACAGAACGGCCTCCAGGCACATTCCCTGGGCATGGACAGTGAGCAATTTCACTCACCACGCGGTCGACGAAAACGCCGACCAGTTTCGGCCTACCGCTCGGGCCGAATCATCCCAGGCCACACGCGCCTGTTCCGCGTTCATCTGACGGTTCATCGAAGCTGATTCCGTGCGAGATGGACCGGATATCGCCTTGACGCAATAAGGGCGACAGACGGAAGAAACATTCTGTGAACACACGTCGTATAAACTCTGTGCGAACGAGGCAGAGAGTTGAAGCCCGGCCACGGCCTGGAGCAAACCTCTGACCACGTGCGCCGACAGCGACGTCCGCACCCGCACCTTCGACGCATCACTGTGCCTACTGAGCGAGAGGCAACCCACCATGCCGCTGCATGTCTCCCCGGCTCCAGCGCCCGCCCTGCGCAGCGTCCTCGCGGCACTCGGTTCTCCCACCGCAGTGCGCGAGGCCCGAACGCCCGCTCTCCGGTCCGTCCAGGGACCGCTGAGCCCCGAACTGCCCCTTCCGGTACACGTACTGGAACAGATCACCCCGAGCAGCGACGCGCCGCAGACCAGACTGGCCGGCTGGCGTTTCCTGATCCGCAGCGGCGAGCGCGCCGTCGCGGCGGCGGACACGATGCTCACCCCCGACGGCTGGGCCTTCTCACGCTTCTTCGAGGGCCCCTACATCTCCGCCACGGAACGCGCGCTGCGCCAGGCCGAGACCGTGAAGGCGCCGTACCAGCCCCGGCTGCTCTCGGTGCCGGGCCTGTACATGCTCACCCTCTGGCTGCACCAGGACGTCGAGTCCGACGCCTCCGTCGGCGCTCCCGCCCCGGCCGACCTGCTGATCCCACTCGCCCCCGCCCCGCCCGGCATCGCGGCCCACCGGCCGCACCGTGTCGCCGACCTGCTTCCGACGATGGGGCTGCGCCTTACGTCCGCGCTCTCGGCGCCCCCCGCGACGGCGTCCACCAGCGCGCCCGCGCCCCTGCTGACCACCGGCTGAACCACACCGGCGGTCCGTCTCCGGACAGGCTGCCTCCCGACCGACTCCCAACCGCCCCACGCGCCCTACACTGCCCCGTGACCCCTCAACGGTCACGGGGCTCCTGTTTGGTCGCGGGGGACCGCACCGCGCTCGTCCGGACTAGTCCGGACGGGTCACCCCGAACCACCCGAAAGGACAGCCGAGTTGGGCTGAACCGTCCGGGCGGGTGACACGTCCTTAAGCAGAGACAAGCGCTGCCGCGAAATCCCTGCGGATCGACGTCCGTGGGGCAACACTGGGGTACGGATCGAGAGAAACCGGGGGGCGGCCATGACCACGTCGAGCCGCAGGACACACACCACGACGCAGCGAAAGAAACCACCCATGTGCCAGCACCAGCCAGCCTGTCCGACCGCCGAATCAGCCGACCGGGAGGCGGCCCGTCTCGCGGCTCACCACCCCGAGCAGGGCTGGAGCCTGCTGTGCAACGGCGTCCTGCTCTTCGAGGACACCGGTGAGCTGCTGCCCGACGGCCAGATCATCGCTCCGCACCGGCCGTACGGGAGCGGGCAGGTGATGACGGCAGCCTGAGCCGTCCGTACAAGGGGGCCGGCCGGAGAACTCACTCCGAACCGGCCCCGATGCATGTGCTCCGCCGGGTGCCCCGAGCGCCCGACGTACGCCGTCCGTCCGCGCACCGCACGGCCCGACGGCCCCGCGTGGTCCGTCAGTTGTCGTACTCGTCCAGCGGCGGGCAGGAACAGACGAGATTGCGGTCGCCGAACGCACCGTCGATCCGGCGCACCGGAGGCCAGTACTTGTCGGCCGCGGAGACCCCGGCCGGGAAGACCGCCTCGTTACGGCTGTACGCGTGCTCCCACTCCCCGCCCAGCGCGGCGGCCGTGTGGGGAGCGTTGCGCAGCGGATTGTCGTCCGCCGGCCAGTGGCCCGACGCCACCTTCTCGATCTCCGCGCGGATCGCGATCATCGTCTCGCAGAACCGGTCGAGTTCGGCGAGGTCCTCGCTCTCAGTGGGCTCGATCATCAGCGTGCCGGCCACCGGGAACGACATCGTGGGCGCGTGGAACCCGTAGTCGATGAGCCGCTTGGCGATGTCGTCGACGCTGACGCCGGTCGACTTCGACAGCGGACGCAGATCAACGATGCACTCGTGCGCCACGAGCCCGTGCGGCCCCGTGTACAGCACCGGGAAGTGCGGCTCCAGCCGCTTGGCGATGTAGTTCGCGGCCAGTACGGCGACCTGGGTGGCGCGCTTGAGGCCCTCACCGCCCATCAGCCGGACGTACGCCCAGGAGATCGGCAGTATGCCGGCCGAGCCCCAGGGAGCCGCCGAGATCGGGCCGACGCCCGTCTCCGGGCCCGCGGCGGGCTGGAGGGGGTGGTTGGGCAGGTACGGGGCGAGGTGGGCGCGCACGCCGACCGGGCCGACGCCGGGGCCGCCGCCGCCGTGCGGGATGCAGAAGGTCTTGTGCAGGTTCAGGTGCGACACGTCCGAGCCGAACCGGCCCGGCTTGGCCAGCCCTACCAGCGCGTTGAGGTTCGCGCCGTCGACGTACACCTGGCCGCCGGCGTCGTGCACGGCCGCGCAGATGTCGCCGATGTGCTCCTCGAACACCCCGTGCGTGGACGGGTAGGTGACCATCAGGACGGCCAGTTCGTCGCCGTGCCGCTCGATCTTGGCGTGCAGGTCCTCGACGTCGACGTCACCGTCCTCGCGCGTCTTCACGACGACGACCCGCATACCGGCCATGACGGCGCTCGCGGCGTTCGTGCCGTGCGCGGACGACGGGATGAGGCAGACGGTGCGTCCGGTGTCGCCGTTGGCGCGGTGGTACGCCCGTACGGCCAGCAGCCCGGCGAGCTCCCCCTGGGAGCCGGCGTTGGGCTGGAGGGACACCGCGTCGTAGCCGGTGACCTCCGCCAGGCGCTCCTCCAGCTCACGGATCAGCGTGAGATAGCCCTGCGCCTGGTCGGCCGGCGCGAAGGGGTGCAGCGCGGCGAACTCCGGCCAGGTCACCGGCTCCATCTCGGTGGTGGCGTTGAGCTTCATGGTGCAGGAGCCAAGAGGGATCATGCCGCGGTCCAGCGCGTAGTCACGGTCGGCGAGCCGGCGCAGATAGCGGAGCATCGCCGTCTCGGAACGGTGCTGGTGGAAGACCGGGTGCGTGAGGTAGTCGTCGGTGCGCAGCAGTGTCCGCGGCAGCGCGTCCCCGGACTCGGCGTCCAGCGCCTCGATGTCGCCGGTGACCCCGAAGGCGGTCCACACGGAGGCGAGTTGGGCGCGCCCGGTCGTCTCGTCGCAGGCGAGCGAGACATGGTCGGCGTCGACGAGGTGGAGGTTGACCCCGCCCTCGCGGGCGGCGGCCACGACCTGGGCGGCGCGGCCCGGGACGCGGGCGGTCAGTGTGTCGAAGTAGGCCTCGTGCACGATCTCGACGCCGCCCGCGCGCAGCCCCTCGGCGAGGACGGTCGCGTAGCGGTGGGTGCGTTCGGCGATGCCGCGCAGCCCGTCGGGGCCGTGGTAGACCGCGTACATCCCGGCCATCACGGCGAGCAGCACCTGCGCGGTACAGATGTTGCTGGTGGCCTTCTCGCGGCGGATGTGCTGCTCGCGGGTCTGGAGCGCCAGCCGGTACGCCTTGTTCCCGTCGGCGTCCACGGAGACCCCGACGAGCCGTCCGGGCAGGTTGCGGGCGAACTTCTCGCGTACGGCCATGTATCCGGCGTGCGGTCCGCCGAAGCCCATGGGGACGCCGAACCGCTGGGTGGTGCCGACGGCGATGTCCGCGCCGAGCTCACCGGGTGAGGTGAGGAGCGTGAGGGCCAGCAGGTCGGCGGCGACGGTGACGACGGCTCCGAGCTCGTGGGCCTGCTCGATGACGGGCCTGAGGTCCCGTACGGCGCCCGAGGCGCCCGGGTACTGGAGGAGCACACCGAAGACACCGCGTTCGGCGGCCTCGGCGGGGATCCCGTCGGCCAGGTCGGCGACGAGGACGTCGACGCCAGCCGGTTCGGCCCGGGTGCGGATCACCGCGACGGTCTGCGGCAGGGCGTCGGCGTCGACCAGGAAGACCCCGTCCTTCACCTTGCCGACCCGGCGGGCGAGCGCCATGGCCTCGGCGGCGGCCGTGCCCTCGTCCAGCAGGGAGGCTCCCGAGGTCGGCAGACCGGTCAGATCGGCCACCACGGTCTGGAAGTTGAGCAGGGCCTCCAGGCGGCCCTGGGAGATCTCGGGCTGGTACGGCGTGTACGCGGTGTACCAGGCGGGATTCTCCATCACGTTGCGGAGGATCACCGGCGGCGTGAACGTGCCGTAGTAGCCGAGGCCGATCATCGGCGCGAGGACCTGGTTGCGCTCCGCGAGGGACCGCAGCTCGGCCAGCACCTCCGCCTCGGTGCGCGCGGCGGGCAGAGCCAGTGCCTCGGCGCTCTTGATCACGTCGGGCACGGCGGCGGCGGTCAGCTCGTCGAGGGAGCCGTAGCCGACCTGCGCGAGCATCTTCGCCTGAGCGGCCGTGTCGGGTCCGACATGGCGCTGCTCGAACGGAATTCCTCGCTCCAACTGCGAGAGGGGTGTGCGATGGGCTGTCATACGGGAGGCCTCCTGGTCTGGCGCGACCTGCGAGGGGCACCGATACACAGGTGCCCGGACGGCCTCCCCCTCTGTCACATCAACCTGAGAGTTTCACCGGACCGCCGCGAGAGACAGGCCGACTTTCACCGTCGGTGAGAGCGGATGCCGTCCGACACCTGCTCTGCTTTCCAGAGTGACCTCGTCCATGCGGTACGGGGGCCTGAGAGTTTCCGGGGAGGATTTGCTCCTTCGGCGCCTCCGGCACTCTCGCCGGACGCTCTCCCGCATGGGGTCTACAGCCACTGGCCAGCCTACCAGCGAGTTCCCGCCAGGGCCTTCGAGTGGCCGATACCCCCGATGTGCCCTTTCTTAGAGTGAGGGAGCATGTGCGACCAGTTGGAGGGACCGTGCAGACCGACATCGATCCGCGCAGCCTGATCGGCCGCAAGGCGTACGACCGCGACGGGCACAAGATCGGTACCGTCGACGAGGTGTATCTGGACGATGCCACCGGTGTGCCGGAGTGGGCGGCGGTGCGGACCGGGCTCTTCAGCCGGGACGCGTTCGTGCCCCTGGCGCCCAGCACCTACCGCGACGAGTCCCTGCACATCCCCTACGAGCGCGGGCTGATCAAGGACGCACCGGACTTCGGGGTCGGCCGCCATCTCTCCCCCGACCAGGAGATCCAGCTCTACCACCACTACCGGCTGGCCCTGCCGGAGCCCGCGGCCCCCGAGCGCCCGGCCGACCGCGACTTCGGCCAGGTGGCGGGCCGCGACGACGACGCCCGCGCGGACGACCGCTCCGAGGACCGCTCCGAGGACCGGGAAGAATCCGGCCACCGGCGGAACCCGGCCGACCCGCCCAGGCCCTAGCCCTCCGTCTCGGTCTCCGCCGGGTCCGGCGCCGCCGCGACCAGGGGCAGCGGTTCCGAGAGCTCCAGATCGGGATCGTCCGTACGGAAGGTCCGCACCCGCCCGGGCACGGCCGACGTGGGCTCCTCGAACCGTACGGTGACCCGCCCCACCCCACTCCCCTGCACCCACCCCGCGCCGAACTCCGTATGCCGCACGTCGTGCCCCGCCGGCCAGTGCCTCTCGGTGACGGCCGCCGCGTCCGCGTCCGCGTCCGCGTCGGGCCCCGGCGGCGCCGCCTCGGGCTCGTCCTGCGCCGCCCCGGTGTCCGGCTCCCGGGCCGGGCCGACGCCGCCCTCGGACCGCTCCGCCCGTCCCGCCTCCGATGCCTCCGCCGCGTCCGCCGCCGCCTGCGCGAAGAGGTCCTCCTGTGTGAAGTCCGTCAGCCCCGTCACCCCCACCCCGAGCAGCCGCACCCCTCCGGTGGTGTCCAGGGACTCCAGCAGCCTCCCGGCGGCCTCACGCACCACGACCGGGTCGTCCGTCGGCCCGCGGAGCGTCTCGGAGCGGGTGAGCGTCGAGAAGTCGTACCGCCGCACCTTCAGGACGATCGTCCGCCCCGAGTGCCCGGACTCCCGCAGCCGCCGCACACAGCGCTCCGCCAGCCGGTCCACCTCCGTCCTGACCCGCACCCGGTCGTGCAGGTCGACGTCGAAGGTGTCCTCGACGGAGACGGACTTGGTCTCGCGCTCGGCCACCACCGGCCGGTCGTCGTGCCCGGACGCCATCCGGTACAGCGAGACCCCGTGCGCCTTCCCCACGAGCCGTACGAGCTCGTCCTCCCCGGCCTCCGTCAGATCGGCGATCGTCATCATCCCGGCCCGGCGCAGATGCTCACCGGTCGCGGGCCCGACCCCGGGCAGCGTCCGTACGGTCATCGGCCCCAGCAGTTCGCGCTCCGTCCCCGGCTCGATGAGCACCAGACCGTCGGGCTTGGCCTGCTCGGAGGCGATCTTCGCCAGCATCTTGGACCCGGCGAGCCCGACCGAGCCCGTCAGACCGGTGACCGCCCTGATGTCCCGCCGCAGGCGCTCGCCCATCGCACGCGCCGACGCCGAGTCGGACGCCGAGCCACCCGCCTCCAGATCGACGAAGGCCTCGTCCAGGCTCAACGGCTCCACCAGCGGTGACAGCCGGCCGAGCAGCTCCATGACCTGCTCGCTGACCGTGCGGTAGAGCGCGAAGCGCGGCACCAGATACGCCGCGTTCGGCGCGAGCCGTCTCGCCTGCGCCATCGGCATGGCCGAGTGGATCCCGAACCGCCTCGCCTCGTACGACGCCGTCGAGACGACCCCCCGGGGGCCGAGACCGCCGACGACCACCGGCTTTCCGCGCAGGCTCGGCTTCGCCGCCTGCTCGGCGGCGGCGAAGAAGGCATCCATGTCCAGATGCAGGATGGTCGGTGCGGGTCTCACGCCACCGATGCTCCCCTACCCCACTGACAATCGCCCGGGACCCGGGAGCCCGCCGTGCTCCGGCCTGTGCGGAGCCCGGCGGTTCAGACGGCCCGGTCGCGGCGCCGGCGCGCGAGTTCGTCGGCGGGATTGTGGCCGATCAGGGTCTCGCCGGTGTCGACGCGCTCCCCGTGCAATTGGGAGAGCGCCGTCTCGACGTCCCGCCAGACCACCCCGACGGCGATCCCGAAGATGCCCTGACCCCCTTGGAGAAGATCCACGACCTCGTCCGGCGACGAGCACTCGTACACCGTCGCGCCGTCGCTCATGAGCGTCATGCGCTCCAGATCGCGCGCCTCCCGGCCGCGTAGATGCCGGACGGCCGTCCGGATGTTCTGGAGGGCGACACCCGTGTCCAGGAAGCGCTTGACGATCTTCAGGAAGACGACGTCGCGCAAGCTGTAGAGGCGCTGGCTGCCCGATCCCCGGGCGGGGCGCACACTCGGCTCGACCAGCCCGGTACGCGCCCAGTAGTCCAGCTGGCGGTAGGTGATACCGGCCGCCGCGCAGGCCGTCGGTCCCCGGTAGCCGACCGTGTCGGTCGTGGGTTCGGACGTACTGCCGTGAAGCGGGTACGGGCCGTTCGCCGTACCGTCGCCGCTGCTGCTCACACCGACCTCCGTCCTTGACCTGCCCCGTCGACGGTAAGCAGTGCCCCCGGGTGCGTCAACGATCGCCACGCTGGGCACGCCGAGTGATAATCACCCTGAGAGTGGTTTGCCGTGTCCCGTCGCCGGGAAAGGCTGGCCGGATGCGCGGACGGAGTCGGTGGTGACGGCCGTCGGCCGCTCACCACTCAGGGGCTGTCGGTCCCCGTCACTGGCTGTTGGTCCCGAAATCCTCCGGCGAGATCTGGTCGAGGAACTCGCGGAACTTCTCCACCTCGTCCTCCTGCTCGTCGGGGATCGCGATGCCCGCGTCGTCCAGCACCCCGTCACTGCCGTAGATGGGCGTACCGGTGCGCAGGGCGAGCGCTATGGCGTCGGACGGCCTCGCGCTCACCTCGACACCGCTCGCGAAGACCAGCTCCGCGTAGAAGACTCCTTCGCGCAGGTCGGTGATGCGCACCTGCGTGAGTTCCTGGCCCACCGCTTCAAGGACATCCTTGAAAAGGTCATGGGTCAGTGGTCGGGCCGGTGCCATGCCCTGTTGGGCGAAGGCAATAGCGGTAGCTTCCCCAGGCCCGATCCAGATGGGAAGGTACCGGTCGCCTCCCACTTCACGCAGGAGCACGATCGGTTGGTTGGAGGGCATTTCCACCCGGACACCCACGACGTCGAGCTCGTTCACACAGCAACCCTAGGACGTGCCCGGTCGGTTTGGGTAGTCGGACTCCCCCAAGATCAGGTAAGCCGGACACCGAGAGCCGTCTGTACCAGTGCCGCGTGCAGCCTCACCGAGAGCGCCGCCAGCTCCCTCGTGGCGGCCTCCGCATGTGCCCTGGTCTGCGGATTACGGTGCCGGCGCAGGGGCGCGACGACCTGCTCGACCAGTCCGGCCTCACGGTCCGCGGCGGCTTTCACGGCGCGCAGATGCCGTGGTTCCAGACCGAATCTTCCGAGTTCCGCGACAAGTTTCGCCACGGTCACGGCCTCGGAGTCGTAGCCGCCGTCCGCCATCGGGGCGATGAGACCGTACGCCTCCCACTCGTCCAGCTCGCTCTCGGCGGCCTCGGTGGCCGCCAGCAGCTCGGCACGGCCGATCCTCGGGGCGGTGGGCGGCGCGGACTCCGGGTCCCACGTGGAGGCGATGAGCTCCCGCTGGGGCCCCTGCGAGGCCTGCGCGGGCAGAGGGAGCCGTTCACCTCGCGCGACGGCGTCGAGATGCTCCCTGATGACTTTCAGGGGCAGATAGTGATCCCGCTGCATCCGCAGGACCTGGGTGAGGCGCTCGACGTCCTCGGGGCTGAACTTCCGATACCCGGAGGGGGTCCGCCGGGGCTCGACGAGGCCCTCGGACTCCAGGAACCGGATCTTGGAGATGGTGACCTCGGGGAACTCGTCCCTGAGCTGGTTCAGCACCATGCCGATGCTGGCCAGTGGTTCACCCGTGGGGGGGGGGGCGGGGGCGGGCCCCCCCCGCGGGGGGGGGGGCATGGAGCCTGGCAGTGGGGGGTAACCCCCCCCGTGGGCGCCGGGTATAACACCCGGGTCATTTGGAAA